>JAJDAD010000036.1 GCA_029262055.1 Candidatus Zhuqueibacterota bacterium
TGCAGCATCTTTTCAGGGGGAAAAGAGCGTTCACTTTTGTGCCGCTGCTTTGTTCATTTTCACATCATGCCCTGACCGACGCAAGGTTCAGCAGAGAGCGGAGACTGATCGAGTCGTTCACGGCCGCCCTGAAGCAGACAATCACGCAATTCGAAAAAAGAGTCTGCCTGATCGCCAGTGTTGATTTTTGCCATGTCGGGCCACATTACGGTGATCAGCGCCCGCCGGATGCCGATTTCCTGGCACGTGTGAAAGACTTCGACCACGAGCTGGTGCGACATATCGAGAATCTGGATGCCGATGCCTTTTGCCAAGCCATCGCCCGTGAAGATGACCGTTATCGTGTTTGCGGTTTTTCATCTATCTACACTATGTTGAAAGTCCTTGAAGCTGGACAGGGGAAGCTGCTGGATTACTCGAGTACCGTTATGGACTCGGCCAACTCCACGGTTACCTTCGCAAGCATGGCCATTCTCTAGCCAGATAATCCCATGTCCGCAAGCAAGCACAGAGAAAAGAGTCCGCGCGCCAATGAGTTTTTTCCGGAAGAGTACATCAAGCGGGCTGTCAAGGTCTTAAAACTGATCAGTGAAGAAAGCAAGCTGCGCATCATGCTGCTGCTCGCCAAAGAAGGGGAGTGCCGGGTCTCCGAGATCTCGGAAATCCTGGGGATGAATCAGACCACCCTGAGCCACCATCTATCGCGCCTGCGCGACGCAGACCTGGTGGTGACCAACCGCGAGGGTACAAGCATCTACTACGACATCAATGATGCCCTGTGGCGGGAAATGGGAAAGGAATTCTTCGACTACCTGGAGAAGGGAGACAACATCCCTCTGTTAGGCAAATTCCTGATTAAGCGGCTGGGCCGGTGACGCCTGGGACGTTGCTAAAGGGCAGCCCGGGTCGCGCCGAGAACCGCCATACTCTCCGCATTCTGGACGTACGCAATCACTGCGCTCTTCTCGTACTGCAGGTCATCCGGCAGCTCGAGAGAGATGGTCCCCTGCGCACTGACGGCGGTCCGGAAGCTCCTTACGACATTGTCGTGCTGCAGAACGCGTCCGCGGTTTTCACCGCTCGAGACGTTCTGCTCCAGATCCTGTTCCACCAGAGCGAAGTTAATTATAGCGCCGGCCGGCAAATGCGAAACCCGGTAGTCGAACCGGAACGCGCTTGCCTCCGAGCTGAAGTTGTTCAAACGAACGCTGGATATCGCTTTCGAAGTGAACGCAGCGACGATGGCGTCCTGTGATTTCCTGCGACTCGAACCGACAAACTCGTGCTGGCCGTTGACGATCATTTGCGGGGTATATATTCTGGTCGTCTTAAAAGCCTGCGCGTAACGTCTCTGTCGATCCGAATAGCTTTTGCGGGAATAAGGATCTTTCCAGCCGATATAATCCCAATAATCCACATGGAAAGATAGGGCGTAGATATTTTGTTTTTGCCGGATCGCTTCGTCGATTATTGCGGACAGCAGGCGGTCGGCAGGGGGACAACTGGAACAGCCTTCGGAGGTGAACAATTCAATGAGGGCAAACGATTCCAAAGCCATGTCTTGATTTACCGGAGTTCCGTTTGTGGCAGAACCGGCAACGGTTCGATCTTGCAAAGCAACAATGGCCATAATCACACCAAGCGTTGTTAGTAGTGCAATCGTTTTTCTCATACTTACCTCACGTGCTGGAAAGTTGACGAAACAAGTTTCGGTAACATTTTCTCTGAACACCTGACTGATAGAACCATCCGCTTTGGCCGTTTCAGTCCAGCTCAGACTGGCGTCGCCATTTGGCCCCTCTCTACAGAGGCTTCAAACTTTAATCCTGTTTGCGATATTCCAAATTTCTTTGGCTGGACTGCGGCTGCCGACAATGTGCCTGTCGGATTTGGCGGCAAATGCAAGAATGCTGCGTTCAACAAGCCACGACCCGTGTGCGGTTTGTCCGTCCCGCGTTTTTTTCTTGCAGTTCTCAACCCTGGGGCTTAGGTTTGCTTCCATTTTACGAGGAGTTGCCGGTGACCCGATTTCAGTCAATTGCGGACTACTACGATGTGCTCTTTCCTGCTAATTCTGCGCAGATAGAGTTCCTGGAGAAAAGCCTTGCTGCAAACTCACCTCGGCGCTGGGTGGATATTGCCTGTGGCCCGGGCCAGCAACTGGAGGCCCTGACTGACCGCAGCCATGAGGTCTGGGGGCTCGATCTTGAACGTAGCATGATTGAGCGCTGTGCCTTGCGCAGACCCGATCTGGCCGGCCGTTTGTCGGTCGGCAACATGCAAGATGCCGGGGAAGTCGTGTTGCCAATTCTGCCCGGACTGGCGGGGGTGGTCTACTGCATCGGCAACTCTTTGGTGCAGCTAACGACACTGGGCGCAGTAGAAGATACTCTCAGGTCCTGCTGCTCTCTCTTGGCGCCGGACGGGACACTGGTTGTTCAGGTGGTTAACTTCGACCGGGTCCTATCTGGCGATCTGCAGTTGTTACCAAAAATTGAGAAGGAGCTGCCCACCGGTGAGATGTGTACTCTTGAGAGAGAATATCAAAGATCGCGGGAAAAGGGCTGTGTTAAGTTTTACACACGTATTTCGACTCCGGCCGAAGTCCTTGAGCATGCTACCGACATGTTTGCATTAACACGGGAGCACCTTGTAAATGCTCTTAATGAGGTCGGCTTTTCTCGCCAGAGTTGGTTCGGGGGCTATCAGGAAGCGTCGTGGACGCCGGAGGCACCTGCTACTATTGTCCGAGCGAGTCGCCCTGTTGCTTGAATTTTGTTGACACTCTTGAATAGTTTTCCTATAATTACCCGAATTTTGAATTTCATAACTTCACAGAGTTCGAATCACAATTGACAAAAGGAGCTCCTTTCTAATGAGTTTGGATGCACTAGGATTGGTTGAAACAAGAGGCTTGGTTGGTGCAATTGAAGCGGCCGACGCCATGGTTAAAGCTGCAAAAGTCTCTTTGATTGGAAAAGAGAAAGTTGGCGGCGGCTATGTGACGGTTATGGTACGAGGGGATGTTGGTGCGGTTAAGGCTGCAACTGATGCCGGTGCTTCGGCTGCGGAAAAAGTAGGCGAACTCGTCTCCGTACACGTCATCCCGAGGCCACACGCCGACGTTGAAGTGATTCTACCGAAGCGCGACAGCAGCGCATAAACATACGTCGCCATGGATGACCGGGCTCTCGGCTTAATCGAAACCAAGGGGCTCGTCGGGGCGATTGAGGCCGCCGATGCTATGCTCAAGGCGGCCAATGTTCGGCTCCTTGGCACCGAAACCACCATCGCCGCCCTGGTGACGGTGAAGGTGTTGGGAGAAGTTGGTGCCGTCAAAGCCGCAGTCGATGCCGGCGCTGAGGCGGCCGCCAGGATCGGCGAACTCGTTTCATGTCATGTGATCCCGCGGCCCCACGAAGAGACAGAAAGTATTGTGCTGGATGACAGCGGCATTGCTGCGACAACATCCTCAGCAATGCCCTCCCTCGATGAAATCAAGGCTCTCCCTGTAAGGCAACTGCGGAGTCTGGCCCGGGAAATGGACGACTTTCCCATTCAGGGGCGAGAGATCTCCCGTGCCAACAAAGGCATACTTGTGCAAAAGTTCGAAGAGTACTATAGTAGATAGTCCGTTTTGTGTCCCATGCACTCCCTTTGCCTGCCTTCATATGCAAAAGTCAATTTGGGCTTGTTTGTCAAGAGTAAGCGGCCGGATGGCTATCACGAGATAGAGACTATTCTGCAGCAGATTAGCCTGAAAGACGAGCTCCGGCTAACCCGTAGAGAGACTCCTGAAATCGTTCTGAATTGTTCCACACTAGGTTTGCCGAATGGTCCGGATAATCTCTGCGTGCAGGCGGCATTGGCCTTGCGCGAAGCATCTGGCTGCGCTTTCGGGGCTGAGATCGCCCTAAAAAAGACTATTCCGGTGGGAGCGGGTCTCGGCGGTGGGAGCAGTAATGCGGCAACGGTCCTGCTTGGTTTAAACCGACTGTGGGAGCTTGACCTGGCGCAGGACCGGCTGGAAGCAATTGCTGCGACATTGGGCTCTGATGTGCCTTTTTTCATAAGTGGTGGGACCGCATTGGCGACAGGCCGGGGCGAGAAGGTGGTTGCTCTGAAGCCATTCTTGCAGGACGAGGTTTTCCTGATAGTGTTTCCGAATCTTCATATTCCCACGCACCTTGCCTATGCCAGCCTCAAATTAGACTTGACAATCAAACAAAAAGATCTTACATTGACAAGTTTTAAAGGGAGGGATATCCGTAAGGTAGATTTCTTCAAGCTAGCAAAGAACGACTTTGAAGAGAGTACATTCCTGAAATATCCTCGGTTAAACAAAGTACACCAATTGCTCGTTGAGTCTGCCGACTACGTAAGCATGTCAGGTTCAGGGTCTGCGATATTTGCTTTGTATGGAAGTCGGGAGGATGCAACTGCGGCGATAGGTCCAGAGCTTGGCCAATACAATACTTTTGTCACACGTTCTGTTGGGTGGGGGTATTCGCAGCTCTCTCGGTGAGGGGTGACTGTAAGTTTGCCTTAGTTGCCGAAATAGATATTCTATGGAGGGAGGCATGGAGATAACAGAGATTAACATAAGTCTTCGGAATGAAGACAAGCTGAAAGCATTCGTGAATGTCACTTTTGATGATGCATTCGTTGTCAGGGGAATGAAAATTATCAAAGGGGGCACCGGGTACTTTATAAGTATGCCGAGTCGCAAGATGCCGGATGGCACGTATCGCGATATTGCGCATCCCATTCAGAATGAATTTCGGCAATATATAGAAAAAAAAGTTTTGGCGGAATATCAGAAATCCCTTAGCCGGGAGGGCGGTGAGATTTCTGAGAATTTGAAAATCGAAGTCGAGGAGTCAAGAAAGGACTTTTGATTGTTTGGGGCGTCGTCAAGCGGTAAGACACAGGGCTTTGGTCCCTGGATTCGGGGGTTCGAATCCTCCCGCCCCAGCGAAAGCTTGACATGGGAACCTAAATGGCGGAACCTCAGGGGTTGCCGTCATTTTCTTTGTCTGGTGTACTTTAATGTTGCCCGAACCCGTACTGTTTAGCGGAAATGCAAACCGGTCCATGGCCGCCAAGATAGCAGGTTATCTTGAGTTGCCGCTAGGGGCTGCCCAGATCAGTTATTTTAGCGACGGCGAAGTCTGGGTTAAGTATAATGAAAATATTCGCGGTGCAGATGTGTTCATCGTGCAGGCGACCAACTCGCCGGCCAGCAATATCCTGGAGTTGCTCATTATGCTGGATGCGGCCAAGCGGGCATCAGCAGAGCGCATTACGGCGGTCATTCCGTATTTTGGCTATGCCCGCCAGGATCGTAAGGATCAGCCACGGGTTTCGATTACGGCCAGGTTGATGGCCAATCTGATTGTTTCAGCGGGTGCGGATCGAATCCTGACTATGGATTTGCACGCGCCGCAGATTCAGGGTTTTTTTGACATTCCGGTGGACCATTTGTATTCGTCCACTATTTTTTGCGATCATTTTCGCGATATGGGGCTGCCGAACCTGACCGTACTTTCACCTGATATTGGTGGAATTACTCTGGCGCGGGCGTATGCCAAGAGGTTGCACGCACCGCTTGCGATAATAGATAAGCGTCGGCCGAAGCACAATGAGGCCGAGATCATGAATATCATCGGCGATGTCGCGGGTAGAAATATCTTGATTATTGACGATATCTGCGATACGGCGGGCACACTGGTCAATGCCGCAGTTGCCTTGAAGGAAAATAAGGCGAACGACATCTATGTGGCGTGTACGCACCCGCTTTTTTCCGGCCCGGCCCTGGAAAGGATTGAGCGTTCGCCCATCACGGAGATGAAAGTGACGGATACAGTGTATTTGCCGCCTGAGAAGAAGATAGATAAAGTCGGCATCCTCAGTGCTTCGGACTTGTTTGGGGAGGCCATCAAGAGAATTCATGGAGAAGAATCGATTAGTTCATTGTTCGATTAAACTGGAGTAGAGTCAATGTCGGAAGTTTCAATACAAGTTGAGAAAAGAGACACGCGGGGGAAGGGCGCCAGCAAGACATTGCGCCGCAATGGCCGGATACCGGGCGTCTATTACTTTCATGGCGAAGAGTCTGTGGCGCTTTCTGTCGACCACAAGGACCTGCGGGGCCTTCTGCATTCGGATGCCAATGTCATCGATCTCGGCTTTTCTGCTAGCAAAAAAGCCAAATGTGTCATTCGGGAGGTACAATGGGACCCGGTGGCCAGCGAGCCGCTCCACGTGGACTTTATGGGCATAAAGCTCAGCGAAAGAATAACCGTGACAGTACCTGTTCATCTTGTCGGAGAGTCGGCCGGTGTCAAGCTTGGTGGCATATTGCAGCACATCCTGCGGGAAATATCGGTTGAGTGTCTGCCATTGGATATCCCGGAACATCTTGAAGTGGACATTTCAGATCTTGACGTTGGCGACGGAATTACGGTTGCAGATCTCTCTATCGAGAAGGTCAAGGTCCTGAATGAGCCAACACAATCCATCGTAATCGTCAGGCCGCCGGCCGTCGTGGAAGAGCCTACTGCCGATGAGGAGTTGGCCGAGGGTGAAGAGGTTGCTGAGGATGGCGATGAGGAGGATGCTGAGTCGTCTACTGAATAGGGCGAAAGCGATCTGTTCTCATGGAGGAGTCATTCCTCGTGGTTGGGTTGGGGAATCCTGGATTCAGATATCGCAAGACCCGACATAACGTCGGGTTTATGGTCATAGATGAACTAATTAACAAGCAGCAAAAGTTACAGAAATTCAAGAGCAGGAGTCATATAGGCGTTCGACTGGGTTTAGCTTCAGGAAAAAGTGTCGTTGTTGCAAAGCCCATGACCTATATGAACCGAAGCGGAGAAGCAGTTGTCGCTCTCCTGCAGGAATTCAATGTACCTCTACGAAATTTCCTCGTGGTCGTTGACGACCTGGCTCTCCCCTTCGGTAAGATTCGCCTCCGGTCCAAGGGTACCGGCGGCGGACACAATGGCTTACTATCTATAATCAGCCACCTTGATGACACTGCTTTTGCACGACTCCGTGTCGGCATCGGCCATGAGCCGACGCAAGACATGGTTTCATTCGTGTTAGGGAAGTTTGACAAGATCGAGAGAAAGCAACTACCGGAACTAGTGGCAAAATCGGCGGATGCCTGTATCTCATTCATTGAACGTGGTATCACAAAAACAATGAGTCGCTACAATTGATCTGTTTGTCCATGGGTTGTCGTTCTGTCCTGCTGAAAGGACTTTACGGGGATTTATGAGTTATCCAGGTTAGGACTCCATAATTCACTAATATTTTTCACTTGAGAGTAAGGCATTGTCAGCGGGAAGCGGCGGTTTGTTCGAAACCCAATGGAGTGCGAGGGATCATTAAATGACGGATCAGATTTTTGGCAGATCTGTGTTCCTTGCTGGTAACACAGCATTTCGGACTGACGACTCAGAATGACATGGAAGTGACCGTACGGATATGCAAGTGAGAAACGCTAACAACTCATATTAAGGAGGATATCATTGCTAACTATTCCAATTATTGCTAGTCTGGTCGCCCTGGGGTTTGTAGGTTATTTGAGTTTGGACGTGATGCGTCGGGATCCGGGGAATGATCGCATGGTCGAAATATCCAAGGCCGTGCAAGCGGGCGCTAAAGCCTTTCTGAAGCGAGAGTATTTGTATATCGCGATTTTTGTTGTGGTCATCTCAATTTTGATTGCATTGGCTCCGGCATTTGCCAAAGTTGAGCTCGGGTGGAAAACTTCAATTGCTTTTGCGGCCGGGGCTATTGCCTCCGCTTTGGCCGGGTATATCGGAATGAGCATTGCGACCCGTGCCAATTGCCGGACTACGCAAGGGGCTTTGGTCGGTGGCCTGAAGGGTGCCCTCAGCATTGCGGTGTCCGGTGGTGCGGTTATGGGTATGAGCGTGGTCGGCCTTTCCCTGCTTGGGCTGTGCATCGTGTTTATTGTTTTCGACGGCGCCCCGACCATCATCAACGGCTATGCCATGGGCGCAAGTCTTGTTGCATTGTTTGCAAGAAGCGGTGGCGGCATTTTTACCAAGGGCGCCGACATGGGCGCTGACCTGGTTGGCAAGGTGGAGGCCAACATTCCCGAGGATGATCCAAGAAATCCCGCTGTGATCGCGGACAATGTCGGAGACAACGTCGGCGACGTGGCGGGGCTGGGTTCCGATTTGCTCGAGTCCTATGTCGAATCGATCATTGCGGCGCTCGCGATCGCGGCGATTATTGGAGTTTCGGCGGGTGACAGTGTTGCTCACAATCTACGGATGCTGCCCTTTTATATTGCCAGTGCAGGTATTTTTGCCTCCATCGTGGGGATCATGTTCGTCAAGCTTGCCGGCCGGTCGAATCCACAGGGCTCGCTCATGGGCGGTACTTATGTCAGCGCGGTCCTGACTGCAATCGCGACCTACTTTATTGTCAGCAAATACGGCAGCGAGTTTGTCGAAGATGGGCGGTCATTCTCGCTTATGGGGCCGTTTTATTCGACTGTCACCGGTGTGCTTTCCGGGGTCATCGTCGGCTTTTTCAGTGAATACTACACCTCCAACAAGTACAGTCCGGTCAGGAAGCTGGCCGAAGAGTCCCAGACTGGACCTGCATTGACTGTCACCGGTGGCATTTCAATCGGCATGGCTTCGACTGCGGTGCCGGTGATTGCGTTGGCAGCGGCTGTGATGTTGTCCTACCATTTCTCAGGTATTTATGGCGTGGCAATGGCTGCACTGGGTATGCTGGCGACAACTGGAATGGTCGTTGCCGTCGACTCGTACGGCCCGATCGCAGATAACGCCGGCGGTATAGCGGAGATGGCCGAACTCGATCCGAAAGTCCGTGAGATCACAGACAACCTGGATTCGGTTGGAAATACCACCGCCGCAATCGGTAAGGGCTTCGCCATCGGCTCTGCAGCGTTCGCCTCCCTCGGACTGTTGGTCGCTTACATGAAATCAGCCAATGTGGACGTTGCTGACATCAAGAGTCCCAGGGTGCTGGCCGGCCTCCTTATTGGCGGTATGTTCCCTTTTCTGATTTCTTCCATGTTGTTTAAGGCAGTCAGTAAAGCTGCCTTTAAGATGATAGAGGAAGTACGGCGGCAATTCCGGGAAATCCCCGGCCTTATGGAGGGGAAGGTCTTACCGGACTCCGCAAAATGTGTCGACATCAGCACGGTTGGCGCTATCCAGGGCATGCTGGTTCCGGGCGCTTTGGCGATTGCCACACCGGCAGTTATCGGTTTCCTGTTGGGACCGGATGCATTAGCAGGGCTTTTGGTTGGCGCTCTGATCACGGGGGTCATGTTAGGCATTCAGATGGCCAATTCCGGCGGAGCAATGGACAACGCGAAGAAATACGTGGAGGAAGGAAATTTTGGCGGAAAGGGCTCAGACACGCACAAGGCCACTGTCATAGGCGATACTGTGGGTGATCCCCTTAAAGATACTGTTGGTCCTTCTATCAATATTTTGATTAAGTTAATGGCAGTTATTTCATTGGTTTTGGCGCCATTGTTCGCCAACTGATTTTAAAGGAGGTGTATAAGTAATTGCAGATCTATGAAACAACACTAGTGATTGATTCTTTACAGAAGACAGATGAGGTACAAGCGACTTTAGGCAAGATGGAGACCTTCATAAAGAATCACGGTGGCAACATCCGCAAGAAGGAAGAGTGGGGTAAAAAGCGACTGGCTTACGAGATAAATCGCAAGCAGTACGGCACGTACTTTCACATTTTGCTTGAGGGCCCCAGCGACTTGCCGGGTTTGTTGTCCGCCGAATGCAAGTTGCAGGAATCAATACTGCGACACTTGACGGTTAAGGCAGACAAGCACCGTCGCAAGCAACTGGACAGTGAGTCTGTTGAGCAGGAAGAAAAAGACGAAGTGACTGCCAGCGAGGCTGAACCAGTGAAGGCTGAGCAACAAGAAACGGAGCCACAAGAACCCGAGCAACCGGAAGCGGAGCAACAGGAAGCGCAGCAAGCAGACGAACAGGCAGTCGTCTCAGAGAAATCCGAAGCGTCAGAAGCGCCGGCTACAGAGACGGCTGAAGCGCCCGAAGCGCCGGCCACCACAGAGACAGCTGAAGCGCCCGAAGCGCCGGCCAAAGAGACAGCTGAACCTGCCTCCAATGATGAGCCGGAGGAAGTCAAAAGCTGAGCGTACAACCAGGGAGTTCACCGGATATGTAGCCCGCATTTGGTTCGTTGAGATAGGAGGGAATAGTTATGCACAGCTTGCGCATGCCGGACATCAACAGCGTGACTATCGCTGGCAACTTGACCAGCGATCCGACTTTGAGGCAGACAACAAATGGAACGCCGGTAGCAAATTTTTACATTGCCTCCAACAGGAAGTTCAAGGATAACTCCGGGCAGAGCCGCGATACAGTGTGTTTTGTCGGAGTTGTGGCTTGGTACAAGTTGGCTGATAGCTGCCACGAGCATTTGAAGAAAGGTTCAGCCGTGCTGGTGGAGGGTGAGCTTCAGAGCCGGACCTGGAAGGACGAGGGTGGCGGACACAGCAATGTGGTGGAAATCAAGGCCCGCCGAATTCAATTTTTGAACCGCTTGCCCAGGCGCGATGACCTGGTCGACGCAGATGACGCCACAGGCCGTAACCTTGGCGACGGTATGGTCGGAGAGTCTTTTGTGCTAGACTCGGAAGCTGACCTCGGTGAGCAGGATCTCTGTCAAGATGCAAGCAGCAACAAGATTATGAATTATGAAGCAAAGGAGCACCGCAATGATTAGAAAAAAGAAAGTGAATCGGTTTTATGAAAAGGATGGACCTTCTATTTCAGAGATTCACTACAAAAATGTCGACTTACTTTCACGCTTTGTCACCGAGCAGGGAAAAATCATCCCACGCCGGACTTCGGGTAATGACGCAAAATGCCAGAGATTGGTGAAGACCGCAATCAAGCGGGCCCGGCATCTTGCACTTATGCCGTATGTGGCGGACGGCCACAAATAATTCATTTTGCCCATTAAATTATCCAACAGACAAACCGGGAAAGAACTTATGAAGGTAATCCTAAAGAAGGAAATTGCAGACTTGGGGCAGCCGGGCGACATTGTTGAGGTCAAGCCCGGCTATGCGAGAAACTATCTGGTGCCGGGAGACTTTGCACTGCAGGCCACTCCGTCCAACATGAAAGTTTATGAGCACGAAAAGAGACAGCTCGACAAACAGAAGAGTAAGGATCGGGCCGGTGCTGAACATCTGGCGGAGCAACTGAAAGGTGTCTCATTGACAGCCACTGTTGCAGTTGGTGAAGAGGACAAGGTCTTCGGCTCTGTCACGTCGCAGCATATCGCAGAGCTGCTGAAGGCCAAGGGATTCGAGATTGATCGACGCAAGATTCTCCTGGAGGAGCCCTTGAAGGCATTGGGTGTCTACGAAATTCCGATAAAAATTCACAGTGATGTGGTCGGCCAGATCAAAGTCTGGGTTGTCAAAGAATAACGCCTGGCCGTTGTGGGTTCATTGAAACGGAGTGATAACTAAACTTTCTCGTGCTACTGTGGTACAAATAACTTTTGGAGGTTCCCATGGACCAAGACTACCCACAATGTCAAAAATGTAACACAGGCCTTCTCCTGCCCTTGTCGGACTACGGACGCGAAGGCGCATCCATACTATATAAAGCCTGGGTCTGCTTGAATCCTGAATGCGGTTTTAGCATTCGGATCGATAATGGCGACGTCAGTTTAGGAAGAGGGATCGAGCAGTCGTCCAGGTAGTGTATTCTCTTCATCTCCCGGGGTTTTGAGCGTGCGTTAAATACCCCTTTGCCCCTACGGTGATGCCATGAGCTTGTCCATCCAGCATAACTACAAAATAAAAATCGTAGCCTTGGTTATGGCCATTTTTATTTGGTTTTTTGTTGTGACCGAAAAGGACTATGAAAACCTGATCGATGTGCCAATCTCCGTAGTCAATGTTCCGGACGGTAAGATAATTCTAAACCGGCTGCCACACAGAGCGCGCGTTCGTGTAAAGGGTAGCGGAAAAGATCTTATTGCTTTGGGGGTTGGCGGCGGCGCCGGCATTGACCTGGATCTTTCGGGTGCTGGAATGGCCAAAACTTTTTTGCTTGGCCCAAAGGATGTCTTCCTTTCGCGCACTTCCGGAAACACGCAACCGATTGAAGTGGTGATGCCGGACAGCATTCTAGTGTTGCTTGACGATTTCTACTCACGAAGAATGCCGATCAATCCAAACATATCCGTCTCCGTAGCCCCCGGTTTTGCCACCGTCAATGACATGATGCTCAGTCCGGACTCAGTCCTCGTTTCCGGTCCGCGCACGTTGGTTAACGGCCTTTCGCAAATAGAGACTGTGCCCAAATCGTTTTCCGACCTTAAGTTCGACCTCGATGAGACGTGTGCTCTGGTACCGCCTGAGTCTGATTACCTGGAATTGGCTAAGAAAGAAACTCAGATTTTTTGGGATGTTCAGCAACTGATCGAACTATCTGTATCGGGCGTGCCCGTGCAAGTTCGCAATGTGCCCCGCCACCTGTCGGTCTATGTGGTGCCGTCTACCGTCAGTCTCGTCCTTGTGGGCGGAGGTGATCTTCTTGCCCGTATAGACAGGAAGGATATCGTCGCATATATTGACTACCAGCGTGCGAAAGATGCGCCGGGCAGTGCCCACAGCGCGGTCATTGAACCACCGGAGGGGGTTTTCCATCGCGATGCGAACCCCACGACCTTTAAGCTCGTTTTCGAGCGCAAATAGACAGTTTAAGAATGCACTCCGAATTTGTTGCCACATACCATGTTTCTACCGAGGACGTTACAAAGGAAGGTTTGACGCTGAGAGAGTCCGAAGCACATCACGCTACGGTAAATCGTCAGCGTTCGGGGGATAGAATCATAGCCAGCGATGGCCGGGGCATGGCCTACGAATGTACGATTTTGGCAATGAGCCGCGGCCAGGTCGAAGCGAAAATCGACCGTACCGTGCCAAACCGTGGCGAGCCGGCTTTACGATTGACCCTTGCCGTCGCATTGCCATTGAAAAGCAAATTCGAGTGGATAGTGGAAAAAGGTACCGAAATCGGTGTTTCCGAGTTTATCCCGCTCTTGTCGGAGCGCACGCTTGCAAAGGCGGTTTCTGTAAAACACGATCGTTGCACAAGGATAGCTCTTGCTGCAATGAAGCAATCCTGTCGCTCGAAGTGTCCCGAAATTCGACCTGCGGTCTCAATGCGTCAGTTGCTGAACGTCGGCGACGACTATGACTGCAAGGCATTGGCCCACGAAAGCAGCAGGCAGCTGAATATGCGCAGCCTCCTGGATTTGTCCGGGCAGGGTCCTGTGTGTTGGAAATCCGGACTGCTCTGTATTGGCCCGGAAGGCGGTTTTACTGATGATGAGGTACAGAGTGCTGCCGATAACGGGTTTGGGATCGTCGGCCTCGGCCCGCGCCGGTTACGGACTGAGACTGCGGCGTTGGTGGCCAGCGCGCTTGTGCTCGATGTTTTTGGCGAGCTCGATGGTTAAGCGACGCTGTCGGCCGCTAAAGTGTTTGCTTTTGAGGATTGATTTTGTTAACTTTTTTGTTCCGTGTCGATAAACAAGATTAAGCTATTTTGGACTAAATTTTGAGGAGGTTGTTTTTTTATGCCGAGTGTGAAACTCAGAGAAGGGGAGAATTTTGAACGAGCGTTGAAGCGGTTCACACGCGCCTGCCAGAAAGCAGGTATTTTCTCCGATTACCGAAAACACCAACATTTTGAAAAGCCGAGTGAAAAGAAGAAAAGAAAACTCGCAGCCGCGAAGCGAAAACACCGCCGTCTTGCGAGGTTGCAGAACACGTAAGAAATTTGCGCCATAACCAGATAGGGCCTGCCGAAGAATGAGCTTGAGTGACCAGTTGCATGAAGATTTGAAGGCAGCGATGAAGGACCGGAACAAGATCCGGGTTGAAACACTACGTATGTTGCGTGCCCAGATCAAGGATTCACAGATCGCAAAGAGGCAAGAACTTACCGATGATGACGTGTTTTCGGTCCTGAACAATGCCGCCAAAAAACGCCGCGAGGCGATGGAGCTTTACGCACAGAGCGATCGTTCGGATTTGCTGGAACAGGAGACCAGGGAATTAGAGATCATTCAGGCTTATTTACCAGAACAACTCACGCGGGCGGAAGTAGAGGAGGTTATCTCCCAGATTATTAATGATGTTGGAGCTACCAGCGTCAAAGACCTCGGCAAAGTGATGGGGATAGCCATGCAACAGTTGAAGGGCAAGGCCGATGGCAGAATGGTTCAGGAGATTTCCCGCTTGAAACTGGGTTAATCTCTGCATCCCGGAAGAATCTGCTATGAATGAGTGAGCTGCTGCAAGCGTTCACTTTTTTATTTTATGAACTATATAGATTATCTGATCCTCGCGATCGTAGTTTTTTTTGTCGTCAAGGGGCTGTTTCGTGGCCTCATCCATGAGGTGTTGGGCTTCCTCGGTTTAACGCTTTCCCTGATCGTCGCCACCAAATTTACCAGTGACGCCGCCGTTCTGCTAAAACACCTCATCAAGATTCCACCATCTCTGACCACAGCCTTATCGTTCATCTTCCTATTCATAGCGGCACAACTGTGCGTGCAGCTAGCGAGCTACCTTTTGTTGAAGGTCGTGCAGTTCACCTTTATCCTGTGGCTGGAAAAGCTCTCCGGCGGACTGGTCGGCCTGTTAAAGGGTGGCATTGTTGTCAGTCTGCTGGCGTTGTTGCTTTCAATTATCCCACTCGGTGGCCAGGTGGTCCCTGACCAGGACAACAGCATTCTACTGGAGCCGGTAAAGGGCTTTGCCCCAAAAACGTTTAATTTGATGATGAAGGCTGTGCCAAACTCAAAGTCCTTTTACGAGGAAGTTAAAGAGAGCTTTGAAGATTTCTCCGCCTCAGGCCTCGGCACGGGGTTTCTGAAAGGGATCCAGGACGAAAACGAAGACGAAGACGAGACGCAGAAAGAACAATGAGGCACTCGCGCCACCTTTACCGCCTGCTCGATTTTGACAAAGTCCTCTCCTCTGTAAAAGAATACGCCCTCTCCCGCCAGGCAGCCGTCAGGCTCGACCAAATTGCCACTATGAGCAAACAGAGCGCCATCGAAACAGCGCTGGCAAGGGTCATGGAGCTCAAGAGCATTCTGCTGCATGAAGCCCAATTTCCGTTGCATATCCACGACATCGAAGACGACCTGGAATCAGCCAGGGTCCCGGGCGCATTCCTTGCGTGTGGGGGCATGGCTCGCATCGTTGCGTTTTTGCAGGTCTGCGGGCGCATTCGGGCATATTTCCGGCAACGTCAGGACGATTATCCGTTGTGTTGGGCTGTTGCACAACCTCTGGCAAGCCTGAAGGATATTGGCGAGAGTATCAAACAAAAAATAGATTTGCAGGCGTTGGAGGTCAGGAGTTCGGCCAGCCGGGAACTGGGCGGAATCCGGAAAAAAATCGCACAAGTAGAGCGCCGGGCCAGGAAGGAGCTTGAACGTCTGTTCGCTGAATATTCGGAGCGAGGTTTTCTGCAGGAGTCGGTGGTTACGCTCAGGGATGGGCGGCTGGTATTTCCGGTCAAGGCGGAACACAGGCGCAAGGTTGCCGGCGTCGCTCACGACCAGTCTTCTTCCGGCGCAACCGTTTTTGTTGAGCCGGCAGCAGCTATGGACCTCAACAATGAACTGCAAGGCCTGAAGGACAAAGAAGAGAGAGAGGTTGAAAAGATTCTGCGTGAGCTCACCGCTCTTCTGCACCCCGAGCTTCCTATCATTGCTGCAAACCTGGAGACGTTGCTGGAGTTCGATTTCATCCTGGCCAAAGCCCGGTTTGCCGAGCGGTTTGCGTGCAACCAGCCTTCGTTTAACCGGCAGGGACGGCTTGAAATTGCCAACGGGCGCCATCCGCTCCTTCTCATGCACAAGGAGACCGTCGATGCAGTTGTACCGCTTGATCTGCAAGTGGACGGGAAGACTTCGACCCTGATCATTTCCGGGCCCAACGCCGGCGGCAAGTCCGTGGCGCTCAAGACTGTCGGACTTTTCGCGTTGATGCTGCAATGCGGGATTCCCATACCGGCAGATCCGGATTCGACCTTTCCGATTTTCGAGCAGATTTTCGCAGATATCGGTGACTCGCAGTCCATCGAGAACGACCTGTCTACTTTTACGTCGCACCTGGAGACCATTCGGTTTATCCTGGAGAAGTCGAACCGTAAGAGCCTTGTACTGCTCGACGAAATCGGAGCAGCGACCGATCCGGCCGAAGGTTCGGCGTTGTCTATCGCAATTTTACAACACCTGGCCGAGACCGGCTGCAAAACCCTGGTTACCACCCACCATGCCAGTCTGAAAGTATTTGCCTCCAGGACCGAAGGCGTAATGAATGCTTCACTTGAGTTTGATGCCAAAACCCTGGGCCCGACCTACAGATTCAAAGCCGGTGTACCGGGGTCCAGCTACGCACTGGAGATTTCCCGACGTATGGGGATTCAGGCCTCCGTGCTACAAGTGGCGGAAAACATCCTGGGCAGCGAGAAAACCAGGCTTGAGGACCTGATTATCGATCTCGAAGCCAAAACACAAGCCGCGGACAAGCTGGCCCAACAACTGGAGATTGAGAAGGCCCACCTGGCGGACCTTACAACTCTGTACAATGACAAACTCGACCGCCACAAAAAGGAGACACGCGAGCTAAAGCGCGAGGCGATGGCCGAGTCACAGCGGATTCTGAGCGAGTCAAACAAACTCATAGAGCAAGCGGTCAGGGAGATTAAGGAAAAACAAGCTGCCCGTCAGAGTATCGCCGGTGCCAAACAAGCCATTCGCAGGCAATCGGATACGCTCAAAAAAAATCTGTTAGAAATCGAAGAACCCGACACCAGTGCTGCCGGAGTTTCACCAGATGATCTGCAGGCGGGACGACAGGTACTATGGCAGAAACAAAACAAAACCGGCCGGATTGTCGCCGTTCAGGACGACTCGCAAAAGGTGCTGCTGCAAGTCGGCAACATGAAGGTCTGGGTGCCCGCTGCTGAATTAGCCCCGGCTGCCAAGGGGAAAAAAGCTGTGCAGACACCCTCTGGTGGCGTCAGACTGCAGACGTCGCCTAAGGACGAAGTTTTGCCCCAAATTGATGTTAGAGGCCAGAGGCTCGAGGAGGCAATAGGCAATGTCGACAAGTTCCTCGATGACGCGCTCCTGGCCGGCTGGGCCGAGGTCCGCGTTGTGCACGGCAAAGGCACCGGCGCCCTGCGCAAGGGGCTCTCGGAATTCTTAGCAGAACATCCGCGGGTTAAGCAACAAAAGTCTGGGGCATGGAATGAAGGCGATCTTGGCGTAACAATAGTGGACTTGGACTAATGATAAATAAAAGTGCATTCCTTGAAACAGCGGTTGAGGCGGCAAGACTCGGTGCCTCTATTTTAAAAGACAGAATGGCGCGTCCGGATGCGTTCGAAGTGTCGCACAAGCAAACCTTCGACTTCGTCACTCAGGTTGATTTACAGTCTGAAGAAGCCATCATCGCTTACATTTCCGAGCGGCATCCCGGCCATCGGATTTTGGCTGAGGAGTCCGGTGAACAAAGCAGTGCCAGCGTTTATCAATGGATTATCGATCCATTGGACGGAACCAAAAATTACATACACGGCTTTCCTTTCTTTGCGGTTTCCATCGCATTAGGAAAGGGTGATACGGTTATTGTTGCCGCTGTCATCGATCCCGTGCGCGACGAGCTTTTCTATGCTGAAAAGGGCAAAGGTGCCTTTTTGAATGACGAGAGGATATCGGTCAGCTCGACGAGCGCCTTTTCCGAGTGTCTTCTCGCAACCGGATTTCCGTTCCGGGCTAAGCATTTGGTAGAACCATATTTTGCTGCTTTCATCAGCCTTTTTCACGTGGTCAGCGATCAGCGTCGCGCCGGGGCGGCTGCTTTGGATCTGGCCTACGTGGCATGCGGCCGCTTGGATGGCTTTTGGGAAATTGGCCTCAACCTGTGGGACATTGCGGGCGGGGCGTTGCTCATCACCGAGGCCGGCGGCACGGTCACGGATATCTACGGTAACACCGGGCAGTGGCATACCGGCAATATTGTGGGCAGCAACGGTTCGATTCACGACCTGATAACAGCCAAACTCAAAAGCAGTTTCAAAAAAGTCAAGCTGCCCTAATCTTTCGACTCGATTCTCCCGCCTGTACTGTACCATTTCAACCCGATAAATTCTTGAAATTCTGTATTTCCGTCCGATAACTAGACCAAATCGGTTTTACACTTCTTAATGAAGGATTGGAAATGTCAGATAAATGGGTCGCACATATTAGTATAGATCTTGAAGATCTTGTGCCGGAATTTCTCGAAAACAGGCAGCAGGATGTGATTTCCTTAAAAGAAATGGCGCAGGGTGGGGACTTCGACACAATTAAGCGCATCGGACATAACCTGAAGGGCTCCGGCGGCGGTTACGGCTTCGATGAAATCACTGAGATCGGGGCCAGGATAGAGGAAGCCGCCAAGGAAAATGATGAGAAAGTCATTATCCGAGAGACGGAAAGTCTGTCCGACTATTTGACGAATGTCACAATTGTGTGGGAGGACGATTGACCCGGAAGATCAACATAGGGGAGAGCATGCAGACTGCGACTGCCACTGAAGAAATTGTCCAGGGAGTGCACGTCCTGACCGTTCGGGGCTCCAGACTCGCTTCCGAGACAGCAGGTGATTTTAGGAAGTTCTTGCACAAGCGTATTGGAAGCGGTGCTGAAAAGATAATTATCGATCTTTCGAATGTCGATTTTATTGACAGCATGGGCATTGGGGCTATCGTGACTGCAAAAAAATCCTTAGAAGGAAACGGGGGCCTGATCATAACCGGGGCCAACAAGAATGTCATGAGCATGTTTCAGCTTACACGATTGGACCATATCTTCCAAATTCTTGCCAGTCAGGACGAGGCAATCAAAGTTCTACAATTGTAGCGCGGACGCGGAGGCCCCCAATACTGTTCGTCTCTCAACTGCCCGAGTAGTTTCTATTCACGACCGAAGGAGCGGTACTAGCGATTCCACCGAGACATTGGTATCCCCGTCAAATTCTTTCTGGGAGCTACAGTGCGGCTTGGGCAAACCATAATTCAGAAGAAATTGTATTACAACAATGCACCCTAATTGCCGATAATCCTTAGAGCTCAGATTTCCGGCCCGAGCTCTTTTCTGATCCGACAAAGACCGCTTGGATGTTAAATGCGAGTTAAGTTCTGAAGATGGCTGTAATCGAGAGAATCCAAAACGTTTGGGCCGAATTGGCCGAGCAACTCAATGATGGTCTTGCAATCATTGATAGGGACAACAGAATTCAGGTTGTGAACAAGGAGTTTTGTCTCTTTTGGGGGGTAGAGCGGGATAGTCTGGTGGACCGGGCTTTTGCGGACCTGCTATCTGCCGACGACAAGGAGGCATGGCAGCGGCTGTTTACCGGCAGTGCCGGGTCCGCGAAACTTAGCGGCGTACGGGCGGACGGCTCGAAATTTCCATTTGAGATAAAACTGGTTGCCGTGGATGATGAACCGACAGGGGGCAAACTGGCTGTCGTGCGGGATGTGTCGACGGTGGACAAGCTGGAGGCTGAGCTCGATGAAGCCAGGCAAGCGACGGAGAATTCAAGCACCGAACTTCAGGCTATCACCGAGCATCTTGAAAAAACGACGCTCCTGGCAACCGAGATGGCCAGCCAGGCCGAGATGGCAAATCTCGCCAAGAGCGAGTTCCTTGCCAATATGAGCCACGAAATCCGAACGCCGCTCAACGCCATCATCGGTATGACTGAGCTGTTGTTCGAGTCCGAACTGTCGTCGGATTCGGTAGAGTTTGTCAATATCATTCAATCTTCCTCTGAAGGTTTGCTAGACCTGATCAATGATATTCTGGATTTCTCCAAGATCGAAGCTGGGCAAATGGAGTTGGAGAATATCGAATTCGACCTTTTAGATGTTTGTGAAAATGCCGTGATGATGTTCGGCTTGCGGGCCGGAGGCCAGGGCCTGAGTCTGATGTGTTTCGTCGATCCGCGAATCCCGAAAACTCTGATTGGTGATCCGACCCGTGTGCGGCAGGTTCTCATCAACCTGCTCGGCAATGCCCTGAAGTTTACCTCCGAAGGCAGTGTTGCACTGGAGGCAATACTTGTCGAACGACCTGCATCCGAGGAAGGGGATGGAATAGAGGTCCACGTCAAAGTATCAGATACTGGCATTGGTATTTCTGATGAAAACACGAAGAAGATTTTCGCAAAATTTTCGCAGGCCGACACCTCGACCTCGCGTAAATTTGGTGGAAGCGGCCTTGGCCTGAACATTTCCAAGGCCATCATCAAAATGATGAACGGTGAGTTTTGGGTGGAAAGCGAAGAAGGGGTCGGCAGTGTCTTTCAGTTCAAATTGAAACTCGCCGTAGGCGGCAAAGAAGGGCATGGAGCACTTGCACCCGTTTTCGACACTGAAACAAAGACTGCCCTCCTGGTTGCAGGGGATGACAAGGTCTGCCAAATCCTTTCGGCCACTCTGGAAAGTTTTGCTCTAAAAGTCATTCTATGCCGTACGGAAGCCGAAGCGGCCTCGGTTGTTGAGGACAACAAACGGAATTTTGACTTTGCTGTACTTGAACAGGAAACGCTCAAGTTAGAGGAGTTTACACGCTTGTCTGAGTCACAACAGGGCGGAATCCAGCCCCCAACACCCGTGATTGTCATTTCGCCGTTTGGTGGGCTTTGTCAGGAAACGCAGCGACAGCACAATGTTGCGCACTGTCTTACCTGGCCGGTCAGGCAGACCGTTCTAGCACAAGCGATCAAGGATGCTTTTCAGCAGCAAATCGACAGGCCCGCAGTTGAGAGCCTGTCCGCCACGAATACCGGCAAGGCTGTTGTGTCCACTTCAGGCCACATCCTATTGGTAGAAGACACCAAAGACAACCAGGTGCTCGCGACCAAGATTCTCGAAAAGGCCGGGTACAGCGTAGACCTGGCGGAAAATGGTCACGAAGCAGTTGACGCAGTGCGCGCCGCCAATTACGACGTCGTCTTGATGGACATTCAGATGCCTGAAATGGATGGTTTTGAGGCCACCCGCGAAATAAGACTACGGGAGAAACAACGCAATCTCGACCGGGTCCCCATAATCGCGTTTACCGCACACGCAGTGGGTGGCTACAGGGAAAAGTGCCTGCTGAACGAGATGGACGACTACCTGACCAAGCCGATTAAGAAGCGGCTGCTCCTGGACATGGTGGAACGTTGGATCGACACTGAACCCACAATCCTGGTTGTCGATGACTCCTTGGATAATCGTAAGTTGTTAGAGAGTTATTTCAAGAAACGGGAAGAATACAATACCGTATTTGTCGAAAACGGCGAAGAAGCTGTGCGCGAGTATGAGTCCTGCAAGCCTTCATTGATTTTGATGGACATGGAAATGCCAGTCATGGACGGTTATACGGCGGCTTCCAAAATCCGTTTGATGGAAGACGGCAAAAATGTTCCCATCGTAGCCCTCACGGCACACAACGACGCCATGAGTCTAAAGAAATGCCTGGCGGCAGGGTGCGACCAGGCGCTGTCGAAGCCAATCCGTAAGCAGACACTGTTTGAAACCGTCGACAACTACCTGGCAGAGATATCATAAGCAGACACCAACAGACGTGACTAAGCTTTGTTGTCACCTGCCAGTTTTATCCCCTCCTGTTCGTCAACAAGATTGAGTAATATGGCCCCAACCGCGAAGAGCACCAGCACTACTGCAACTCCTGCTCTCTGCGAATCGAAGGTTTTTGTCAAAATTCCGAGAAGCAGAGGTCCCATAAACGCCGTGGCTTTCCCCGAGAAGGCATAGAACCCAAAGAACTCTGACTCCCTGGCGGGCGGGCAGAAGCGCCCCATCAGAGAGCGGCTAGCCGCCTGGTTTGGACCTGAGAAAAGACCAACCAAAATGCTGCCTAACCAAAAGTAAAACCTGTCCGGCGCCCAAACCACGAGAATAGTGGCAAGAATAAATGCGATGTTCGTGATCTGGATGGTCTTCTTGCCCCCGATAATATCGTCTAAAAATCCCAAAGCAAAGGCACCTATTCCGGCGACGATGTTCAGCACGATCCCGAGCATCAGGATCTCTTCGAATGTGAAATTAAACACCCCCATTGCGAAGACTCCACCAAACGCGAACAGGGTCAGTACGGCGTCGTTATAAAATACCCTGGCCAGCAGAAGGCGGACGATTTGGCGATACTTTTTGACTTCGCTGAAGGTCTCACGTAATTGTGCCATCGTTTCCGACATGAGTTGACCAGTGCTGGCCATCCGGGGCACTTTTTTTTCTCTAACCCACAGGAAAAGAGGAATGCTAAAAACGGCAAACCAGCTCGCCACCAGCAGATTGGTGGCCCGGATGTGTTCGCCATTACTTTTTGAAAGTCCAAACCACGGCACTTCTGGCTGGACGAATCCAAACATGGCGATGGACATGGCCAGCAGCCCACCGACATAGCCGAAAGCCCAGCCGTATCCTGAAATACGGCCGATTTTTTCCGCAGGCGCCACGTCAGGCAGAAATGAGTTGTAAAAGACCATCCCCATCTCCATTCCCATATTGGCAACAACAAAAAGAAGCAGGGCTTTATAGATCTGTCCGGGGGTGACCGAATACAGGCTCGCGGTACCCAACACAGCAACCACGGTAAGAAAGAAAAGGAAGCGTTTCTTAAATCCTCCCCGATCCGCCAGCGCGCCGAGAAACGGCGACAGTACGGCGACAGTGATTCCGGAAATCGTAAGAGCGCGCGACCAGAGAAGTGTCCCTGTGATTTTGTCAGGTGCAATTTTTTCCGTAAAATAGGTGGAAAAGATGAAGGTCAGGACCAGCGCCGAAAAGGCAGAGTTGCCGAAATCGAACATTGCCCAGGCAAACGCCGCCCGTCTGTCAAAACGTTTTGGTTCGGCCAATTTTCCTCCCATAAATGTATTTGAGAATACTATCTATAAGCTGAAGGTGGGACTGTAAAATAGCGAGCTCAAACCTCAAAGTCAAATCGTGAGGCCCCAGTTGACAATGACATGCTTTATTGCTATATCTTTTCTTTGATACCGCAACTTGCTGATACAGGGGACCTCATGACTTTGCTGCAAGAGCCGATGGCGATTTTTGCGTTTTGTGCCGGCGTCTGTGCCGTAGTATTCTGGCTGACGATGCAAGGCTGGGCACAGAAATTCTTTAGTGTCATTCCCTCGATAATTTTCATCTACTACCTGCCGACCTTTGCCACGACCTTCGGGGTGATTCCATCCGCATCGCCACTGTACGATTGGATGCGTGATTATCTTCTGCCATTTAGTCTCTTCATCCTGATGGTCACCGCAGATATTCCGGCCATCGTCAAAATCGGTCCGAAAGCTCTGGTGATGATGCTGGCCGGCACACTAGGGGTCGTCATTGGCGGTCCGCTCGCATTGCTCATTTTTCAACAGTCGTTGCCGGCGGACGCCTGGAAGGGGCTGGCCGCCTTGTCGGGAAGCTGGATTGGCGGCGGTGCCAACTTCGTCGCGATCAAGGAATCGGTAGGGGCGCCCGACAGCATGATGGGCCCGATCATTATCGTTGACACTGCAGTGGGGTACACCTGGACCGGCGTCTTACTTTTTCTTGC
Source organism: Candidatus Zhuqueibacterota bacterium (assembly GCA_029262055.1). Lineage (GTDB taxonomy): Bacteria > Zhuqueibacterota > Zhuqueibacteria > Oceanimicrobiales > Oceanimicrobiaceae > JAJDAD01. The sequence continues at coordinate 23,746 of JAJDAD010000036.1, forward strand.
CAACTATCAGCGCATCGTGGACCGTTGGAATGGGGCGAGTTCCGAAGTGATTCTGGACATAAATCAGCGCCTGAAGGATTTTGAGGAGACCCAGGTCACGCCCATTTCACTACCAGCGACAGCGATAACCATCGCCATTGGCTTTATCGGTGCGTACTTGTGCCGGGAGCTTGGGGCTTGGTTTTACGAATTCAGCAATCCACTTCTTCACGAAGTGGCCCCGCGAGTTGCGGCTGTTTTCAGTCGGTTTACCTGGATGGTGATCTTCATCTCTACATTCGGCATCCTGCTTTCCTTTACGAGAATCCGGGAAATCGAGAAGGCTGGCGCATCAAAACTGGGTTACGCGGCTTTGTTCTTGTTCCTGACTTCGATAGGAGCAAAAGCGGATTTGTCTCTCATTTTGCGGGCGCCTATCCTGCTCCTGGTGGGTGTGGTATGGATCATGTTTCATATCGCGATATTGTTTATCGCTGCCAGGATTGTCCGGGCGCCGATGTTTCTCATCGCAATTGGGAGCCAGGCGAATATCGGGGGTGCGGCGAGTGCGCCGATCGTTGCAGCTGCATATTATGAGTCCATGGCCCCAGTGGGGCTCCTGATGGGGGTTTTGGGCTATTTGGTTGGCAACTATGCTGCCCTGATATGTGCTTTTTTACTGAGAGTCGCCGCCGGCTAGAGAGTTTGTTTTAGTTGAAATTACGCCAGTACTGTTTTTTGCCCAGTCAGGAGTTGTTTATCGTTAGAAATGTTTCAATAAAGTCCAAAATCCTCCGATATATATGGTGTTTAGGACTTGTTTCTATAACCTGACGGTGCAGATTTCTTTTGAAATGGTCAGCATAATAGTTGCGTTTGATATCTTACATCATTCTGCAATGGCTGACCATTGCTAGTACTTCTTCATATAGCAATTTTAGCTTTTTTGACAGCATTGCAGCAGTTTTTTGCAGATAGCTTTGATTTATAAATAGCGAGTGTGTGAGTATATGGATTTGCCCCAGTTCGACAAGTTTGACATCCAAAAAAGGGTTGACCACCGACTCTGCTTTACAGTTTATGAGGCCAGGGACACGCGAACGGGCATTCAGGTTGCGCTCAAGGTCCTTGACCCGGAACTGGCAACCAACGAAAACAACATAGTAAACTTCCTCGGTGGTGCGCGCATCATCAAGCACTTGAACCACCCAAATGTTTTTCGTGTCCTTGACCTTGGCAATGATCCCAAAGAAGGCCACTACTATATAGCCGAGGAGTCTTCAGATCTAAAATCGCTATCCGAATCAGTCCTGGAAAAACAACCATTTTCCCCGCAGGATTTGTTCGATATCCTGCTTATTGCCGGAAAGACCTTACGCTATACGCATCTGCACGGCCTGGTCCATGGTTTTCTGAACCCAAACAGCATTTTTCGTCAGCCGGATGGCGCGATAAAGATCGCGGATTTTGGCTTCAATTGGTTTATCCCGACACTCTTGCAGGAATCACATCAGCAGGCGCTCTACTATGCTCAATATGTTTCGCCCGAGTACTACAGAAAAATAGAAAATGTTGACGGACGTGGTGATATCTACTCGTTGGGTTTGCTGCTTTATGAACTGATAGCGGGCAAACACCCCTACCAGGGGAACACTATGAGTTCCATTCAGAACCACCACATGTCCGGTGAATTGCAGCAACTCGATTTGCCGGCCGCGGGGTTGCCGCCGGAGATAGGCGTCTTGATTCGTGATTCCGTCAACAAGAACAGAGAGTTACGTTATCAAAACCTCAGAGAGTATCTGCGTGCTGTTGAGAAGATCAAGAATAATCAGTCGGTGACAGATACACAACCTGTACAAAACGACGACCTGAACATCGTCATCCAGCCCGAGCAAAGTGAGAAGTACTTTGATGACGTGGCTTTTCTGGAAAACCGGACAAAGGGCAAGCGTCAGAGTCAGCGTAAACCGCTATTCAGGCCGAAACTGGCGCTCAGCGGCGCCGGAGCGCTGTTCCTGGTGGTCCTGATTCTGTTTGTGACTAATTATATCCCCTTTCCTTTTATGGGTAAGTCCGGCCAACTGCCGGTGGGGACAGAGCTGCAGGTGGCGCCAGCGGAGGACAATCTTACTTCCGAATTACAGGCGATGCCCGCAAATGAAACCCCGATGCTCGATGCTGCTCCGGAATCCAGCCCGGATTTGGCGCTAAATACTCTGGAGCCACCCGTTACCGGCGCCGTCGCTGAAAAACCTCAGGAAGCGGTTGCCAGGCCGAAGTTGCCGCCGACTACAACCGCGAAGGTTGAACCGTCAAAGTCGACCAACGGCAAATCAAAAGCCATCACCAAGCCAGTTGAAACGCCAGCTCCGCGCCGGTCTGTACCTGTTGCATCCAAGCCGAAACGCGTTGATGTTGTCCAGCCAAAGCCCAAGGCGGCTGAGGTGACGACCGCCACAGTTGACTTTTATGTCAAGTCCAACAATCGCCCGACCCAAGCCAATATTTTCCTGGACAATTCCTTTATCGGTAAGACGGATCGCAAGGGAACGCTTGAGGTCAACGGTCTCGATATAAACCGGGTCTTCACGGTTAAGGTCTCGAAGGAGGGTTATACATCAACTACCAGACAATTCACTGTGGCGGCTGATATGCCAAGTCTGGTCTTTGACATCGAGTCAAAGAAAGCGGTCTTTGGCACGCTGATCATCGATGCAGTTCCAATCGCTGACAAAGTTTTTGTGGATGGCAAGCAGCAGCAGAAGGCCACCCCGGTGCGTGCCTCTTTGAAATACGGCAAGCACAGCATCCGATTGGTGAATTCTGAGTTAGGATTGGTTCATGAAGAGGAGGTCGACCTGAAGATCGGCCAAATCCTGCGCGTTAGGCACGATTTTACCCAGGAAGAGGTTGGCCGTGTGGCGGTCTCGGTAAAGAACGCTGCGCAATACGGGTATGGCTTCGTTTATGTAGACGGCCAGTTATGGCACGAGAAGCATAATACAACACCGCTTGATATCAAGTTACCGGTGGGGTCACACACGATCGAGGTCAGGAGGGACGGGTTTTCCCCTATCCCCCGAGATGTGATTGTAGAAGTTGAGAAGGGTCAGACCAAGTATGTCTCATTTACCCTTAATAAGAATCAGTAGATTAGTTCGGGTGTAGAGGAGGAGCCGGTAAGTCTGCTGCCGGTGTATCGCTACCGGAGATCACCGTCGTATAAAGGACCGCGCCTGCGGTTGCCAGAATCCCACCGCGAATTGCCCACTTCAATCCCTTTTTAGAGTTTCTGTCGGCATAAGATTTGTTGAGCTTGACATGTAGTGTGTCTGTTTTGCCAGCGTGCAGCTCGAGAGGAATAAACTGTTGTTCGTAACCGTCTTCGGTAAGCAGTAGCTGGTATTTCTTGGAGATCAACTCGCAGATGGTCAGCGGCGTTGTTTCATCGAAGAGGATGCTGTCTCCTTTCACGCCGACCAGGTCTATTTCTTCAGGCTCCGACGTGACATAGAGACACCCGACCAGCTCTTCCTTGACTTCATCGAAAGGATCTATCAGGTCGGGGGGAATGACCATTTCGTCCAGCTCCCGATTGGGATCGATTGCAATCGCCTTTGCGAATACGGCTTTTACTTCTGTGCTTGAAGCGTTCTGGCGCAACAGAACAAAGCCAGTATACAGGTAAGCTTCAAACAGATATTCAGGCTTGGCATCAGTGCTCAAAGTTACATCTTTGAGAGACTGCAAGGCATCCTCAAATTTGGCCTCCCAAAAGAACTTCTTCCCGTGGATTAGCTGTTGCAGCGCCTGGTCCTGCCCAAAAACCGCGGCCGCGCAAAGGCTGGCTCCGACAAATGTCAGCAAGGATATCGCTTTTATTCGAGTCATATTTTTTCTGTCCCGGTTATATTTTTTATCGAACCAACAGGATTTTACGTGTCTGCGTAAAGCGATTCGCCTCCAGGCGAACAAAGTAGACGCCGGTTCCAATTTCGACGCCACGGCCGTCCCGGCCATCCCACTGAACTTTGTAGACCCCGGCTTCTTGTCTCTCCTGGGTCAGCGTGCGTACTTGTTGTCCCAGGATGTTGAGAATGCGCATCGTGACGCTTCCGGCCTCAGCCAGGTGATAGGTGATGGTCGTGCCCGCGTTAAACGGGTTCGGGTAATTCGGCAGAAGGCTGGAGCTCTGCGGGACAATGGAGTTCAAAGCTTCCGAGGTTGCAAGGTAGTCCGCAGTACCGACCAGCAAGTCGAATTCCCGTGCCTCACCATCCTTCTGAATAAACGAATATGTGGCGCTTTGCCGGATGTCGATTTGTCGCAGGGTGGCCTTATCAACGAGGACGACTTCAAACCGCGCCGGCAACGAGGGGAGATCTGTAAAGTCAAGCTGCACAGTTTTGTTTTCTAAAGTGGTTGTCACTTCGAACGACCAGACCTCGCCATCATCGAACGACGGACGAAAATCGGTCTTGTAGTATCCGGCAAGTCTATCCCAGTCGGTGTGCGGAAAGCGTACCGAAATGAAATCTCCCGGGAAAGGTGGCTCCAGAAAGTCGTGTTTATCGCGAACCTCGGTTGCATCGTCGGCCACACCCAGGCGGCCAATTCTGTCGCTGAGAAAGTCGCTGGTTGCAGTTATGCCTAACGCCCAGTCAATCGCATCAGCCCTTTCCGCATTGGTCTTGCTGAGCGAGCCAATAGATGCTGTCGGTGTTATGGCCAGACGGACGCCATCGGATTCGCTAAAGAAAGAGTAGCCCTCCCAGGGCCGGAGTTGTGGCACCTGGTCAGGTAGAAGCCAGCTTCCCTGGTAGTGATACGGGCCAACCACATCGTTGGCATCCCCTTGAATGACCTGCACGCTGGCTGCGTCGATGGGAAATGGGAAGGACATGCCGATGTCGTTCCAGCCCCGGTTCAAAGTAACTGTGAACGGCTCGTTCGTCCGTACCGTTGTGCCCGGACCAGTATCTATGACTTTGTCAGCGTCCCGGACGATTAGCCACAATGCCCTGAACGGGTCGAATGCCGAAACATTGGGGAATTCGATGTATTCATTACTGGCCGTATTGAACTGAAACAGGCGCCATTTGGCGGGATCGTACGGGCCGAGATCATCTTCCAGGACTGACGTTACGGCTTTGTCGGAGAGATTGAGCGGCACGGAAATCATTCGAAAGGCCACAACCTCCTGACCACTTGGCTGGGCAGTTGCATTCACCACGCCCTCGCTGTCATTGCCGACAATGGTCACACTTAGATTGAATGGCGTTGTCTGCCATTCCTCCGGCAGGAAGGCCACGTTGCTGCCATCGCTCACTCTGAAAAAATAATTGACGCCGTTTGCGGTTAGCTCAGCCTCGGAGAGAGAGGCCGTAAATGTGCTGCCATCCGAGCTGGTCATGATTCTTTCCGTGTAGTCCAGAGTGCCGCCACCCCTGAAGAACAGTTTTGCTTCAACAATCTGATTGTTGTCTTGCGCTTGAATCTGCAGTTGTACACCGGCTCCCTGCGCCACTGTATTTGGCGTTGAATGCTGGATCTGCGGCCCGCTGACATCGGTAAAGCCGGTGTCTACGATGGTTGTCGCTTCCGGCGTGTTCAGAAAGCTTTCTATGTTCCCGACATTGTCGTACGCCACTACTTCGAAATCGTAGGTCAAGCCATGGTCCCCCTGAAATGTGGTGGAGGTGCCAGTGAAGCTGGTCAGCAAATCCTCCCAGTCGTCGCCGTCTTCTCGAAAACGCACATCATAGATACCGGACAGTCCGGAGCCTGCGCCGTCAGTCCCGCTTCCGTTCCAGCTTATGACAAATGCTTCGTCGCGGCTGGTATCTGGTGCGGAGACAGTGGTACCGGTTGGCGCTGTTGCATCGAGGCGGAAACGGGTGGAGTCTGTGTCGCTGCTACCGGCACTATCGCTAACAGCAAATTTTACATGGTACAATCCGTCGGCGCGACCGGCAATGCTAAGGTTGAACGACACCGGCACATCCTGACCGCTCGGAACGCCTTGCACTTCGATAACCGTGTCGAGGTCAGTGGAAGTAAGCGTAGCCGTGCTGGCATGTGTTTCGGTGTATTCGAGAACTGTCTGAGCAAGGGCTGTATTGGCCTGGTTGTACCAATCGAGACCGAAGTCAGCGTTGACAAAATCCATCTCGAAGATTTCGGGCTGGGTGTTGTCATAGCGCAGATTTATGCTGCCGGCATTGTTAAAGTCGAGATTTCCTCTTTGATCCTGAAACCACAGGTAGAGACTCTGGCCGTCTTCTTGTGTCACAGCCAGGTTAAGCGAATTCCCTTGTCGAATTGCTCCGGTGGTATCGAAGTTTGCCGTTGGCGCAGAACCTAATTTGTACAGGGCCGCTGCGATTCCGCTTGGGTCGGAGGGCGCCTGCCATGATACCAGAAAATTAGGAATGGCTTGCCAGGCGCTGGGATTTGAGCCATTGGCGAGCAGTAGCGTCGGCGGCCCGGGCGCTGTAACATCGCCGGCCGTGCTGTCAACCAGCGTCGTGCTTTCCGCGGTCTGGGTAAAGGCTTCCACATTGCCCGCGACATCGTGCGCGACGACTTCAAACCCGTAGTTATTGCCGTGCACACCGGTGAAGTCTGCGGAAGTACCCGGGAAGTTGACCAGCCAGTCCTGGAACAGGCCGCCGTTTGTTTGTACTTTTACGTCATAGATTCCGGACAGACCAGACGAACCTGCACCATCATCGCCGCTGCCGGTCCAGGTCACGGCAAAGACCGGGTTGATGCTGACGCTCGGCGAGGAGGCCTGGGTGCCGGTGGGTGCGGTAGCATCATAGCGCAAGGTTACCGCAGCCCGGTTTTGGAAATCGACATTTCCCGTGTTGTCCACCAGCCAAAGATGTAGGTCTTGTCCGTTTTCCGCTGTTGCCTGAGCGATGAAAGCCGTAGCTCCGGCTACCGAGCCGCTGGTGTCGAAGTTTGCAGTCGGCGGCGCGCCAAGCTTGAACAGAGCGCGTTCTATCCCACTTGCGTCCTGTGGGTTATCCCAGGTAATCGTGTAAAGAGGATTGTTTTGCCATGGACTCGGGTTGGAGGTGTTTGCCTCTAGGCTTACGGGTGGTCCGGGGGCGGTATTGTCGGTGACGGTGTCGACCAGGGTTGTGGTTTCCGCTATGTCCAGGAATGCTTCCACATTGTCGACGTTGTCATGGGCGGCGGCCTCGAATCCGTACGAAGCACCCTGTTCACCGGTAAAGGAGGACGAGGTGCCTGGAAGATTAGTGCGCCAGGGAACCCATGGGCCACCGCCGATCTGAAACTGGACATCATAGGAGCCCGATAGCCCCGATCCTGAGCCGTCACTGGCGGTTCCGGCCCAGTCGACGGTGAACGTCAACTGCTGGCTGGTCGCCGGTGAGCTGGCAACCGCGCCGGTGGGCGCTGTGCCGTCCAGTGCGATACTGGAGTTGGCCGCTACCGAATTGCCTGCACTGTCAAAAACCGTGACGCTGAGCGGGTAGCTGCCATCCGCTGCGCCGGTTATGCCGAGTTGGACTTGAGTGGTTTGATCCAGCCCGCTGGCAATGCCGGTGATCTGCTGAGTGCCACCCAGGGCGCCAAGATCGAACAGCGCGCTTTGTGCTCTGCTCTCATCATATTGCGCAATCAGATCGACTGTTGCGACGGTGTTTTGGTTGTACCAGTTGGGAAGGAACCCTGGGGTTGGGTTCGTTAAGCTAACCGAATCGATATTTGGATCAGTGCCATCAACTGTGAGTTTCCGCGAGCCGGATGCCGGTCCGAAAACCGTCCCGTCGTGCGCTGTGACCCGCCAGTAGTAGCTGCCATCTGCGAGAGAGGCGCTAGCTGCATAAGACACATCGCTGACGGTTTGAGCCACCGGAGGTGTTGGCGAAAAGCCGGTGACATCAGAGCGGGAGTCGGCACTCAACACGGTGCTGGCAAAATCAGCTACCTGGCTGATTTCTACCAGGAAGTGCAGTGAGTCGCCGTCGTTATCGACCGGCACATTCCAGTTGAGGACGAGTGGCGTCACTGACTGATTCAGGAAAGTCAAATCAGCAGGCGTGTTCAGGGTAGGCGCTGCCGGAGCATCGTTCAAGACCGGGAAGCTGCCATTAAAAAAGACATGAAGCTGGTCGGAGTCCCAGGCGGCGGACGCAATGTCCAGGATACCGTCACGGTTTAGATCGCCAAGCGCGAGCGAGCGCGGTTGCAGGCCGGTCGCGTAGGTAGAGTCACTGGTGAACCCTCCGGAACCATCGTTGAGAAGAACCTGGACGTTATTGTCATCCTTGTTGGAAACAACTACGTCAGGATCTGTGTCTCCATCCAGGTCGCCGACCGCCATGCCGAACGGGTCTGCGCCGGCTGCAAAGTCGGTTTTGCCTGAAAAAGAACCAGTTTGATTATTGAGGAGGATGGAGATGCTACTACCGCCGCGGTTAACTGTCGCAACATCCAGGAAACCGTCCTGATCGTAATCGTGCCCAAGAACGACTCTTGGTCCATTGCCACTGTTGGAGTTGTCCGGCGTTCCGAAATCACCTGTTCCGTCATTTAGAAGCAGGGAAACGGTGGCACTACTTGAGTTTGCCACGACAATATCGGGAAATCCGTCATTGTTGAAGTCCGCAACAAACGCCGATTGTGGCGTAGTCTGCACTTGGTAGTCCACTCGATTAGGAAATGTCCCGTTACCTGCGTTTAAGAAAACAGATATATCATTGTCCGCACCGTTGACGACAACAAGGTCCATGAAGCCATCACCATCAAGATCTCCGACGGTCAAATGAACCGGACTATTGCCGACGGCAATCACAGAGCCGCGTACGGTGTACCCGCCACTGCCATCGTTATCCGCTATTGATACGGTATTCGCGTTTTCGTTCGCGACAGCAAGATCAAGATCGTTGTCCTGGTCAAAATCACCGATGGTCAACGAGCGTGGTGAGTTTCCGACCGTATAGTTCGTGTCGCGACTGAAGTCGCCGGTACCGGTGTTGAGCCACGTCCTGAAATTTGCGTCTTTGCTGTGTGGGATGGCGATATCCTGGCCACCGCCGCCGGTCAATTCGGCAATACCGACAAAGTGTGGACCATTGTCTGCGGCATAGGTTGAATCCAGTTCAAACTTGGCCGTCCCCGAAACAGTCTTGACGAAAAATGACCACTGAAAAGCAGACGCCAGTGGTACGCCTGAGTTGTTGAGAATGCTCTGGGTGAGAATCGCTATGACCATCTCTCCCGCTTCGAACGCTACTGCCGGTGTAAAGGATGCTGTTCGCGAGCCTGCATCGTAACTGTAGTTGCCGGCATGAAAGCCCGTCCGTTCGCCATAGATCAGGAAGTTGGGCGAATCCAGTGTGGCCGCGTTCATGTCCTGGTCAAATTGTATTGTGACGGCCGTGGTTGTGTCATTCGACAGAGAATGTCGGCCAGGCGTAAAACCCGAGATTTGCGGCGCTTGCGCCTGCGCTTGATTCACTAGCAGCCCGAGCCCTAGCAGTGCAATTTTCGAAGCCGAAAAAGAAGGCTTTGACATTTGTGCCTCTTTCATAATTATGAATGTCTACAAAACGTTAGTTGTATGAACAGCGAAGGACAAGTGGATAAATACCAGCGTAGGAGATGCTCAAAGGGGTCTGGTGTTATGATCGAAGCTGTTTTCCCTGGCCTGCGAGAATCATCGCTGCAAACCCAAAACGAGTTACATTAATGTTAAATGTCCTAAGTCCAAAGCACCTTATTTTACCTGCAAATACATGTTGCTGCGTAATCCTTGCACCTGTCCAGAGTGGGTTTCTAATATTAGCGGTTTGTTGAGGTGAAAAGTTAAACTTCCGGCGGTGACAATTTGTAAACATGCACGGGCTAGTGCGTCAAACGTGGAAGCTGAGAAAGGGGTGGATGCGAGTGATCTGTCGGGTGCCCACGGTTAGAGGTTGGACCTTCAGAAAGCTACATAGGCGTCGCCAACCTGCCGGCACTTCTTTTCCTCGATAAGTTTCTGCAAGCCCGCGCGCAAAGACAGTTCCGCCAGGGGCCACACCGAGCGGTCCACGTCATCGTACACCTTGGCGAGCAGTTCGGCGGAAGATTGCGCCTGGCTACCCAGTGCAGCCAGCAGTTTTTGTTCACGTGCTTGTCGGTGTTCGATAAAATGCGTCAACACGTCCCGACCGGTCTGCATTGCCGGTCCGTGGCTTGGGTAGATCGTGCCGGTGGTTATGTCGCGCAACCGGTGCAGCGAGTTCATGTACGTGCCGAGATGGCCATCAGGAGGGTTAATGACGATTGTGGACAAGGTCGATACCATGTCGCCGGCAATGACTGCTCCGTACCGGCTTTCCTGAAAGGCCAGATGGCCGGAGGCGTGGCCTGGTGTGTGCAAAGCTGTCAGTTTCCACCCAGGTTGACCGTCCGGAGAGGCACCCAGATCCAACTCGTCTTTGTCATGCAGGAATCGATCGCAGACCAGAGGTGCGATGCGGTCCGCTGTCAGTGGGTGGGCATAAACCGGCAACTGGTAGCGTGTCTGCGCCTGCGCCACGGCACCCGTGTGGTCACTGTGATGATGGGTCAACAGAATAGCCGCTAACGTTTGTCCTTCTGCTATTCGTTTATCAAGATAGTCCCACAGGCGTTGTTGCTCGGCCGAATCGGCCGGTGCGGGGTCGATGAGATAAAGATGTTGATCCCCCACCAGATAACTGTTCGTGTGCGTTGCCGGTAACAGGGTGCGGGTCTTCAAAGGCAGCATTTGGACGCCCGGCGTGAAATAGATCTCATGGATTGCGCCGGCGGCATAGGACTGCGCGTGCTGGTCGAGCGCTGCCATACTGCCTGCCAGAGATGTTTGAGCGACTTCCGCCAGGATGAAAACAGCCGGCGGAACCAGAAGGATGTCATCCGCCCGCCACATCCGGAGCGTATCTTGTGCATCACAGAATCGGCCGTCTACCAGTTCCCCCAGCAGGATTTCCGGGTTTTGCCCCTCGGGGATTTGTGCCCAATAAAACCGGGTGTCGTAGCGCACGGGTGCAAATTCAGGCGTCAGGAGAGTAGCTATGAAATTGAAATTCCGGGAGTCGACGCTGAGCCTTTCGTTGCTCAGGAACTCGTTGAATGTGATTTTTTCCGCAAGTAGTTGTCGCCGGTACTCGCGCCGCTGCCCGACAGAAAGTGCCTGGGCTCCGCCGCAAAGCAAGATTCCTGTTTCTTCGAAGATCTCACGGGCCGCCGCCACCAGGTAAGGTGCGTCCTCCTTCGAATCGCCTGTATGCAGGGCGACTGCAACTTCGCTGTCCTCAGCATCCAGGGTGCCGCCGGGAAAAGCAAAGTATCCGCCGAAAAACCGCAGCTTCGGGTTGCGTTCTACCAGATAGATTTCCCTGCTTTCCGGTATTCTTGTCAGAATGACGCAGACCGCTTTGCGAGATGACATGATTGTATTCGATATCCGGGGAAAACTGCTTCTATCTTTATAGGTTGGCTGACTAATGTCTGGCCTGTGTCCGCGCAACATAGGAATTTATCCAACCCCGATCAAATGTTTGTATGGCATTTATCGAGCGCCCGACTATTTCATGCCAGACCCTTGACTCGTTGCCGGCAACTTCTTACCTTTGCCTTGTTCAGTCCTTTGGTGAAACAGGAGAAGAGTCATGTCCAGACGTTTTATCGTAACCGTTTGTTGCCTCGCGGCGCTGTCCATCGCCACCATGCTACCAGCCATGTCGGATTGGTCCGGGACGATCAAAGCGCGGCAATGCCGTGTCTCCGAATCGGCCATGGCTGAAGTCCAGAAGAAATATCCCAATCCGTTTGAGGCGCCGGCCAACGCCTTCATTACGGGCGCCGCGGCACTGGGCGAACCGGTAGAATTTGACAGCATCACTATTTACGTCAACAGCGCGGGAGACATGGCCTCGGTGAGTATCGGCCCCGACGGCAAGGTGAAGTTTGTGTACAAGAACGCGACAGAGACCATCCACGTGATCCAATACAACGAAAAACGTGTCATGTTTGCAGAAAAGAAAGACGTGCAGGAGACCACCAAACAGGCTGCTGACGTTATGAGTGACATGAATAAGCGCATGGCCGAAGCGATGAAGGGTGCTAACCTGACCAAAGAACAGGAAGAGGCGGCCCGGCGCTATCTGCCCGGGTTCGGCAAGAGCGAAGAGGACGACGCAACCGTCGAGGCCACAAGTAAAACCAGATCACACCTTGATAGAACCATGAAACTCTTCGTTGTCAGGAAGGGCCCCAAAACCAAGGCAATTTGGGCTGCTTCGGATGACAAGGATCTGGAGCATACGTTCAGAACCATGAGCAAGAGAATGCGGGACATGGTCAGTATGGGCAAGCAAGAGAAAGACGAGGCAGAGTTGCTCCCTGCCGGGTATTATCCCCTCGAATCGGTGGAAATCGAGTCCGGCAGCTTTGGCGGACGGGAGATCGATGTGAGGGAAACCTTGAGCATCCAGCGCGGCAATCCCGGGAAAGAACCGTTCTATGTTCCGGGAAAAGCTGACGGTTTTACGGTTTCCAGTTTCAAAGAGGCGATGAGCGGGATGCAGCCTCCCGGTGGCGGCATGAAGATGAAAAGACGATAAAATGATTTGACTTTGTCAACAGCGCGATCTATTTTTGAGGCAGAGTTGTCCTAGTACGTTGGGAATTCATCCAGGGGGATTCCGGACGGTAGGTTTGACGCCCTGAAGAAGGAGGTGATCCTATTTCTAGTAGAGCAGAGATAGGGACCTCCGGAAACGTACGCTAAACCAGTTAGATCAAACAATCAACCTTGTCTAACTAGGTAAGCAACCTTTTCGGAGTCTCTGAAAAGTAGTAAGGCCTTGCTTCATTGAAGCAGGGCCTTTTTTGTTAAGCAAAGACACGCACGCCGATGTCGGGTGAACCGTTTGAGTCATGCTCTCTTCTGGAGGTCCCCGGCCATTAACACAGGAGTTGAACAGGAAGTGTCACCTAGGCAAAAATCATAAATCGGTAATCGCTATTCCTTGTTCGATATTCAAGTTCTTGAACGGGTGCAGCAGAGTCAGGGACCTGGGAAGGTGATTTAAGAACAAGGATTGGCGACTTTAGATTTTGGAAGAATAAGTCGGTTGACGATGAGGAGAGCTTGGTTGGCCTGCAAGGCTAGCATCAAGAGCATGAATCAGAAATCGTTGAGGTTATTCCTTGTTCGATATTCAAGTACCTGTGGGTGCGGTAGAGTCAAGGACTTGTGAAGATGATTTAGGAACAAGCCTTGGCGATTTTGGATTTTGGAAGAAAGGAACGTTTGACGATGAGGGCCCAGGTTGATTTGTTACTGCAAAAAGAATGTGGACCTGCAAAGGCTGGCATCAAGCGCTAAGATCAGAAATCGCTGATCGTTATTCCTTGTTCGATATTCAAGTACCTGTGGGTGCAGTAGAGTCAAGGATTTGTGAAGATGATTTAGGAACAAGGAGTAACGATTTCGGATTTTTGACGACGTGAAGAAGGCAAAATTCCTTGTTTTTGGAAACCTATGTTTTATATTTGAACGGTGCCTGAACCGGTGCCGCGTGTGATACGTTAACATATTGAAAACAAAGGATTCTAAGGAGGACAATTAGATGAACAAAGCCGTTGAACAGGCTCTCAATAATCAAATCAAGAATGAATTTTTTTCCGCCTATCTCTATCTGTCGATGTCAGCCCACTGTGACAGGATTAATCTGCCTGGATTTGCAGGCTGGTTAAGACAACAGTACGAGGAAGAGCGCGCTCACGCCTTGCGGTTATTCGATTTCCTTGCTGACCGGGGTGGCGAAATTGCTTTGCAGCAACTCGATACACCACAGGCCGAGTTCAGCTCTCCGGTGCAACTTTTTGAGGAAGTATTGGGGCACGAACGTAAAGTGACCGGGATGATCAACGACCTCTACGCGCTGGCGGTCAAAGAGAATGACTATCCGACCCAGGTCGAGATGCAGTGGTTTATCACGGAGCAAGTTGAAGAAGAGAAAACCGCCGGCGACATCGTGGCGCAGCTCAAGCTCGCGGGAGATAACAGTACCGCTCTCCTTCTCTTAGATCGCGAGCTTGGCAGTCGGGCCGGTGGCACAACCGAATAGGCCCGGACACGAGCGCAGAAGCGAAGGCAGGCAGGCCACAGTTCAACTAAGTAGATCACAATCATTTAACTTTGAGTTGACATGATGACAAAACTAGTTCTCCTCAGACACGGTGAAAGCGATTGGAATAAGCAGAACAGGTTCACGGGCTGGAAAGATGTCGGCCTGTCCGAGAAAGGTGTTATAGAGGCCCAAAAGGCCGGAGAGCTTCTCAGAAAGAACGGTTTTGTCTTCGATGTGGCGTTCACCTCGGTCCTCAAACGGGCCATCAAAACGCTGTGGTTGACGCTGGAAGATATGGACCAGATGTGGATTCCGGTGCACCGTTCGTGGCGTCTGAATGAACGTCATTACGGCGCGCTGCAAGGGTTGAACAAAGCAGAAACCGCCGCCAAGTACGGTGACGAGCAAGTGCTCGTCTGGCGCAGAAGTTATGATACGCCACCACCTGCGCTCGAAGAATCAGACGAGCGCTATCCCGGCAATGAGGCGCGCTACCAGGGCCTGCTGGAAGCCGACTTGCCTGTGGCTGAGTGTTTGAAAGACACGGTTGAACGTTTTCTACCCTACTGGCACGACGTCATTGCTCCGGTCGTGCATTCGGGCAAGAGAGTGATTATAGCGGCGCATGGCAATAGTCTGCGCGCTCTGGTGAAATATCTGGATGAGGTTTCTGAAGAGGAAATCGTGGGCCTGAATATTCCGACCGGCATGCCCTTGGTTTATGAGCTTGATGCGGAACTCAAGCCGATCCAGCATTACTACCTTGGCGATGCAGATGAAGTGCAGAAGGCCATGGCCGCCGTGGCAAATCAGGGGAAAGCCAAGTCGTAACCTGCCCGTCGGGCTGGATGCCGAGCTATTTCACCAGCACCAGCCTGCGTGCGGCCCGCCAGTCCCCGGCTTCAATCGTGTAGACGTAGACGCCGGAAGTCGCAACCGAGCCGTTTTTGTTTTTCCCATCCCATGTAATTGAATACTGGCCTGCTGCCAGCCGGCCGTTGTGCAACGTCTGGACCAATCTTCCGCGCAAGTCATAGAGTCTTAGAACTACGTTTGAGCTGGTCGCCAGGCTAAAGTCGATGCGGGTCCCCAGGTTGAACGGATTGGGGTAGTTTTGCGCCAACGCAAAATCTGTCGGCACCGCGCCGTTATCACGCGGGTCCGCAACACTGACGGTTGGGCTGATGGTAAACCTGGCATCGCTTACATCTGACGGCAAATTGCTGATCGCGCTGTTTATCCGCACCAACACACTGTCTGAAGATATGTCCGGAAGTGTCCAGTCATAGCTTCCGCTGTTGGGCGCTTCGGGATCGATTACTTCCCACAACCGGCCATTATCCGCGGAATATTCCAGCCGCACCGACTGCAGAAGACCTGAAGATTGCCACCGTACTTCCTGAGTCGAACCCGACAACCACAGTTCCCCACCGTTGGGGACCAGAAGGTTGAGACTTGAACTGATGATAGTGAAGACTGCATCGCTTTCATCCTCCACTTCGCTGTCTGCGGTGCTTGCGACTCTGACGAGCGCATTCACGGTCAGGACGTTCGGAACCAGCAACAGGAAACCACCGGAGTTTTCCAGCCGGCCGGCCCGCACCCAGGTGTTGCCTTTGTTGAGAGAGTATTCTATCAGGACGGAGTCTATAGACCCTACGCTCAGCCAGGCAATGGTTTGCGTAGATCCGCCTGCCCAGGTTTCACCGCCATTGGGCGAGGTTACCGTGATTCCTCTCCGGAGAATTGCAAACACAGCATCGGTCACATCATTGACCGCTGCGTCTGCGGCATTTTCGATGAAGAGGCTGACCTGGTCGGATGTAATATCGGGTAGCGTCCAAGTATAGGAGCCTGAGTTGGGGATGTCTTGTGCAATTGCCACCCGCGGCGAGTCAGGGGCGACCGAATAGTACAGATTGACTGCCGCGATGTCTCCGTTTGAATTCCACGAAACCTGCTGCACTGTTTCCGCTTCCCAGATCTCGCCACCGTTCGGTGAGAGAATAGTAAAACCGGAACGAATAATGATAAAGACCGCATCGCTCTCGTCAGAGAGAGTCGGATCACTCGAACTGGTGATTCGCACCAAAACTGTATTGCTGGTCAGGTTCGGTACCGACCACTGCAACGAATCTGTATTTGCCAGGTCATCCGCAATCAGAGACCAGTTTGCCCCCGAATTGGTTGAATACTCCAGGTCCACAAAGGGCACTGTCCCGATTGTCTGCCACGAGATGGTTTGCGATGTGCCGCCATTCCATAACTCGCCACCGTTCGGAGCCAGCAAGGCGAGTTCCGGATCGCGGATACTGAAAGTATTGTCGCTGACATCCGCGGGATTTTCATCGGCTGCATCAGAGATGCGGACCATGGCGACGGTGGTTTGGACTGGTGGAATAAGCCACGCAAACGTGCCGCTGTTTGGTGCGCTGGCCGAGATGGCAAGCCAGGTTCCGCCAGCGTTGACCGAGTATTCGAGCTTGACCGCGGAAATGTCACCAGCGCTGTTCCAGGTTATATTCTGTGTTGTCGCCGGCGACCATATTTCGCCGCCGTTGGGAGACGTCAGGGTCAGGCTGGGCTGCGAGATGGTAAAGTCGGCATCGCTGACATCTGACGGTACACCATCGCCCGCATCCGAAATTCGCACGAAAACACTGTCGTCGGAAATATCGGGCACCGTCCAATCGTAGGAGCCGTCATTCTCCATGCTTTCGATGATTACTAACCAGCCGTTGGCCTGGGTCCAGTATTCGGCTTTGACCGGGCCGATGTTGCCGGAGGACGTCCAGGCAATTGTCTGCAGGGTTCCTGCCTGCCAGTTTTCCCCACCATTGGGACTCGTCAGCGTGAGCACTGAGGCCACGATGGCAAAGGGGGCATCGCTTTCGTCCGAAGGGACGCCGTCTGCCGCATCGCTTACTCTGATCAGAGCAAGGCTGGTCTGAAAGTCCGGTACCGACCAACTATAGCTCCCGGAGTTAGGCGTACTCGCAACAATTTCCGTCCAGCTGGCGCCATTGTCTGGCGAGTACTCGAGCCTGACGTTGCTGATCGGCCCGGTGGAAGTCCAGGTGATGTCCTGAGTGCTGACGCCCGGGAGACTCTCGCCACCGTTGGGTGAGGTGATTGTCAGGCTTGAAATGCTGACGGAAAAAACCGCATCGCTCGTGTCCGAGGTTGCGGCATCCAGCGCATCGGAAACCCTCACCAACATAGTCTGCGATTCGATGTTTGGCAGGAGCCAGTCAAAGGTACTGTCATTTGGGGTGGATGTGACTACCGTGGTCCAATTGCTGCCGGAATCTGCGGAATACTCAATCAGGACATCGGCGATGTCGCCTGTGTGCGTCCACTGAATCGGAAAGGTCGCTCCGGCTTCGAGCGTTTCCCCGCCGTTTGGGCTGGTTACTGTCAGGGTATTTGGCTGAGGCGGTGAGCCGAGGATTTCGTACCAGACGATTCTTTTGTTCTTGGTCAGAACCGCGCCAATATCTTTGTCACCATCACCATCGTAGTCGGCCAGGTTTACGCAACGCGGGCGGGTCACACTGTCGTCTAGCAGGACCCGACTGAAGCTTTCGTTGCCGTCATTCAGCCAGTATGTGATCTGGTCCGGGACATATTCGGCCACCACTACATCGTTGTCACCGTCGAGATCCAGGTCGCCGACGACCTGTGACCAGGACTCACCGATTGCCGGAGCAATGCTACGTTCGGAAAAAGTCCCGCCGTCGTTCTCGAACCAGTCGATATCGCCGTTGTTTCTCTGGTTGCGCAGAATATCCAAATCGCCATCCTGGTCCAAATCGGTTGGCAGCACGCTGAACGTACCAAAAGAACCGAGTGAGGTCCTGGAAAAAGCGCCGGCCCCATCATTTCTCCACCAGGCTGTTTTTCCGCCCCCGCCTGCGATGATGTCCTGGTCGCCGTCTTCATCGAGGTCGATGGCCCGGATAGCATGCGGGCTGTTAAAATCGTTGTCTAGCACATGGCGTGTGAAATTCTGCTCACCGTTGTTTTCCCACCAGACAATATTTCGGTTTTCCCAGACCGCCGCCATCAGGTCGATATCGTTGTCGTTGTCCAGATCGGCGGAAAAGACGCCGTGCGCGATCTGGTAGTTTTCTTCTACCAGTCGTTCTGTGAATGTTCCATCGCCGTTGTTGCGGAACCACGAGATGTTCTTTGGTACTTCCGCACAGGCCACCACATCCATATCACCGTCGCTGTCGATGTCATTCGGGTGAATTGACCAGGAGTCATTGAACGTACTGCTGATGACATGCTGGCTAAAGGAACCGCTGCCGTCATTCTCGTACCATCTGAGACCGGAATTGATGGAGGCAGCTACAATGTCGGGATCGCCATCGTTTTCAAAGTCGACGGTGACGATCCAAAACCCGGTTTGGTAGCTGGTGTCGATGTTGTGTTTTTCTGTGTTAATCTGGGCGTGGACCAAACCCGTGAAGAAGATGAGAAAAGAAAGGCAGTATGAGGAAGGCCTTTTATACTTGAAAAACATGTTCTTGCTCTCCCTGTCCTGAAGATGCCTGGCCGCGCTGCACCGTGCGGCTCTTATTGTTTTGAAAATTACCCCCCGCCTTGCATCTAGTTAGTATACGGTCATTATGATCGAACTGGCGAGACCGCAACGTGCTTTCGTGCTGACGAGTTTCTTCTTGCAGGTGCACGGACTTTTGTGTTTCTTGAGCAGGTGACGCAATGGGCCACCGGACTCGTTATGATACATGTCTTTAGTAATTGCGGAGATCCTGTCTGCACCAGTATCCACTTAAATAATCGGCACATAGGAGGTCCACTTGATGAGCAGCCGCCCTGTTTTTTCAGAGGAAGACATTGCGATTCTCCCCAACGAACGATCCGAAACCATTCCATCGGCCTGGTACACACATCCGGATTTCCACGGGCTGGACCAGGACGCGATTTTCAGCCGGACCTGGCAGTACGTCGGACACACTTCACAGGCCTCCAAGGTAGGTGGTTTTTTTCTGGCTTCAGTGGCAGACCATCCGGTTATGGTAGGACAATCGTCGCGACAGGAGGCCTTTCTGGACTACTGGCACTGCAGAGTTTTGCAGTGTGAACAGGGCGTTTATCATTTTCAAAGCCTGCTAAAACAGACTTATGCCGAAAAAATCTCAAAGTGACGGAAAAATCATTTGGATTCCTGCGCTTTTCAACTTTCTTATAGACAGCCCTCCTCTCGAGACATGCAATGCCGGTTCGACCAGTCGTTGCTGCTTCGAGAGCGGCGGGTTCTGAGAGGGGTCTAATTTCCGGACTTTGTTGCAGAACTAGATACCAGGGATTGTATTTTTATGGACACGGACGAATTTGTACGCACCGAAGAGCTATCCTATAAAATTGTAGACCTCGCGATGATTGTAAAGCAGCGCCTCAAAAGTGTTTTTGACCAGGATATCTATAGGAATGCTCTGGTAGTTATGCTCCGGAAAAACGATATTTCCGCCAAGCTTCGCGAACCGGTAAAAATTTATTTTGAAGGAGAAGTGGTGGGGGATTACCACGTCGACCTGCTTGTGGAAGGTAAGATCATCGTCGAGTGCCGCATATCGGATGAAATCGATAGCCGGGAACGCGCACGCATTATGACCTGCCTGAACGCATCAGGCTTGCAGCTTGGCCTGCTGCTCAATTTTGGCAAAGGCGAGCTCGAGTACCAGCGTTTGCTCAGTTAAGCTCGTGATTTCTTGCCACCTTTCATATCCGGAAACATGGTTCGCGAACTGACGGAGTTATCTCCGAAGACAGCAGCGTTTAGATCGAGCCAGGATGTGCTACCCGCCATTCGGGAAGCCTGTGATGAGAATCACGACATCGCTACCTATCACGAGATCGGCAAGAGCGAAACCGGGGTGCCCATATGTGCGGCTGTCATTGGCGCGGGTCCGGCAACGGTCTCGCTTGTAGCCGGGGCGCATTCCGATGAACCGGTGGGCCCAGAAACTCTGCGCACACTGATTTTGGCGCTGCTTGCGAACCGCGCGCGCTTCAGCGATCTCTTGCAAGAATTCCGTTTCGTTATCATTCCCCATGTCAATCCTGATGGCGAGAGCCGCAATCAGACCTGGATCCGTGACTGGCCTGACATTGAATCGTACATTCGGAGTGTTTTTCGCGAGCTGCCGGGCCGCGACGTCGAATTTGGCTACCCGGCCATGCGACCGGAAAACAAGGCTGTTTCCGGGTTCTTGTCCGGGTTTGCGCCAATCTCGCTGCACGCCAGCTTGCACGGGATGGGCTTTTCCGATGGCGTGATGTTGTTGCTTGGCAAAACCTGGATTGAAAAAACGGCCGGACTGCGTAAAGCGTTTTCAGCTTACGCAAAGACTCTGAACTTGCGCTTGCATGATCACGATCGCGCCGGCGAGAAGGGTTTTCACCACATTGGACCCGGATATACCACCACGCCGGCAGGCAAAGCCATGCGCGAGCACTTTCACGCACAGGGCGACCCGGAAATGGCCGGACTGTTTCATGACAGCTCGATGGAGTTTGTCGCCGGTCTCGGCGGCGCACCGCTTTGCATGGTGACTGAACTACCGCTGTTCCTCATTCGGAAAGAAGCCGAAAGCCGGCCCGGCATCCCGGCCGCCTATCTGGAGTTCAAATCTGCTTTGCCTGAAATACGTTCCCGGCTTGCCACGGGCGTCTCAGTAACCGAGTTGCTGGCGCCATTTGATCTGCAACCCCTACCATTGGAAATGCAAATAGAGATGCAATTGTACGCGATTCAACTCTGCCTGAATTTAGTTACAGAGGCGGCATGACCGGAAAGCACGTACGGCTTGGCGCCCTGGCCCGCCAAATCAAGCGACTCCAGGCCCGGATCGAAAAAGCACAGGCGACCAGCGCGCGCTTTTCCCGTTTGCGTCTCGGTATCTTTATAGCCGGTATGAGCGTTGGTATCGCGCTCTATTACTTGCTTTCGATTGTTGCCGGCTGGTTGGTAATAGGGGCGACCATTGCCATTTTCAATGTTGTCGCCTGGGTCCACCGGCGCATTGATAAAAGTTTGAAGGCATCCCAAATCTGGCACGAACTAAAGATCCGTCAGCGTGCACGGATGCTGCTTGATTGGGACGACATCCCGGCGGCCCTGGCAAGCGAGACGACAGATGCCCACTCTTTTGGAGCCGACCTCGATATCACCGGCGAGCGCTCCCTGCACCGACTCATCGATTCGGCTATTTCGATGGCGGGCAGCACGCTTCTGCGCGACTGGCTGCTTCAGCCTGAACTGGACCTGGAGGTGATTGCGGCGCGGCAGGAGGTCGTCCGCGAGTTAACCCCGCTGGCCCGTTTCCGGGACAAACTCTACCTGGCGTTTCGCCTGGTTTCGCGCAAGCATCTCGACAGCCACAGCCTTTTGCACTTTCTGGGGAGCAGGCATTTGCCTGCCGGATTCAACAAAGTGCTGGTGAGTTCACTTGTGCTGGCAGCCGTCAACGTTTGCCTGCTTGCTCTGCATTGGCTGCATGGACTCCCTGCCTATTGGATGTTCGGCCTGTTGGTGTACGCAATTATTTATCTTTGGAACCAGAAAGCAGTCGATGCACTGCTGATCGAATCCGTTTTTATCTCCGAGGAATTGCAGAAACTGAAGGCCGTCCTGGGCTATTTGGAATCGTATCGTTATGGTCAGCACCAGCATTTACGCGAACTTTGCCGGCCATTCTGGCAACCTTCGGAGCGGCCTTCACGGCAGTTGCGCAACACCGCATTGCTGGGTACCGCGGTCGGATTGCGAATGAATCCGGTCTTTCGCCTGGCCCTGAATCTGGCCGTGCCGTGGGACTTCTGTCTGGTGCGACTGATGCACGGATTCAGCAAGCGACTACACCTGCAGTTAGGTCGGTGGTTTGCCGCCCTGACCGAGCTTGAAGCGTTGAACTCACTGGCAAATTTTGCTTACTTGAATCCCGGCTCGACGTTGCCGGTCATTACCAGCGCCGATGGGGTCGACGTTGTCTTCCAGGGGGAGGGTTTGGGGCACCCACTGATTGCCAGCGAAATGCGCCGATGCAACGATTTTATTTTTGAGAAACGGGGAGATGTGGTTGTGATCACCGGCTCGAACATGTCCGGCAAGAGCACATTCCTGAAAACAGTGGGGGTCAACCTGTGCCTTGCCTTTGCCGGCGGCCCGGTGATCGCCCAAAGCCTGCACACGTGCCTGCTGCGCCTGTTTACCTGCATCAAGATAAATGATTCCGTCACTGACGGTTTTTCCTTTTTCTACGCGGAGGTCAAGCGTCTGAAGCAGCTCCTGCAGGAACTGCGTGCCGACTCGGACCTGCCCCTCATCTTCTTAATCGATGAGATATTCAGGGGCACCAATAATCGCGAGCGTCTGCTTGGCAGTCAGGCTTATGTCAAAGCGCTGGTTGGGCAAAACGGGCTGGGAGCCATTTCGACTCACGATCTTGAACTGACCAATCTGGCAAAGACGATCCCACAGGTCAGCAATTTTCATTTTCGCGAAGAAGTGGAGGGCGGTAAAATGGTCTTTGATTACAAGATGCGCCCCGGCCCCTGTCCTTCCACCAATGCCCTCAAAATTATGCAAATGGAGGGGTTGCCCGTTGAGTTCACGCCGGAAGCTGACTGACTTCATGCTGCTCCGACCAAGTGCGGACTTGCGAACTGTTTTTCTCATTTCCTTCCATTTGTCCAAAGTCTTCTTCACGAACTTCTACCTTTCCTTTCTTTAAACATGAGTAAACTGCGTCAAGCGTACACATTTTTGGTATTGGAATAAGAGCCATTTTTGTCAATTATGTGATACCACTTTGCGCCGATCCATAGGCCGAAACAACGGGTATCTCCCTCCCGGAAGCCATAAAGTTTGAGAAACTTCTTGACTCTCGCCGGACCTCATTGTAGATTGTCCCTGTCCAGGGATCTCTCCCATCGATTGTGCCATCAAACTTCTGAGTTGTTTTCCGTTGCCGGGCAACGTCTAGTTGCGGTTTCTTCTCTAATCCTTCCTATCTCCGCTGGTCAAATATCGTTGCGGATATTCACCTTAGCGTACCACCAACTAACCCTTTTATTCACTTGAGAGGTGTAACATGAAAGGTAAAGTTTTGGTAGTCGTACTCGCGGTTTTGATCGTCCATGTTTTCGCGTGGGCGCTGGCGGCTCAGGAGGAGGAGGACAAGAGTCCCAACAAGATGTTTATAATTCATGAGGATGTGGTAAAGCCTTCTATGGTTGCCGAATATGAGAAGGCGACCAAAGGTCTCCAGGAAGCCCTCGGCAAACATGGGATGACTAACCTTAAGAACGTAGTCGTTCAGAATGACGAGATGGTGTATTCCTACGTTTCGGAAGTGCCAAATATGGCCGCCCTGGATGAACGGCCCTTTGCGGAATTGCGCAAAAAAATGGGGGCGGAAGCATTTGATGCCATGTTTGACGAATATGCGGGCACTTATGTCTCTCATAGAGATTACATGATGACTCTACGGCCGGGCCTATCCTACACTCCTGAAGGAGCCGCTGATTCCGGTGAGATGAATTTTCGGCATTTTGACATGGCCCATTTCAATCCGAGCAAGGATGATGAGGCACGCGAGCTAGCCAAGGAATGGGTGACGCTGTATGAAAACAAAAAGTCACCTATGGGATTCAGAACGTACACTGGTGGCATTGGAACAAACACGCCCTTCTACATGTGGGTTTCATGGGCCAAAGATGCAGCCGATTTCTATGCGCAGAATGCAAAGAACAGGGAGTTGCTCGGCGAGGCGGGTGATGATCTGTGGGAGCGCAGTCTGGCGATCACAGATAAATTCGAACACAACAACGGCCGCATTCGTCCGGATCTTTCCTATCTGCCGAAGGAAGAAGAGATGACGGCTAAGTAAGGCCCTGCCGAAAACCGTAAGGCGGTCTATCTCTTCGGAGGTGGACCGCCTTTTTTGTCCCACCCTAATTGTTTTCTGTTCATCTTTCTGGTTGAAGCGAGTTGCTTTTTCAAGACTCTTTTATATATTCTAATATTCCAAATAATGAGTGAATCGAATATGCCTGAAATGAAG
Organism: Candidatus Zhuqueibacterota bacterium; assembly: GCA_029262055.1. Classification (GTDB taxonomy): domain Bacteria; phylum Zhuqueibacterota; class Zhuqueibacteria; order Oceanimicrobiales; family Oceanimicrobiaceae; genus JAJDAD01. The sequence goes on from JAJDAD010000036.1 coordinate 47,966, forward strand.
GAGTTGACTCCCTCGCAGCGTACCCTGCTGGGCCCCGGTCCCAGCAATGTTCATCCCCGTGTATACCGCGCCCTCTCCACGCCCATAGTAGGACATCTGGACCCGGAGTTCCTGGTGCTGATGAACGAGATACAGGAACAATTGCGGCAACTCCTGCAAACCAGAAACAAGCTGACCATCGCGATTTCCGGCACCGGCAGCGCCGGGATGGAGGCTGCGTTGACCAATGTGGTGGAACCTGTTGACAACATTATTGTCGGGGTGAACGGCGTGTTTGGCAATCGTATTTCCGATATCGTTGTCCGCTGTGGCGCCAATCCGATCCAGATCAAGGAGCAGTGGGGCAAAAGCATCGACCTGCAAAAAATTGAAGACGCCCTCAAACAGGCTGGAAAAGTGAAGGCCGTCGCGCTGGTGCATGCTGAAACCTCCACCGGCGTTTGGCAGCCACTGGCCGAAGCCGGGGCGCTTTGCGAAAAATATGGCGCGCTGCTGATCGTGGACGCAGTGACTTCCCTGGGTGGCGTGCCGGTGAAGGTGGACGAGTGGAAAATCGATATCTGCTACAGCGGGACCCAGAAGTGCCTGAGTTGTCCGCCAGGACTGGCGCCAATCACGTTCAGTGAAAGGGCGTTGGCAGTCGCCCGCGAACGGACGACCAGGATTCGGAGCTGGTACCTCGATCTGACCATGATCGCCGACTACTGGAGCGACAGCTCGCGGGCATACCATCATACCGCCCCCATCAGTATGAATTACGCCCTGCGCGAAGCTTTGCGCCTGGTGCATGAAGAAGGGCTGGAGGCGCGCTGGCAACGGCATCGCCGCAACAGCCTGGAACTGCTGCGCGGACTGGCTGCCCTGAACCTGCATCCGTTCGTCGACAAAGAGATTCGTTTGCCGATGCTGAATGCCATTACCTTGCCGGAAGGTATCGAAGATGCCACTGTGCGCAAAACGCTGCTGACGGAATATGGCATCGAGATCGGCGGCGGACTGGGGGACCTGGCGGGAAGAATATGGCGCATTGGTCTGATGGGAGAATCGAGCACACGGGCAAACGTAGTGTACTTACTTGCTGCACTAAAAGATATACTGTAACGGCCACTTTCAACAGGGAGAATGGCTATGGAACACATACACGATACAACGCAGATTACCTGTCCACACTGTGGAGAGCCCAATGAGATTTACATCGATTATTCCGGAGGCCGGAACCAAATCTATGATGAAGATTGCCAGGTCTGCTGCCGGCCATGGGAGGTGCATGTACAGTTTGTGGACAATGAACCGCAAGTGACCGTCGTTCGCAACAATGAGTAGATGGTGCCCGGGTAGAAGTGGCTGATAGAATCTTGCTGCAACAATCTGAACCGACTGTCGCTGCCAATCCGCCACGTCAGCGAATCAGCGCGTACGAAGGTCTCTATGTCCTGTTTATGGCAGTGTTCGTGACGTTTGTCCTGCTTACGAACACTGTGGGCGTCAAGTTGTTCGAGGCCTTTGGCCTGGTGTTGCCGGTCAGCATTATCTGGTTTCCTTTGACTTTTTTGATCACCGATATCGTGTCGGAAATGTACGGCACCCGGCGCGCGCAATTCCTGGTGCTCACCGGATTCCTGATGAGCTTGCTGCTGCTGGGATTTTCGCTCATCGGAATTCACCTGCCGGTTTCCGGTGTCTATCCCTTGCAGCAAGACTACGAGCATATTTTTGGGCCGGTCTGGCGCCTTCTTTTTGGCTCTATGGCTGCTTATCTTCTGGCGCAAATGATCGATGTGCGGCTCTTTCATTTCTGGAAGCGCTTAACCCGGGGGAAACATCTTTGGTTGCGTAACAATGCGTCTACAATGTTCTCACAATTCGTCGATACATTCACGGTCAACACGATTTTTTTGTATAAGAACCCTACCGTTTTTACCGGCAGCCCTGGCGACCTGATGCAAATAATCCTGGGCGTCTATTTGCTGAAGGTAGCGATCGCGGCCCTGGATACACCGTTGTGCTATCTCGGCGTCTGGCTGGTTGAACGGATGACCGGCGTACGCGGGCGCGACATCTCCTGAAAAACGGTCTACTCTATTTTATTTAACCCAAATTGACATACCCATGCGCATTTTGAAATTTGGCGGTTCATCCATCGCCACTCCTGAGCGAATACAATCCGTCGCAGCGATCATCGCGGCCACGTACAAGACTGAAAAAGTGGCGGTTGTCGTATCCGCATTCGGGGGTGTGACTGACAAGTTGATCATGCTTGGCAATATGGCGGCATCCGGCCAATCGGGTTACGCGACGATTCTCACCGACCTGAAGTCACAGCATCTGCGGACCATTGAGGAACTCATTCAGGACAACCGGCGCGAACGGGTGCTTTTGGTTTTTGAGTCAAAGTTTGCTGCGTTGCAGGAGTTTATCAAGGGCGTTTTTCTGCTACGCGAACTGTCACCACGCATTTATGATTCGGTTGTCAGCTACGGCGAACGTTTGTCCGCCTTTATCGTGAGCGAGTGCCTGCAGTCGAGAGCCATTGAGTCGGAATATCTGCGCGCCAGCGACCTGCTGAGAACCGACGATCACTTTGGCGACGCAAACGTCGACTTTCAAGCGACAAACAGAAACATCCGGCGCTACTTTTCCAAGCACCCGGCGCTGCAGGTCATCACCGGATTTATTGCGGCAACCGGCGACGGCGAGACCACGACGCTCGGCCGCAGTGGTTCCGATTACACCGCAGCCATTTTCGCGGCAGCGCTTGCGGCCTCCGTGATCGAAATCTGGACTGATGTCAACGGCGTGATGACTTCCGACCCGAGGGTTGTGCCCGCAGCTTTTTCGATCGACACAATGAGTTATGAAGAGGCGATGGAGATGTCACATTTCGGCTCGAAGGTGATTCATCCAAAAGCCATGCAGCCCGCTTTGGAGGCGGGCATTCCTCTGCAGATCAAAAATACATTTAAGCCGGGTTTTGCCGGGACGGTCATTTCAACCCGCGCAAGCGACAAGACCTTTACCATCACCGGATTGTCGTCGATAGATGAAATCGCTTTGTTACGAGTGCATGGTAGTGGCATGCTCGGCGTGACGGGCATCTCCAGCAGATTGTTCCGCTCGTTAGCCCAGGAACAGATCAATGTCGTCCTGATCACCCAGGGATCTTCGGAACACTCCATCTCGTTTGCTGTGCGACCGGAAGTGGCTGCGCGCGCCCGCAAAGCTATCGAGCTGGAGTTTTCACTGGAGTTGCAGACGCATCAAATCGAACCTGTCGTTGTCGAAAATGACCTGGCGGTGATTGCTGTCGTTGGCGAGAAGATGCGTGGCATCCCGGGTATTGCCGCTAAAATTTTTGGAGCACTGGCGCAAATCGGGGTTAACGTAGTCGCGATCGCGCAAGGTTCATCCGAATTGAATATCTCGACTGTGGTCGCCAGGGAGGATCGTGCGGCCGCCTTGCAGGGGATTCATTCGGCTTTTTTCGGCCTGGAACAGAAGACGCTCCACCTTTTTATGGTGGGCCCCGGACTGGTAGGCTCAAAGCTGATCGAGCAGATAGACAGCCACCAAAAGGATCTTTCCGGGCAACTCGGTGTCAGTGTGCGGTTGAGCGGTTTAGCGAATAGCAAAAAAATGTATTTCGACGAGCAGGGGATCGAATTATCGAAATGGCGGGAAACGCTAGATGGTTCGCAGGCAACAAATGAGCTGGGGGAATTTGTAACTGGCATGAAAGGCGGGCGCAAGGCCAATCGTATTTTCGTAGATTGCACCGCGAGCGATGAGACCAGCGCATTGTATCCGGAAATTTTGGCCTCTGGCATCTCTGTCGTCACACCTAACAAACGGGCCAACTCCGGTAGCTATGGAATGTATCGTGAGTTGCAGAGCTGCGCCGCCAGAGGACGTTCCAGCTACCTGTACGAGACAACGGTCGGTGCCGGCCTGCCTGTGCTCAGCACCATACGCGACCTGATTCGTTCCGGCGACAAGATCCGGAGAATCGAGGCGATGGTATCGGGGACGCTTAGTTACATTTTCAACTCGCTTGACGGCTCGACGACCTTCAGCGAGATCGTCCGGACAGCGCAGGCCAGGGGCTACACGGAGCCCGATCCGCGCGAGGACCTTGGCGGCATGGATTTTTTGCGAAAGATGGTGATCATGGCGCGCGAAATCGGGCTACCGATGGAGTGCAATGATGTAGCGCTGCAACAAATCCTTCCCGAGGCATGCCACAAAACGCCGTCGGTGGCAGCCTTTTTCCTTGAGTTAGAGAAATCAGATAAGCATTTTGAGGAACTGCGTGCTGCAGCCGCAGCTCAAGATAAGAAGCTGCGCTACCTGGGCACGCTGGCAGATTGCAAGGCGACCGTTGCATTGCAGGCAGTCGATTCCGGGCATCCATTCTATGCGATGACCGGGATGGAGAGCATTGTTGCCATCACATCCGATCGCTACCGGCAGAGTCCACTGGTCGTACGCGGCCCTGGCGCCGGGGCCGAGGTGACGGCAGCGGGCGTTTTTGCAGATATTGTGCGGATCGCAACCTATGCCTGATGGTCGCAACTGAGAAAACAACAAGAAGGATTCATTGTCAACGAACCAACCCGGTAACTCATGCAGGTGAATAAAAACAAAATCCCGGTCGGCATTTTGGGTGCCACCGGCAGTGTCGGGCAGAAATTTGTTCAGCTTCTCGCCGACCATCCTATATTTGAAGTAGCGGCGGTTGCTGCATCGGAAAGGTCGCAGAACAAACGCTATCACGAAGCCGCAAACTGGTTTATGCCAACTGCCATTCCGGAGCAGGTTGCAAAGCAGACAGTGCGTGCCTGCGTGCCTGACCTGCCGTGCCGGATTGTGTTTTCGGGGCTGGACGCAAATGTTGCAGGAGAAATAGAGCAGGCGTTTGCCCGTGCCGGCTACCTGGTGGTCTCCAACGCGCGCAATCACCGCATGCAGGCCGATGTGCCGCTGCTCATTCCGGAGGTAAATGCCGACCATCTTGCGCTTCTGCAAATGCAGAACCTTGGGCGCGGTGGCATCGTGACCAATCCAAACTGCTCGACCATCGGTTTGACCATGGCCCTCAAACCGTTGCATGACCGGTTTGGGATTGAATCCGTGCATGTCGTCACCATGCAAGCGCTTTCCGGGGCCGGATACCCCGGTGTAGCCAGCCTGGATATCCTCGACAATGTCATTCCCTTTATCGGAGGTGAAGAAGAGAAGATGGAAAGTGAGCCGCTCAAACTGCTCGGCACCATGACTGCTGACGGTGTGAAACCTGCCGATTTCGCCATCAGTGCACAGTGCAACCGGGTGGGGGTCAGCGACGGGCACCAGGAAAGTGTTTCCGTGAAGTTGTCGGGCGAGCCTTCTGCCGAAGAGGTCATCGCGGCCTGGCAACAGTTTACTGCCGAACCGCAGACCCTGGCCCTGACCAGCGCCCCAAAACAGCCGGTTCACTATTTCCATGAAGATAACTACCCGCAGCCCAAGCTACATCGTGAGCTGGAGAATGGCATGGCGGTGAGTGTCGGGCGTTTACGTGCGTGCAAGGTGCTGGATTACAAATTTGAGCTTCTCGTTCACAACACGATTCGTGGGGCAGCGGGGTGCGCCATTTTGAATGCGGAGTTGATGGTGGCCAGGCGGCTGGTGTAAAACCGCCTCAGCGAATGCCATTCTTTGAAGTCATGACAAAAGCCGCCGGAATCAGAACCACCAGGCGCCAATTGCTCTTTCTTTTCATTTCAAAGTTCCTTGCTTTTTTAGGACAAAATAACTACCGTTGAAGATGTTTAACGACGTCTTGACATCTTTTCAACACAGGTCGGAGGAGCTTTAGCCGCATGACATTCGATTCAAAATACTGGGCGGTTATTCTGGGCGGCTCCAGTGGCTTCGGATTAGCAACGGCTCAAAAGCTGAGTCGTCACGGCATGAATATCTGCATCGTGCACCGTGATCGTAAAGGCGCGATGAAACGAATCGAACCGGAGTTTGATGCTATCCGGAAGACGGGTGTTGAACTGCGCACTTTTAACGTCAACGCGCTTTCCCAGGAGGGCATGTCTACGGTCGTGGACGACCTGACCGCAGTACTCAGCGCTTCCGGCGGGAGAGTGCGGATGCTCTTGCATAGCATCGCTTACGGTAATCTTAAACTGTTGGCGCCGATTCCGGACGAAAAAGCTGAAGCGCACAATGCAAGAATAGGACAGTTGGCAGAGCGGTTAGGGGTCGATGCCGGCAAGGTCCAGACAGTTATTGATGAGCTGTTCGAGGCAGGCACGGAAGCTCTTGCCGGCGTTGCCACACCGGCTGTTTACAAAAATGAAGATTTACTTCACGATGAAGATTTTGCCCTTACTGTTTTTAGTATGGGTACGAGCCTGGCCTCCTGGGTACATGAAATCTGGCAGCGGGACCTTTTTTGCGCGGATGCCCGGATCCTCGGCCTGACCAGTGAGGGCAATGAAGTTGCCTGGCGTGGGTATGCTGCGGTCTCGGCAGCAAAAGTTGCACTCGAGGCGGTTGCCCGTTCCATTGCGGTTGAGTATGCCCCTTACGGTCTGCGTGCCAACATCGTACAAGCCGGTGTTACGGACACCCCGGCTTTGCGTTTGATACCAGGGAATCAGCACTTGCAGGCTGCTGCAAAAATGCGGAATCCATTTAACCGAATTACTACCCCAAAAGATGTCGCCAATTTTGTCTACCTGATGTGCCTGGATGAAGCTGCCTGGTTGACCGGCAATATCATCCGAGTAGACGGCGGCGAACACATCTCGGGCTAACCAGGGACGGCAAGCCAGTAGAAAGCTCGCAGGAAATAAGGTAGAGTATTGATCACGGGTACCGTTTTTATCCACGGGATGGGCCATTCGCATCCCGAAAACATCATCGATAACAAGTTTCTAGAAGAACTTGATATCGGCACCAATGACAAGTGGATCATGGAGCGCGTCGGTATCCAAACCCGGCGCACCGTCCTGCCGCTGGACTACATCAAAGAGACCCGCAACCGGGACACGCGGGCGGCGGTCGATGCCGCCCAGGTGAGCAATGCCGAGACTGGCAAGATTGCGGCGGAAGTAGCTATTGCAAATGCCGGAATCAGTAGCGCTGATATCGGCATGGTCATCGCTGGTGGCTGCTCACCGGACACCGTCACGCCGGCAGAAGCTTGCAGCATTGCGGCGGCGTTGGAAATCGAATGTGAGTCCTTTGATCTGAACTCTGCCTGCTCCAGCTTTGGCGCCCAAATGCACTTCCTGGCGCGCATGCGACCGGAGTCTTTGCCGGAGTACATATTGTTGGTGTCGCCAGAAAACAACACGCGTACCATCGATTACAGTGATAGAAATACGGCTGTTCTTTGGGGTGATGGCACCAGCGCTGCCGTTGTCTCGACCCGGGTGCCGGCCGCGGCCCAAGCTGTTTTTCAGACCCTCACCTCCAGTCCGAAAGGCTGGGACAAAGTGGTGATCCCGCGGCAGGGGCATTTCAGCCAGGAAGGGCCGACGGTGCAGACATTTGCGATCAAGCGTACGGTGAAGTGCTATCGCCAGATCAGAGAGCGATACACGGATAATACGCCTGGGCTTTATTTCGTCGGTCATCAGGCCAACCTGCGAATGCTGCAATCGGTTTGTGAGCGTAGCGAAATCCCGGAAGACCGGCATATGTTCAATGTCGATGTTTTCGGAAATACCGGTGCTGCCGGCGCTCCGGTAGTATTGAGCCAAAACTGGCGTCGTTTCAAAGCTGGTGATGTACTGGCACTGATTGTAGTCGGCGCCGGTCTGACCTGGTCAAGCATGGCAATTGAATTTGTGAATACCAACGGTTCCGTCTGAAGATGCAACTGACCTACAAAGAATTTCTGGAGCGGGACCATTTCAGCAAGCAGGAACTGCTGGCCATTGCCTACGGACGTCTGGTCAGTGACCCGCCTGATGAGTTTGTTCGCCTGCCGACGCCACCGATGTTGATGGTAGATCGCGTGGTCGATGTTACCAGAAATGGCAAGCGCGGATTCATCGCCGGCGAACAAGATGTTGAGCTGGATGACTGGTTTTTTCAATGTCATTTTGACTCGGACCCCGTGCAACCCGGGTGTCTGGGTGTCGATGCCATCTGGCAATTACTTGGCTTTTACTGCGGTTGCTGCGGTAGTGTCGGGCGTGGGCGTGCTTTGGGCTGTAAAGAAGTCTCGTTTGAAGGCCAGATACGTCCACATAATAAGCTGGTGCGCTACGAAATTGAAGTGCGGCGCTACACCGTCCTGCAGGGCGGGCATTCCTCGCTGATCATCGGCAGCGGCAGAGTGATTGTCGACAACGAGCTTATTTACACTGTTACCGACGCGAAGGTGGGTGTGTTCACCGGAATAGGATACCCGGACTACCCGCACAAATCGGGGAACGCCGTCGGCGGCATCATGCGGCGGGACCTTTAGGGAGTTTTAGAAATGCAGACGCTGTCGAAAGCAGAGGTTTTAGCGATGGTGCCGCAGCAGCGCCCGTTTCGATTTATCGACGAAATCACGGAGCTGGATGACGAACACATTGTCTCAATCTATACTTTTCGGCCGGATGAGTCATTTTACGAAGGCCATTTCCCGGGTAACCCGATCACACCAGGTGTGATTTTGCTGGAGACCCTGGCGCAAACAAGTGTCGTGGCTTTCGGGATTTACCTTGCTTCAAAGGTGATGCCGAAAGAGGATATTTTGCAGTTGCTGACGCTCTTCACGGAAGCGGATGTCGAGTTTTCCGGCATGGTCAGACCCGGTGACCTTGTGACGGTGCGCGCAAAGAAATTGTATTTCAGGAGATTCAAAATCAAAGTAGAAGCCGAGTTGCTGCTTGCAGACGGATCCGTAGCCTGCAGCGGTAGCATCGCTGGAATGGGAGTCAAGCAGACATGAGGAATCGGGTCGTTATCACCGGTATGGGAATCGTCGCTCCTAATGGCCACGGTCTGGAGGCGTTCGAGTCGGCCCTGCGTGCCGGCAAGTCAGGCATTCGGCTCCAGCCGGAACTGGAGGAGCTCAAGTTCGGTTGTCATGTGGCCGGCGTTCCCGAAAATATTGATGAGCTCAGCGAAAAGTATTTCACGGAGGAACAGCTTTTTGCGATGAACATGAGCATTCGTTTTGCCTGCATCGCAGCGACGGATGCGTGGACGGACGCCGGTTTTGCTATGCCCGCGGTCGATTCGGATGACGTCGATTGGGACACAGGCGCTATCGTCGGAACGGGCATCGGCGGCATGGACCTTATCGGCAAGAAACTGGTACCCTTCACAAATGAAAAACGTGTGCGCCGACTCGGCAGCACCATGGTCGAGCAAATCATGGCGAGCGGCATCTCCGCAAAAGTTGGCGGTTTGCTTGCTTTGGGGAATCAAGTCACAACCAACAGCAGCGCCTGCAGTACGGGCGCCGAAGCGGTAATCGATGCCATGTTTCGTATCCGCAGCGGTCAGGCCAAGCGCATGCTGGCGGGCGGAACCGAGGAAGCTTCGGTTTATATTTGGGCTGGGTTCGATTCCATGCGCGTTCTTAACCGCAATCACAACCATGAACCTGAAAGAGCGTCGCGTCCGATGAGCGCCACCGCTGCCGGTTTTATTCCGGGATCAGGTGCGGGCCTGCTCATGCTGGAGGATCTGGAGAGCGCGCAGGAACGGGGTGCGCGTATTTATGCGGAAGTTATCGGCGGAGCAGTCAATTGTGGCGGGCACCGTATGGGGGGCAGTATCACCGCGCCTAACCCAACCGGCGTGCAACGCTGTATTCGCCAGGCTTTAGGCGACGCCGATATCGCCGGCACGGAAATCGACGCCATCAATGGCCATCTGACGGCGACCTTTGCCGATCCGCACGAAATCCGCAATTGGGCTACCGCCCTGGATATTGCGCCGGACAAATTGCCGTTGGTGAACTCCACAAAATCTCTGATCGGACATGGTCTCGGCGCTGCCGGTGGATTAGAATCCGTGGCCAGTGTCCTGCAGGTCCATAAGGGATTTGTACACGGGTCGGTGAATTGTGAGGATTTGCATGAGTCGCTGGAACCATTTGCCGGCAGTATCGTTCAGGAGACTCGTGAGTTCGCGGATTTGAAGGTGCTGGCCAAAGCCAGTTTTGGTTTCGGGGACGTAAACGCATGCGTGTTGTTCAAGAAATGGGAGGATTAGACCGGGGAGATCATCCTCACCGCAATTTGCGACCATGGATTTCGAAAGAAGAATTGAATTTAAAATAATGGAGGCCGAAAATGTCAAAAGATGAAGTACTCAAAAAAGTAATTGATATTTTGTCAAAATACAGTAAAACAGATATATCCGCTGAGTCCATCTCGATGGAGACCTCAATCCTGGATGACCTGAAGATCAACTCGGCGCGGCTTGTCGATATCGTCCTGGATTTCGAAGATGCGTTCGATATCGAGGTTGAAGACGATGATGCCGATAAGGTCAACACAGTCGGCGACGGAGTAGAACTGATTATGGCGAAAATCTAACTCGGACAGGCATCATGAAGAACACAGAACTCCGTTACAGAGAAATTCTCTCGCTCAAATTCCAACGTTTTGTCGGCTGGTTTACCTTTCCGGTTTGGGGCGGCATGACCATTGCCGCGATGCGTTTCGGTGCAGGCTATCGGATTCAGCACCTGCGCCAGATCCGCAAGAAATACCGCGAGATTGTAAAAGAGAACTCGGGCCCCATTCTCCTATGCCCAAATCATCTTACCATGATTGATTCCGCCATCCTAAATTGGAGTCTTGTGTCTGTCTGGTCCTATCTAAAGTCAATCAAGGCATTTTCCTGGAACTTGCCTGAAAAAAACAACTTCTACAAGAATCCGCTATTGCGTTCAGTGTGCTACTTTGGCAGTTGCATTCCGATCGAGCGCGGCGGCAGCCGGGATTCCGTTAAGAAATCCCTGGAGAAAGTGATCTACCTGCTGCGCAAAGGGTACCCGGTCACAGTTTTTCCGGAAGGGAAACGCAGCCGGAGCGGCAGGGTTGATGCAGAGGGATATTCATATGGCGTTGGCCGTCTGGTCAACATGGTGAGCGACTGCAAAGTTCTGTGTGTCTATCTGCGCGGACATCGTCAAGACAAACACAGCGGCCTGCCCAGCCGCGGCTCGCGCTTTTATCTGGACATGAAGCTCATCGAACCGGAGAGCATTTATTCCGGCCTGCGTGCCACCCGGGACGTTGCTTCCCAGATTATCGAAGAGCTGCAGGCCATGGAACAAGCCTATTTTGCTACTTGTCGGCAATGACATCGTCGACCTGCATGAGCCGGCTTGCCGTGACAAAGCCGGCGATGACCGCTTCATGCGACGTGTCTTTGCCGAACCAGAACAAACCCTGATTCGGGAAGCGCCTGATCCAACACAGGCGCTTTGGTGTCTCTGGGCCGCTAAAGAAACCGCCTACAAAATCATTTCCAAAATCACCGGTCCTCCCGTCTTTTCGCACCGAAAATTTGTTGTTGCCCCCACAGAACCGGGGGATTCAATGCAGGACGATTCTGAGCTGGTCGTTGTTTTCTCCGATACGAAGATTCAAATTCAGACGAGCACGCCCGGTCCATACGTCCACGCTACCGGCGCCTGGCAGGATGACAGGAGCGACCCGGACTGTAAACGAATCAGTGAAATCATGAAGGTTGGCCCTGATGACCTTGACCTGGTCCGGCATCTGGCGTTTTCGGATGAGGAGCGCCGCTCCATACGTACACCGGAATCAGCTCTTATTCGCCACTTCTGTAAGCAGAGCATCGCACAGGTGCTGCCGGTGGCTCCGGAACGCATGCAGATCGTGCGGCCGACTGAGAGCGGTAAGATGCACCCCCCGTTTGTCGTTTTGGACAACGAGCGAACGGACAAGATCGATGTCAGTTTTTCGCATCACGGACAGTGGTTGGCGTGGGTGGTAGCGATCTCGCCCGGAAACTGATCCAGGAGTCTGTCCCTCAATTTCCCTCTTACAAATGCGACAATAGGAGTTTGCCTAGTTCCGAATAAGCCATTGGCTTATTCGGGCACACCAAAACCCCTATTTCTTTTCACATTAAATCTCTTTAATATTTCACAGCATTGATGTGATTGTGCATGGGGCGCGAGACGCTTTAGATGGGGGATTCAGGTGTGACCGAGTTGGTGGGGGTGAATCCCCCTCTATTTTTTCGGCAGGAAGACACAGCAGGCTGTGCTTCGAATATGTCCTGCATTTGTTAGTAAAAGGTTGAATCCCGTCCAAGTATTCTTAACTTTTAGAGACTACTAATCGTTAAGCCGACCGTGCCATCCCGGGAGCTCCCCCTTTGTTTGGACCTGATTCAGCCAAATTCATTACCGCGATCACCTTTGCCGCTTCTTCGGTACTGCTGGTTATCGTGGCTTATACCGTTCATATTCTAATTTCTAATCGGCGCCTGAACCTCGCTCACAAAAAACTTCAGGCCTTGACTGCAAGGCTTTCCTCCGCTGAAGAAAGCGAACGAAAACGCATCGCGGAGGAGTTGCACGACCGAATCGGAGAGACGCTCGTTGTTACCTCGCGTTCTATCGAAGAGCTGAAGGGTAAAATGGCTTCTGAGGAGGCGGGCAGGGATTTGGACCAGCTCGGCAAAACCATTCAGAAATTTCTTAAGGGTACCCGTTCTCTTATTTTTGATTTGATCCCACCCGCGCTCTACGACATAGGCCTGGAAGCCGCGGTTGAGTCATTTGTCGCACGCAGTAAGAAACGCTACCAGATCGATCTTAGAATGATAGATGACGGGAAAGAGAAACCGCTTGCCACTGATGCCGCCGCATTTCTCTACAAAGCCATTCGTGAGTTGGTGTTAAATGTGGTAAAGCACTCCAACGCTCATCAGGCCACAATCACTCTGATGAGGCAAGGCGGTGACTACAAAGTCGTAGTAGAGGACAATGGTGTTGGCTTCAGCCAGAACGGAGCAGGCCATTCGGATGCCGGTTCCAGCGGCTTCGGGCTATTCAATATCCAGGTTCAGGCTGAATACTATGGAGGTTCTGTGCAAATAGATTCTGCGCTACCCGCGGGTGGGCGTGTCACCATGTCTGTGCCACTCAAGCCAAATAGAAAGAATGAAGATTCGCGTCCTGGTCGTTGAAGACCATACCATCATCCGGTCCAGTCTGCGCGCCCTTATCGAACGCCAACAGGACATTGAAGTTGCGGGTGAAACCGGCGATGGCCGCGAGGCCGTAGACTTAGCCCGGAAGCTGGCCCCGGACATTGTACTGATGGACGTGTCGCTGCGCGGTTCCGGCTTAACCGGCATCCAGGCGACGCAGGAGATAACAAACCTCAAGACCGGCGCCAAAGTGATTGCCTTGTCAGTGATCGAGGAGTTGAGTCATGTCAAGCGCATGCTTGCGGCCGGCGCATCCGGTTATCTGTTCAAAGGTTGTACCGAAGCTGAACTCATTGCCGCCATTCACGCAGCCACAAACGGTCAGACTTTCTTTAGTGAAGACGCTACGCGGGTAATACAAGAGGACTACGTAGCCATCGTCCAAAACCCAGAGTCCGCACCCAGCAATCTCTCGCCACGTGAACTGGAAATTCTGAAGTGCCTGGTTGCCGGCCATCCTGCCAAGTACATTGCTGGCGAGTTGGAAATTTCCCGCAAGACCGTGGATGCGCACAAGCGCAAAATCATGGAGAAACTAAACATCTGGAGCATCGCTGAGTTGACCCGCTATGCGTTGCGTGAAGGGATTATTTTGGAAGACGAGTAGTGTGCCGTTACTGCATGGAACGAATTTTTTCTGAGTAAGACCCCTCCTCCGGTCGTTCAGGTGACCGGGAACCAAATGCGACAATCACCCCGATGGTAAACAAGATGTTGTGCAGGATGTTCAGGATGGCCCGCGCATGAAATATATGCAAGAGGACATCATGGTTCGCAGTATACAGAAAAGCATCCAGCATGACCGAGCTACTGTAGTAACCTGCCAGCGAGATCAGGATCCAGAACCGGAAGTTTCTGCTCAGCTTTTCCGAGTCGTGAAGCCAGGTCTGACTCAACGTATACCAACTGAACCCCGAAATCAGCAACAGCGCGATCGGCCTGGTTAAGTAATTTATTGTTGTCGCTTCGAAGGGTTCAATGCCAGTGACCCTGGCCAGCAAATAGAGACACAGGTAAGCCGGAATGCTTGCTCTGATGGCTTTGCGGATTGCAGGGCTTTCCTGCCAGGCAGACAGGGCATGCGCCAGTAGACCATATTCAATCGCAGTATATATATGAACGATCCACGCACTGGGTTTGTGAAGAAGATTGTGGGTCAGGATAATTATCTCAGTGGCTGCTGCGAGCAAGAAAAACAGCCATAACGCCGCAGGAAAGAAGCTTCTCCTTCTACGCCACCAAAGCGCCTGCCAGACCACAAACGGTAAGAGTGTGGAGATGATTGAGGCAGTGATGAGGCCGGGGAGGTTGGAGAACATAGTCAGTTGCTGTTTGTGCCGTGCTTGTGGGTCTGTGAAGGGTATCCTATCCAGGATAGGGTCGTAATATTTTGCGGTTAATTCAAGCAAAAAAGTGGATGGACTATTTGGCAAGGATTTGATCTGCAGCAGAGCAGAATTGCCCAATGGAGGTGTAAGAGCAAGACTTGAACTCTGACAGGGCTGAAAACCCTGTCAGAGTTTACTTTTCACCTAAGCGGCTATGGCATATGCCGGCTCAAAGTCGGCATCGACGGAACCCGCGGATGCGTTTAGACCCGTATTCAAAATGTCATCATAGCCGCAAAAAGGCGGACAAAGCGCAGAAAACTCCATAACATGGCCAAAAAACATATCCGCGCCAAATTTGTCAACACCAACCAGAACTATCACCGGTGTGGCATCTTCATTAGCGCCGAAAAGGAACCGGATGCCGACACAGTCCTGTTGCGCCAGGATCTGCTGAAAGGCCTGCTTGCCAAAGAAGCCGCCCTTGGGCTGTTCCGGTTGCTGAAACTGCCGGTAGCGGGCAGTCAGGCGGGCCGCGTCTTCCAGCGCGATTCCGTGCTCGATTTGGGTGCCGTCGTAATCGCCGTCCGCGGTGAACGCCGGCTTGAATGCGGAACGTTTCACCGGCTCACCATTGAGGATGTCTTGTCGTTCGGCGTTCGTTCCCACCAGCACCAGCACCTTGCGTTCATCTTCCGTGAGGCCATAATAGTAGCGTAATCCGACCGCATCGGGTTGGTCCAGCAAGGCCTGGATAACCTGCCCGTCAAAATATCCGGCAGCGGTTTTGTACGGGTTGGGGTTCGCCCGGTATTTCCGGACAAAGTCAATTGCCTCGGCATAGGTAACCGAGTGGTTTTCGTTTCCGGTGAATTGCTTCCGGGTGATCTTCATGGGATTGCTCCTTTTAGAGTGTAGGTTGATAGGGACTGCATTACAGATGCAATACACAGTGGCGGCTATGGTCACGACCAACAGTGCAGACGGCGATAAGCTGCTGTTTTTTTACAATGGCGAGATCGACTTTGGCTATGGTTTCAGCAAATCGGGCACGTCGTACGGGAGTTGCCAGTGGTCCGGGCCGCATTAGGAATGCAGGAAACGGCGGGGTAGAGTGGTTTCTTTTCTTTTTTGTCAGATGCAAGCACCCGGGAAAGCATTATATGGTAGTTAGCGTTTCAAGGAGTCACTGATGGCCTGTTTTCCAGAAGAAAAGCTGTTTCACGGTTGGCAACAACAAGATGAGGTTGCCCGCAGAACTATTTGGGCCCGTCTTTGGGAGCTAAAGACCCCAATCGGGTACCATTTCTGCTTGCCTGCTTTTCTCGGATATCGGGACGGAGGTGAGTCAGCCAGGGATGTTGCACACGAAGCCTTTTATGCAGCGTGGGAAAAAATAGACTTGGCGGTTCAATCCGGCCAGTGCGAATGGCAAGGCTGCCCCGAGTTTAATGCCTATTTCAAGAAAATATACATTCGTACCCTCATTGCCGGCATCAAAGCAAAGCAGCGGCACTTCAGAACGGAAATTTCCTTTGAGGATGATCTGAGCGCGGCATTTTTGTCCCAGCGCGATCAGGGAATCAAGCGAGTTGAAACGAAGCTTGCAATCGGGAATCTTGTCTTTCACTATTCGTACACCGCTGAGAGGTTGCGTAAAAGTGGAGATAATAATCTAGCTGAGGTGGCTCAAGCCATCGTCACATTCATAAAACACGAGGTTGCAAACCTCACTATTGAGTCTGAGCGGATTGATGGGACCAGCTCGCCGGTGGAGATAATCCGCGACCGCGCGATCGGAGAATTGCTGGACGAGATCATACATGACAGCCAGGTAGATCTCGGGAAACAAATTTGTCCTGAATCCTTCCCGGTCTTTCTGATGAGAGAGCTTTGCGGATTTGCACTAGCCGACGAACTGCGCAGCAAGTACTGCCATGTCCTGGGTATAAGCTTTACTGTGCGGGAGCTAAACGGGAGACGAAGACGAATAACGCAAAGGGAGCTTATGAACGCCCACAAAACCCAAAAGAGGGTATCACCTCGAGTGGAGCAAGTTGACGAAGCTTACGAGAAGCTCAGCGCTTACTTACGCTGCCGTAACTTGGTCGACAAACGGTGGAGCCGGTTTAAGCAGGCTGTAGATCGGATTGATCCCTCTCGCCTTAATCACCAGCATATGGTTTTGCCAGGCAAGAGATTATGAAAATACGCTCTGTTAAGCCGCTCGACTGTCCGTCAGTCAAAACAATTCTAAGAGAGTTTCTCTTAACAGAAATAAACCTGCAGCAACAGGGCCACATTCAAAAAAAGCGACACCAACCAACGCTGCGCAGACATTTGTTTGAGTGCGATGTCTGTGCAGCCGCCTACTTTGACCTGGTTGAGTCTTCGCTGGCAACCGGAGTACTGCATGATGTCTCAACTCCGGCACCGCCCGTGCCGATGGCTCCCACCTTTGATGCGGCGGATTTGTACAGTCTGGCGGCGGAATCTCTCCGGTCAAACACGGAGCCCATGCCATTCCGGTATCTCGCTGACGAAAAGTTCGTTCAGATTGAAAGGGATGAATACATCATCACTCTATGGGAGGGTGAAGAAGGGGATGTGACACTGATAGGTCTCAAGATAAAGTCCGGGTTTGAGCCCAGCTATGAGGGGCGGACAGTCGTGTTAGCGGATGCGAACAACGAGGTGCTTCTGGAGGGGGAAATCTACTCGGGGGAAATATCTGAACAAGTAGTGACAAAGATAGCCGGGATTAAATCCCCGTTGTGTATTGCATTGTCCGGATCTCATTGAGGGAGCAGCAGTGAGTTCGGTTTCTGTGGGGCACAATACACCCAAAAAGGTCAAGCATGCAAAATTGACTTTCGAGCCAACATTCAGGTTCTACTGTAAAAAAACAAGGCCTGAATCTGACGATTCGGGCCTCGTCTTGTTTCAATCCCGCCTTGTGAACTGACCTTCCTCAAGACGAAATTTTCTGCTTTATCGATAATTTGGCAAGTCGTGTTGCCAAAGTGGGATAAGTGTCTGGATATCCCCACACGACAGGGGAGGCTGGTTTACCCCGGAATAGACGGTTTCGTCTGCTTACTGCTACCGGTTCAATTGGCGCGCACCCGAGAAAAAAACAAGGCCCGAATCTGACGATTCGGGCCTCTGGCTCAATTAGTGGGTGGGATAGAGGGAGGGTTCTATGAAAAATACGCTGGACAAGCCAACGTCATTTCGTCAAAGCCATTTTTCTTACTTCTATAAAATCACCCGCGCGCAACTGGTAAAAGTACACTCCGGTTGCGATGGGGCGGTTTACGCTATCACGGCCGTCCCAAACTACTGAATGACTGCCGGCCGGTAGCGGTTCGTCAACCAGTGTTTTGATGGTCTGTCCCAACGTGTTGAATATCTTCAATATTACGTTATCCGAGACCTCACCAGGCACGTCAAAACGAATGGTCGTGGATGGGTTGAACGGATTGGGGTAGTTCTGTGACAAGCTATAGTCCGTGGGGACAATGGCACTCTCCTGCAGGACCGGCGGACTTGCGGGGTCATAGTCCGCTTCGCGCAGCCAAAGTTGGGAAATAAAAGCATCGTCCTCCCCGGCAATTTTCGCGATGCGGATGGTGATGTCACCGTCAGAATAAGTTTCCCTCGGAAGCATCTTCCACTCAACCTGGTTTAACCCGTCTGGCAAAATCATTTCGTCTACCATATGATCATCTACCGTTATACGTTGCTTCAGATAGCCTACCTCATTGTTGAATTGGGCTTTAATCTCGTACTCAGCAGTTGGGTTTAGATTGGAAAAGCGATAGATGACTTCCGAGGGGTGTTTTGCGCTGCTTTGGCTTGGAGCAGTTCCCCAATCAGTATTGCGTGTTCCTTGCACTAAATGTGAATCATGATATCTATCACTGCCGCTGTCTTCGTGATAATAGAGCGGCAGGTAGAGTTCCGGTGTTTCGCGGATAACCGTAGTGTTGCCATAACTGGACTCGGCGGTCAGTTGCAGCCGGTAGTAATCTGGTGCGATTGGCCAACCGGAGTCATCCCGCCTGTCCCAGTCCAAGCTTTTTGCGCCGGGTATGACCCAGCCAACCGGGATTTGCCGCACCGTGACATTGCTTTCCGCATCAATGATCTTCAGGGTGAGTTTGGCTTGGTCCGTCACGGTAGCGGCGAGGCTCACCCGGTCCAGCTCCTGACTGAGGTTTACCGCAAAGTCATCGAGCTCGAGACCAAGTTGAAAACGTTCCGCGCCCGAAGTCTCGGACCATTGTCCCAGACTCAGGGCCTGGTCGTACCCCGTCCAGTAGTCCCGGTTTTCCGCCTCGACATGCACCCGGCCAAAAGTGACACTGAAGTTGACCGGCGACACCAGCGAGTTCTCAGTACCGCGGACTCGCGTGATGGGCGCCAGGGCCGAGTTGAGTTTGCAGACCTCGCGGTAGCTGCGGTCGCTGGCATAGACGTTACCCCAGTGGTCCACATCTAAAGAGGTGAATTGACTTTCCTCCTGGCCATCGTAAGCGCCTTGCCATTTCACCCGACCGGGTGTCACCAGCAGGCGGACGACTCTGCGATTGCCACTGTCCGCGACATAAAGCTGTCCGTTACTGATGCCGTTAAACCGGCCGACGGCAATGGCTTGCGGGCGTGCAAACATGCCCACAGATTTCCCTGTGTTGCCGTAGATGTAGCGTACTGCGGCGGCTTCATTTTTTATTGCGTACGCTACGATCCTGTCATTCCCCGTGTCGGCAACCCAGAGAAGATCATCGGAATCCGTAAATGGTGTGCCTGAGTCATCCCAGGCGACATCGTAAGGGAGGTTGAGCTGGCCCGAACCGAAATCAAACTGATATTGCAATTGGGTGCCAGCACCGTTTCCTTTCAACCTCAGAACTACAACGCGGTCATTCCCCGTGTCCGCGACGTAGACGGTACCACTTACGTCCCGATCTATGCCGTGCGGCCGGTTTAATTCCTCCGGGCCCGCTACTGTTTGTCCATACTCTTTTATCCAGCCGTCATAATCGCCATAAATGATCCGGTTCCAGGCCGGGTCGGTAACCATCAAAACATATTGCGCCGACAAGAAGGGCGCCTTCTCAAGCTGAGTAACCGATGAAAACAGGGTCGCAGCATACGGCTTGCTGAAAAGTTGCCGCTCCAACTGTTCTTTGGTGACGCTTCTGGTCAGGATTGCTATCTTGTGTTCGTCGCTGATTGCGCGTCTTGATAACGTAGCGCCATTCGCCCCCGGGTCACGATACAATTCAAACTCGGCTGTCTCGTGGCCGGTTGTGGGGCTTCCGGCTTGCGCCATCTCGGATACGTGCGCCAATTCTGTGGCACGTACCAATTTCCACTGATTGTTGATCTTGCGAAAGTTCAAGCTATAATTTGTCTTTGAAATGAAGTCATGACGAGTCAGAGTCGCTGTAACCGACGCTCTGTCCGAGCCATCAAAGATTATGGTTGAATTGGTTATTCCTAGGTTCGGCAGCGTCGACTGTTTTGATGAGGCAAAACTGTCACTTTCTTTAACCTGGCTTAACTTCTTTTGGGTGACAAAATCAGATTGCCGCACTTCAGGGGAGAGAAATGGCTGTAGCGTGGTGACGTCGCCCGAAGCCAAGCCCTGCTCGATCAAATTTATGGTTAACTCTAACAGACCCCTATCGTCCATCTGCGCCCGGTTCAAACCCAATTTGGCCGGACTCGTGTTTCCGCCGGAATACAGGCCGGCGGGGACTGAGCAGAGCAGGAGCATTGCCAAAAGTCTTAAGGGTTGCCGAAAACGTGCTATCATCATCATCTCTCTAGTAACTGAACACAAGGCCCAGTTGAAATATGTCCGCAGTGAAATCGTTGGACGAAAAGTAACGCTCGTACTTTGCCTCGAAACTGCCGGATGACATGAACGAAAGCGCTCCTTCCTCAAAGAGGTCACTGAGCTTGTATTCAACTTTGAAGCCGAACATGTGGGCGTTGAATTTTTCCAGTTTATAATCTGATGTCATGTACTGCTGCGGTGCCGCATAATTTGGACGAAAGAAATCAGCCTCACTCTGGGTGTAGTAACGGTAGCGATACCGGATCAAGACCTTGTCGCTGAAGTACTGGTAGTACATGAAGTTGGCCGTGTGCGACTGAACATCCCAATCGTCGTGATAGAGCCGGTATTCGAAGTTTAAGGCGGTTTCCGTGGTGAAGTAGCGGTTCAGTTTGAGAAACAGGGCAGCGCGCGATCTTTCGAGGGGATGGTTTTCGAGAAAAATCCCGCCACCGGCATTAACCGTGCGGTAAGGATTGCTCTGAAAACCATCCACGAATGAGTAATCTATGCCGACACGGCCGATTAAGTCCGGGCGCAGGGCCTGAGTCAGGGTAACATTAAAATTGTGTGCCTGTTTCGTATGCGAAGTGTCGGAGCCCAGCGGCTCGACGTCATCCCAGCCAAAACTGTATGAGCCGGAAATGTTGGTGTTCTTCTGAGCAAAATCGCCATTGGCGGACACCGAAACCATGCGGCCCGTATAGTCGCTTTCGGTGCTGAAGTAGTAACGGGCCTGAAAACCCGGCACTGCCAGCCCCAGGTTGAACTCGTTTCTGTCTTTGGTGAAGGACGCGCTGGCCGGATCTTCTCCGTCTACCGGCCGGGACGCGCCCGTGATCGCGTCGGTGGGTGAAGGCGCCGCAGCCAGGCCGCGAATCGGCGGAATGATCACACGGTCGATGCTATAGCGCAGCAAGAAATCAACATCGTTCATGATACGCTTGACAAGCTCGACTGCGGGCGATTGCACCGAGGTTCCGGTGTTGTCACTGAAGATGTTGGTGCGCACGCTAACCTTGTCGCCGGAAATCAGAATCGTGTGTGGCATGAAAACCATAAGGACAAGTAATCCCTGAAAAATAGTCCGCTGCATCATTTCAATTATAGTGGACGTCTGCTAATTGCAGGCGCAACCACCGCCTGCTCCGCCGTTCCCACCAATGCTGCCTTCGCGAGTCTCCAGAAAATGGCGTTCGAGCATTACCTCTTCAGCAAAGGCGTCGAACTGCATGACCCGGTCAGCGAGGTGTTCGCGTTCATAGGGCTTCACCGTTGTACATCCCTGCAGGATGATTCCGAAAATAATCAGGACAAAGCCCGTAACCGCCAGCATAATCAAGTCGCGCATTCTACAGCTCCGATGATTGTTCTTTTTGCCTGGCACGACCGGACTTCCTTTGACCGCCGCGCAGCAGGTATTGAATCTCTTTCTTGTAAATTTCGTACTGCTCGTTTTTGAAGCCGGCATGCACGGCTCTAATCCAGCCACTCCTGTCGATCAGAAAGGTGGTTGGCATGGTCGCAACGTCGTAGGCAGATACGACTTTCTTGTTTCTGTCCCAAACGGCGTTGAGCGCGATGTTGTGTTGCGTCAAGAACTGCACTGCGTTTTCCAAATCGTTGTCGATGTTCACGGCCACCACGGCGAAGTCCCTGTCGTTGTACGTTTTGTTGAGGAGATCTAGATAGGGCAGCTCCTCGCGGCAGGGCCCGCACCAGCTCGCCCAAAAATCGAGCAGGACTACCTTGCCGCGCAAGTCACTCAAGGTCAGGCGTTCCCCCGTAAATTTTTGCAGGGTAAAATCTACCGCGCGGCTACCAACTGTCGGTTGCTTAGCCTGCAGCGGCGCGGCTGTGAGCGCAGCCAGTAGAGCCAGGGCGTTGAGTTTTATCATTCTTTTCATGTGGCTAACGGTATTGTGCGCCCAGATCTATCCAGTTCAGTATTTGTCGTAACTCGGTATCCGCTAGGGTATTTTCGGCATCCGGGTGGCGCCCGCCTCCCTGAAACTCCTCGATGCCCAACAGTTTGTCAGCCAGTCTGCTGCGCCTGGAAAAGGGCGCCCGTACCAGGCCGTCGCCACGCATGAGATTGACATAGCCAATTGAGAACGTTTCCTGCTCAATGGATTTTTCCAGCGCAAGATCGAGATTGGCAGCGGGCGTTGCGCCGGAATGGCAGGACAGACATTTTGCCGCGACGATTGCCTCGATGGCAGCGCCGTAGCTGACGTCTTCCCTGTCGGAGAGGGCGACATTCAAATCTGTCGGCGGGAAATTGTCCGCCATCGGGACGCTGTTTCCGGGAGCCTGTCCCCGCGGGCCGTGACAGCCGGTACACTTGGTGAACTGCTCGCCCGGCCGGACCGTAACCCAATTGCGTTTCACCACGAGCGCCCGCCCGAGTGAATCAACCGTGTTAAAGGACAACGGAATGTTGCTCGGCACCCGTATTTTGAACGAACCGTCCGCCTGCACCGGCGCGAACCCGATGATGCGCTTCTGCTCGAAGTTGGTCATCCCGACCGCCCGGCGATCATTTTTCGGGACCGGAATGCCTTCGATCACCAGGACTTGTTTTACTTCCTGAATAGACTGATCGGGCCGCACCTGGCCATCACCGTCTTGCCGGAAGTAGACGTTTCTCACCAGGAAAACGCCCGAGTCCTGGCTTTTGTCCAGCTCGGATGGGATGACCGGCGGGATAGGACGGTCGCCAATCACAACCGCGTCCAGCTCGTGAAAATCCGGATCATTGTAAAGCAGGCGCAGATCACTGCCGTCCGTCGCGATGGTGTAGAGTCCGTAGTCGGGTGCAATTTCTTCAATGATGTTGTCGTTTCCGTCTTTGAACGTCCCGAAACGGGGCGAGTATGAAACCACCAGTCTCTCGTCCGCCGGGACCGGATGCGGATATTTGAAAGCCCCTTTTTCATAGGGCGGCCCATTGGTTTCGATATCGGGCGTGATATTGAGGAAGTCTCCGTCCGCCTCCGGCTCGCCGGCCGCAGTCGTTTTTTTGACGATAACGATGGGCCCACGGTCGCCATTGACCATGGCTGAGTGAACCGCGACGATCCGGTTGTCGGCCATCTCGCGGGGATGAAAGAAACTGCGCTTGCGATGCGGGCTGAAGAAAGTGAACGTGCCGTGCCCGTCCGGGTTGGTGAAGAACAGGGGAAAGCGGTTTATCGGGCCATGGTGCTCCCAGCGCGTGTAGAGGATTCTGCCATCAGACATCACGATTGGATCAAAGTCGTCACTGGCGTTGAATGAGATGCATTCGACATTGGAGCCGTCCGAGTCCATCACATGCATGACCTCAACGGGCTGCCGGTTGTACTCATCCCGGAAGTCCGGCCGGTTGGACGTGAACAGGATTTTGCCGTTGGGCAGGTAGACCGGATCGAAATCGTCCTGACCCGGCTCAAAAGTCAGTTGCCGCAGGTTGGAGCCGTCCACATTCATTTCATAGATGTTGAAACTGTCGCTCCGGTTGCGGCGCATGGAGAACATCACCCGCAGGCCGTCGAATGAGATTTCCGGATCGCAAACGTCGCCATCTGCCAGCTTGGTCAGGTTGGTGAGCTTCCCGCTTGGCGAGGCCGGGATTAAAGAAAACAGGTTCCCGCCCGCTGAAAAGCGATTCAGAGTATTTGTGCGCGTAGCTTTCACGAAAATAATCCCTGTGGGCGACTCCTGTTGAATGAGATCGTCCGGCAGGCCGCCCTGACAAGCGAAGTGGGTCGCGCCCACCATAATAAGGAAAGCCTGCAGCCATTTTGTAGTTCTGCAAAGACCATGTTGTTCTTTTCCCGGATGTCGATGCAAGCTGTTCAAAACGTCGTCCCTGGCTTAGTTCTATTGCAGATAAAATGAAATACCGAGCGAAATCTCCAGGTTGTTGTTGGTCCAGGATGTGTTACCCTGCCCGCTGGAGAAGATGTAGTCGTTGATTTCGTAGCGCAGAAAGGTCGAGCGCCCGATGGGAAACTTCGTTCCCAAGCCAATATTGAAAGTCAGATTAGATTCTGAATGCTGTCTGGTGATGCCCAGGCCCGCGACCAGATACGGTATGACGGCCCCGAATGGGTGCGAGTGCGTGACTCTGCCGTTGTAGTAAATCACGGTAGAACTGCCCTGCTCCGGCGCTGCCAGCCCTGCCTGCTGAAAGAAATCCTGCCCGGCTTTGGCAAAGCCGAGAGCAGCGCCAAAGGCCAGCCGTTCGTCGAAATGGTGTTCGTAGCGCAGTCCCAGGGCCAGCGAGTTCTGGAAACGGTCAGGGGCATAGAAACCACTGAACAAGAAGATCTCGTGGTCAGTTGCGGGCTGTGCGGCAAGCGACGGGCATAAGCCGAGCGCGACCAGGTGCGATAGCAGGAGGAGGTTTCTACGTGTCTTTCTCATGTTCAGTCCCAAAATGTCCCGACCAGAAGGCCGACCGTGACTTCTCTGAAGTTGTTAATCCCCTTGCCGACGAACACCGTATACTGCGAGATATTTGCCAAGAGAGACATCCGCCTGCTGAGACGCTTTCTGGCGCCGAGGCCGTAGTTGAGCGCCATGTGGGAGACGCCCCGACTGTCAACGCTTCTTTCGGGTACGGTATTGATGACGCCGAGGCCGCCGGTGACAAAAGGCAAGAAATCCCGCCCTTGCGACCGTGACAACAGATAAGACAGATTCGCCATCATCAAATAAGAGCTGGCTGCGTTCCCCAGCGCATGCTTGAACGAACCTTCCAAAGCAAGCCTTGGCGTTTGATGAAAAATAAATTTCCAGTTGTAGGTGAAATCGGTTTCGAGCATGCCAATACCGAATGTATAGCCGAATCTGCGGTAGTGCCTGTTTTTCTGCAACAGCGTGTTCCGGTTCTGTATCAGGTCAGCCGCCTCAGGCCGATTTTGCGGGAGTGAGGTCCCGTTTACTGATGCGTCCCGGTTTTGCTGGCCAGGAGCGTTGCTCCGTCTACTCGTGGTCTCTTTGGCCGTCGCCGTGCTTTCCGGGAGCAGGAGCCAGCCCTTTTTGCCACCTCGCGCTTGAACCTTGACCCAGTTGTTGCGTTGCCCCAGGACGCGAATGGTATCCCCTTTGGCGAGGACTTGCACCACCGGTTGCTCTTTAGCTGGCAATGCGTAGACTTTGACGCCATCTTTGGCGATGCGTGCGTGCTGCGCCAGCGCCCCATGGGTCGTGACCAGGGTCCCGGCTGAAAAAAGTAGCGCCCTAATCAGGGTATGTGGTTTAGTTACGGTCATTTGTGAAAGATATCTCATGCTCAAAACCGGACTGACAGGCCAAGACCGAGGAACGTGGCGCTGGCCCAGGTCTGTCCCGTGACCTCACCGGCAGCGATTCGATTCATCCGAAAGAAGGACTTATCAACGTGAAAGACAGCATCCCAGACACTGCTAATCGCAACATGGAGACCGGCCCCCAAAGTCATCGCAAGCTTATGCTCGGTTGCAGGTTCGTTTGTAAGCGTTCTGCCAGCTCCAAGTGGTAAGACTGATTTTCCCGGATTCAAAACCAGGCCACCTGCTCCGGCCTTTACGAAAGGCCGCACTGTCGCCAGGGTGGTTCCGGGTTTAATCAAGGTCAGATTCATGTTGTACTTGTATACCATCAGGTCTGTGTTTATTTTAGATATCGCTGTTGTAGTTCTTTGCCGGTTCGGGTTCGCTGAGAAGCTCATTCCAAGTCGAAGAAAGTTCCTGATTCCGTAGTCCACTGCCAACTTGATGGACAGGCCATTTACGGCCGGTAGTGACTTACTGTATGAAGTGAATCCCAGGGAACCCTCGACCGCCACCCTGTCTTTGCCGCCCTGACTGAAACCCGGGGCAACTGGCGTCAAAGCAAAGATGCAAGCGCAGAGGCCGAGCTTGCTAAACCGGAGATTCACCAGTGCATTTAATGTAATTTATTCCCCTTGGTAGGTGGCCATAGAAAGTCAATGCGGTTTATCACGGCAAGGAGTATGCCATTGTTTGATTTGTTCGCTTTTCGTAATTTTTATGCGTAATTCTGACCGCAAGCTGCCCGATGCGTACCGATAGCGTGACACGGGTTGGTAAATTTTTGCCCAATCTGGCTGAAAAGCGAGCAGTAGGCGCAGCAAAGCCTTTCTATATTTCACGATGAGGCCGTGATTTTGTGTGTTTCGATGAATGTGGGGAGAAATTCCACTATTACCTGCAGGAGATGATGGCACGGATCAGTTTAGTTACCGCGTTGTTCGGTCTCATGCTTTGGCAGCCGTGTATTCTGTTGAGCAAGGATATGTTCCGGGCCTTCGACCTACCTTGCAGCGGAAAATTCCTTCGTTATCATATCGAAGATTTGAATAATGATGGTCTGAAGGACCTGATGTTGCTGCAACGGCGAGGCGTCGCCGGCGAGTCCACACGGTCGATTTCTATTTTTACGCAGCGGGCAGACGGGTTTGCGGTAACCGCCCTGCAGGAATTCGAACTCGACGACAGCACCGTCCTGTTCGATGTCGGTGATGTTACCGGTGACGGGACTAAGGAGTTTGTGTTCATCACGCCGGGTTCGGTGCAGTTTTATTCCTGGACCGAGGCGGGCTTTGCTCTGTCAGCGATTCCTTTGTTGCGCCGCGAGTCTGCTTTCATGCTGCATGACATGAACTCTACCGTCACCTTCGATTTTGTCCGAGATGTTAATGGTCAGGGCCCGGATGAAGTTTTTATTCCCGGCATCAGGCAGGCGAGCATTTTCTACTGGATGGAGTCGCAATGGCAGGAGCACCATCTGGCATTGCGGGCTGACGTCGATTATGGCGTGGGCTTCAACGGCCGTTTTTCGGCCGGGGCTCGCGCAATAGCCGCGTACGCAACTCCCTACATCACGTGGCAGGACTTCAACAGGGATAATCAAGAGGATCTGGTTGCGATTTACCGTGACAGTTTGGTCGTCTTATGTCAGAACGCGGACGGGATCATTACCGACTCGCTACGCTTTCAAACTCCTCTGGACTACGGCGAGATTTGGCAAGGAGACAAGATCCACAGAACCAGAATAGGAGACGACAGCGTGCGCCGCTACCTGATGCGCGTGATCGATCTTAACAATGATGGCCTTCTGGATATCGTTGCCTCCCGCGTTTCCACGGAAGAGAGTATCATGAACCCCACGACCGAACTGATGATTCATTTTGGCAGGCCGGTGTCATTGGATTCAGGAAGGGGATTGTCATTCAGCGCCGTGCCGGATCAGGTCGTGCGACCTGTCGGGACCCAGTTGGTTCTGGATATTTTGGACCTGAATCAGGATGGCCGCTACGATTTGCTCGTTCCGGCGGTCCGGGTTGGGCTCGCCAATTTGGTCCGGATGTTGCTGACCAAGAGCCTGGTAATCGAGAATAGCGGCTATATCATGGATGAAAAGAACACCTACCCGGACAAACCTGATTTCAAGACCAAGTTACGAATGAAGTTTTCTTACAGTGGTGGCGCCACTTCGCCGGTTTATGAAGTTGCGGATTTTACCGGAGATGGCCGTCTGGATATGATGAGCAGCGAAACCAACAGGCTCGTTCTGTTTCCGGGTCAGGCAGGGGGGGCTTTCAGTTCCACGGTTGCGCGAAGGCAGGATATTGTTCTGCCTCAGGATGGAGAACTGGTGACCGCCCTGCACATAAATGGTGACGCAAAGGCCGACCTGCTGATCAAATACAATGACGATGCCAGGATAAGACCGGAATTTCGGAATCTAATTCGAATTCTCTTGGCCAATTGAAGCGTCTTGCTAACAAATAGTAACAGTTTTGGCGTAAACGTCTTGACAATTTTTGCGAAAATACTATATTTATTGCCATATTTGTATTTTCCTCACAAAACATAGAGAATTTCGGATGTGTTCTATTGCGCCGTTTAGATTCTCTCACCTTGAGGCAGACCCGTTTCTAAAATGAAGAACAGTAAATTGAATGGTACCTTGCGGGGCATTGCGTGGTTTTCTTGCAGTCTGTGTGCGGCGCTAGCGCCATTTACTGCTTTCGCGCAGTGGTCTGATGATCCGGCCACCAACAATGCCATCGGTGTAGCCGGAAACACGCGCCAGGTCGCGCCCCAAATCCTGAGTGATGGCAATCATGGGGCTATTATCGTCTGGGCGGACGAACGCAATATCGACAGCGATCTTTATGGACAACGCCTCGACGCATCGGGCACAGCGGCCTGGTCTGGAACCGGCCTCCGGCTCACGCTGGGAGAAGGGCGGCAGGAATGTCCCGCACTCGTCGCTCATGCCGGCGGTATTGTCATAGCCTGGAGAGACAGCCGCACCAATTCATCGATAAATGAGATTTTTGTGCAAAAGTTTAACCTGGCCGGTCAATCACTCTGGGCTTTTCCAACGCTTGCGCACCAGGCCAACAACTTTGCCCCGGCCGTGCTGGTAAGCAGCCAATCAGGGATCATTACTGCCTCTTACACAAGCTCACTGTTTGACGATGTCATCAGCCTGCAAATCATTGATGGTGACGGCATGCCGCGTTTCTTTCCGCAACAGCGAATCATCAACAACAACGCGCAAGGCAGGCAGCCGAATCTGCCGCCGACCGTTGCTCCAGGCTTGGGCGGCGGCGTAATTGCTTCTTGGGTCGACAGCAGAAACGACACTACCCTATTCGTCAGCGGCTTGTCAAGCGCGGGTAGCATTTGGAGCGCAGGAGAAGTGGCTGTCGGTGAGGCCGTCACCAGTGGTACCGTTCCGGCAATCATCCAGGACGGCAACGAAGGGGCAATTGTCATTTGGCTGCAGCCATCTGGCCCGGGAACGGATGACCTCAAGGCCAGCCGCCTGGACCGGGACGGTTCACAAGTCTGGTCGCCGCCGGTTCGGACCATCGCAAGCAGTTCCGGAAAAAAACAGAATCTACGGGCCGTCGACATTGGTGGAGGTGCAGCGTATCTGGTTTGGCAGAATTCAGTGGAAGGTAACAATCGTATCTTCGGACAGCGGTTGGCCAATGATGGCAGCGCCTGGGGCAGCGACGTTCAGCTCGCACTCAATGCGGGCAATCAAGTCAACCCGGACCTGGCAATCGATCTTGACGGTGAGGCCCTGGTCACCTGGGAGGATGACCGCAATATAGACGTCGATATTTATGCTCAGTCCCTGGATCCGTCCGGAGCCCGCAAGTGGACTGAGACGGGCGTAGCGGTTTCCACAGCTACGGGTACCCAGCAAATGGCAGCCATCACCAATGATGGGCTCGGCGGCGCCATCGTGACCTGGGAAGACCACCGGACTGGCGATCCGGATGTCTTCGCGCAGCGGGTCAGCAAAACCGGCGTCCTTGGCGAGTTCCGTACGTTGACAATCATGACGGCGCTGCGCAACGCTGCCTGGGAAGTCGGTAGCTCAAGAACGATCTCCTGGACCGCCACTGCGGAGATCGATAGTGTTAGAATCGAGCTGTCGCGCGACGGCGGCCAGACTTACGACCTTCTTTTCGATGCCCTGCCAAACAGCACGCCTGAAAATAATCGTGTCACGATTTCGATTCCGGGCCCGGCCGCCGCGCAAGCCGTCCTGCGGCTTTCCGTGGTCGAGGCGCCCTTTATCCGGAGTGAAAGCGAAGTGTTTACGCTGACCGCACCGGTCGGCCCGGAAGTGAATCTAACCCCGGTTTCCGTGGCTTCTGCTGGTGACTCGCTAGCAGTTGTGGCATCAGCCACTGACTTGAGCGGCGTACAGGAGTTACGGCTGACTTTTCGCCGCGGCGGTGCCGGACGCTTTGATTCCGTACAGATGGAGCGCACCGGCCCGGGTCAATTTGCCGGGCAGATCCCGGGCGGCTTTGTGACGGAAAGAGGACTCGAATACTACATTGCCGCAACGGACAGCATTGGCTCAGTCAGCAACTCCGACACTTTTTCTACTGTGGTTAGCTTTACCGCCGGCGTTCAAAGTGCCGGTCTCACGCGTGGATTTGAGCAGTCTTCGTATTCGATGCTTGCGGCGCCCAACCTGCTGGTTCAGCCCCGGGTAGATTCGATATTTGCCGCTTCAGGGTTCGGGGCGCCCGACACGACTAGTTGGCGATTGTTTGAATACCAGGACAGCACCAACGTCGAGCTGGATTCCCTAAACGGAGGCTCATTTCACTTCGACCCGGGTAAGGCGTACTGGGTCATTTCCGCAGAGAACAGGACGGTCAATTTTGGTAGCGGCAGGTCGCTACCGCCGGATGACGATGCCTCGGTGGCGCTTACCCCTGGCTGGAATCAGGTGGCAAACCCGTTTGCGTTTTCCGTCTCCTGGGACGATGTCGTGGTGGCCAGCGGCGATCCGCTGGTTAGCCGGCCGTATGCGTTTCGCGGCACGTACGTGCAGGCGGATGTGCTTACTCCGTACGAAGGATATTTTGTCTTCAATTTTGAGAGCCAGAACGTGGAATTGCTTTTTCCACCGGTGGAGGCGGCCGATGATGACAGCACTCTCAGCAAACTCACATTCGCCCCGGGCTGGGAACTGCAGATAGAAGCAAGCTGCAAGCATGCAGCAGATTCTCAGAATTTTCTCGGCGTCCATCAAGACGCAGCAGTTGAATGGGATCGTTTAGATCAACCGGAGCCGCCGACCATCGGTGAATTCGTTTCCGTCTACTTCCCACATGACGACTGGCAGAGATTCTCCAACAACTACAACTCCGATTATCGTCCTCAAATTGAAACTGGGACCTCATGGACTTTTGTCGCCAGGAGCAACATAAGAAACGCTGAAGTAAAACTTGAGTTTAGTGGCCTGGAGAAATTGCCAGCTGGTCTGAAAGTCATGCTCTACGATCCCACATTAAATTTTTCATCCGACCTGGCAGGTTCTTCCACTTTTAGCTTTGCCAGCGGCGCGCGTGGCGTCGAAAAATCGTTCACGCTCCTGGTCGGAACCACTGAATACATCGCTGACAACATTGGGACAAATCTGCTGCCGACCAAGTTTGAGTTGGCACAGAATTTCCCGAACCCCTTTAATCCATCTACGACCATTCGGTACGGATTGCCGGCGGAGGAGCGGGTAACCCTCAAGATCTACAACTTGTTGGGACGCGAAATCCGAACCATCCTGAGCGATGAGCCAAAGGCTGCCGGCTTTCATCTTGCCCTTTGGGATGGGCGAGATAAACAGAATCGTCTCGTCGGCTCCGGTGTATATATTTACCAGATTATTGCCGGGGAATTCAAGCAAACCCGAAAGATGCTATTAGTCAAATAAGGAAACAGGTTTAGAAATGACAATCTCACGAAGATTGCTTTTTGTCTTACTCGTTTTTGCGTTGTCATGCGTCTCTTCTGCGCAGGAGGACGCCGCCAACACCGTTCTGACCGAACGAGGTTTCGAGACAGCGGCGCCGGCTATCGTCAAATTGGTTTCCGAAGGTGGAAACAATGTTGGAGCGGGCGTTATCCTGGCTGTGCACGATGGCGATGTTGGGTTTATCCTGACGGCCAATAGTGCCTTGGGAGGACAGGATCGGGTAGCGGTCATATTGAAAGAGTATCCCGACCCACTCTTGGGAAAAATAGTCGACCGCTGGGTAGACTTTGAGCTCGATCTGGCGATCCTGGGCGTGCGCGGGTTTCCTGCGGATGCGCAGCCCATCACAATTGCCTCCGGGAAGTCGGTACGGCTGAACCATTTTTACTCGATTCTGGCACACACCGAAGAGCGTGACTGGAGCTCGATCTCGGCCGAATTGTCCCTGGAGTTGGAACAGCAGTTCATTCTTGGCGCCACGGCCGGTACTGCATTGAAAGGTTCGCCGCTCCTCAATAAGAAGGGCCACCTTATTGGCCTGTTGGTGACGGATGAAACGCTGCGGGAAAAGGAAACACTGACAGCGGCTGTAAAATCAGAGGCGTTAAAACCGGTCTTGCACGAATGGTTCAGAAATGTAGAACTTGGCAGGAAGTGGCAGGAAAAGGGTGCCGGTATCGCTTCCTGGATGTGGGCTGTCGGTGGCGGCGTGCTGGGCGGTTCAGTCGCGACGGCCATCGCCCTAACCGGTGAGGACGATGGCGCTCCACGCGGCCTGCCGCGACCGCCGGATCCTCCACCAAGCGGGCAATGATAAACATGTGTTTGGTAGATTAGGCCAAAATATAAAAAAGCGGTTGGTTCTCACGGAACCACCGCTTTTTTTGCACATGGAGTCGGCTCTCTGATGTATTGGCGAAGACAGGCAGTTGCTCAGACTATGAACTCACTAGTTTGAACTGTACCGGAATGGAAACCCATACCCGGATCTTTTGCTCCCTTTGTTTTGCGGGCTGCCACTTCACTTTCCAGATGGCTTCCATTGCTGATTTTTCAAAGCCCATATTTTCGGGTTTAGACTTAATGACCTCAGCTTTCTGAGTGCGGCCATCCACCCCAACCAGAACTTTTACATACACGATCCCTTCCATTCCTGCTTTCTGGGCGAGGCGCGGGTAGTGTAAATACTTTGACAGTTCAGCCATTCCACCGACTATTTGAGGCGGTTCATCGTAGGCAACAAATATTGTCGAATCGTCATCCTCCGGCGGCGGAGGTGGCGGAGGAATGTCTGACAAATCGATTTCAGTTGAAGCGATGGTCAGGTCCTCCGGGATATCCTCTGAATCGGTGGGGACCGGAACGCTCGGCTTAGGCGGTGGCGGTGGACGGTGCAACTGTTCTGTGGGCGGTATATCTGCAACTTCGATGGTGATGTCTGCTGTTTCAGCCGTTGTAGCTGCCATCGAGACTTGCCGTGCGAGCTGGGCTGTCAGCAACACCAGGGAGAGAGCGATGACCGTCGCTAATTCTAACGTCTTGCGATAGTGGAACTTGAGATTCGCTTTGTCAGCTTTGGTCTTTACTAAACTGTCGACCTCGACAGCCGTGGAAAAATATTCGCGAGTTGACTTGTTGAGTGCGCTTTCTTCTTTTGGGCCAAGGTCAGCAAAAGGATTGAATCCGGATTTATTTACGAACATGCTTTGATACTCCTGTCTGCGTAACTCACTTTACACGGTTCATTTTGTGCTATCGGGTACGGGAGTTTTGCAGCGGAGTTTCAATCGTTCCTTTGGATTCAGGTCGGGCAAGCACTGCTGAGGCGGAGACAGTTTATTCTACCAAGGTAAAGTCAATCACACGTTCGTCCGTGTCAACCCTGACCACCCTGACTTTTACAGGGTCTCCCAGACGGTAGACTTTTTCAGAGAACTGGCCTACCAGCCGGTAGTTTTTGTCATCATGAAAGTAGTAGTCATCTTCAAGATCGGAAATGTGGACCAGGCCCTCAACCAGGAGATCGGTTATTTCGACGAAGATGCCGAATTTGACAACCCCGGAAATAACGCCCTGAAATTCTTCTCCCAGGTGGCGCTGCATGTATTCGACTTTTTTCAGTTTGATCGATTCCCTCTCGGCATCCAGGGCAACGATTTCGCGTTGTGAACAATGCTCCGACGTTCGCGTTAGAGCTGCCTTGCGCTTCGGCATGGGGTCATTGTCAATGCCATGCGCATATTCCTTGAGCAGGCGATGGACCACAAGGTCCGGGTACCGACGGATCGGGGAGGTAAAGTGGGTGTAATGTTTGAAAGCAAGGCCAAAATGACCGGCATTGTTGGTTGAATACTTGGCCTTCATCATCGAACGGAGCATTATACCCTGTACGATGCCTTCTTCAGGCGTGCCTTTCAGATCAGCGAGGAAGTTGCCCAATAACCGGCCCGTTACGGGCTCGTTTTGCGTCAGCGGCCGGCCCAGGGCTTTGACAAATTCCTTGAAGTCATCCATCTTTTCCTGTTTTGGTTGCTCGTGGATTCTATAAACAAACGCAGGTTTCTGTCCGTTTTTTGCCAGTTGCAGAGCCACATGTTCGGTCACCGTTTGATTGGCGAGCAGCATGAACTCCTCAACCAAGCGGTGGCTGTCGAGCCGTTCACGTTTGCTTATGGCCACAGGCAGGCCGTCCTTGCCGAGTTCAACCCTGACCTCAGGCAGGTCGAAGTCGAGGCTGCCAAGTTGTCTTCGTCGTTTAATCATGGCAAGACTAAGCCGATGCATGGTTTTTAAATCTTCCGCGTAGGGTACGGCTTTCTCCTTGCCGGAGATTATTCCCTGGGCCTCTTCGTACGTGAACCGTTTGTTACTGTTGATCACCGTTTCCGCAATTTTGTACTTGACCGTTTTGCCGCTCGGGGCCACTTCCATGATACAACTGAACGCCAACCGGTCTTCATTGGGGCGTAAGCTGCAGATCTGGTTGCTCAGTTTTTCGGGCAACATTGGGATCACCCGGTCGACCAGGTACACGGAAGTCCCCCGTTTCAGGGCCTCGCGATCGAGGCGGCTGCCGGGCTGGACATAGTAACTTACATCAGCAATGTGCACGCCCAGTTCATGATTTCCATTCTTCAGCTTGCGTATGGAGACCGCGTCATCAAAATCCTTGGCATCACGCGGATCAATGGTGAAGCAGACCTCCTGGCGCAAATCAAGGCGGCGCGCGATTTCCTTAGCCGGTATTTCTGCTGGGATTCTCCGGGCCTCTTCTTCAACCTGGGACTGGAATGTGATCGGTAGGTCAAACGCTTTGACGACGGCGAGCACGTCGACACCGGGGTCATCGGGAAAGCCCAGAATTTCAACAATCTCTCCCTCCGGATTGGCCCGCGCATCATCCCACGAAGTGATCTTGACAACGACTTTTTGGCCGGATTGTGCCAGCCCGGAGGCGCCTTCGGGAACGAAAACATCCCGTGACATCTTCAGTTCGTCAGGTACCACGAAGCCGTAGCGCTTCGTGCTGCGGTATGTGCCTACGACGGTTTGGCTGGCTCTTTTGACGACTTTGACGACACGTCCCTCGCGGCTTCTGCCGGCCGTCTTGGAGCGGGCATAAAGCTGAACTTGCACCATGTCCTTGTTCAGCGCGGTGCCCATATTTTTTTGGCTGATGAAAACATCGTCTTTGTCATCGCCGACAAGCAGGAAGCCGTATCCTTGCGCTTTAACGTGTAACTCGCCCTCTAGTACGGCCGCACGTTGCAGCGTCCCAAAGCTGTTGCCGCGGTATTTTGCAATCAGGCCATCGCGGGCGGCCTTTTTTATGGTGTCGCGGAAGCTGGTGTAGTCGGGCTTGGCGACCCCGAGCTTTCGGGCCAATTCTTTCGGCTTGAAAGTGCGATGCGGATAGGTTGCGAGGAGTGCTTCAATTCTTTTGATAATCTTTTTGTTCATCCTTGACTCTTTGTTTGAAGATATGTTCACCTAATCCCGGTGAATAGGGAGTGGCGGCATTCCGGCCACCTGAATTTTGTTCTATAAGGGGATTTGATCTGATTAGACGGATTACAGCAATATAGAGATGACTGATGTGATAGTAAACCTAAATGTGGAAGTTGGAAACGCGAATGGAGAGCGGAGTCCCTGCTTCAGGAAGTGCGTATTCGTCTGTGGGTTCTACTTGTCGTTGGGTGTTTTTCTGAGTTCTTTAATCTCGTCACGGAGTTTGGCTGCGTCCTCGTAGCGTTCATCGCTGATCGCCTGTTGCATGTCCTGTTCGAGCTTTTCCAGGTCCGTCATCGGAACGCTGACTTCCTCGCCATCGACCTCGGTGTCCTTATCGTCCACTGATGCCCTGTCCATTACGTCTTCGTCCACAAAGATGGGTGAGTGCATCCGCAACGCCAGTGCGATGGCATCGCTTGGACGGGCATCTATTTCGGCATCAGAACCGTTCATTTTTACGTTGATGAGCGCAAAGTAAGTATTTTCTCTCAGATCATTTACAACCACGCGGGAGACCTTGGCTTCGATAGATTCAAGCAGGTTTTTGATAAGATCGTGGGTCAACGGCCGAGGTGGGGAAACACTTTCGAGCTGCAACGCGATCGCCTGAGCTTCATTGTTTCCTACAACAATCGGCAACCATCTGTTGTGCACATCATCCCGAAGAATAACCACAAATCGGTTCGTATGTGCGTCCAGGGTAACTCTGTCGACTCTTACTGCAACTAGCATTAATCATTCTCCAAGAAAGATTCGGCATCCATATCGGGTCGACCATTCTCATACGAAGTCCGTTAAACTTACCAAAATTAAGGTCGACAGTCAAGCGAAATGTAGCCGATTACCACAATGAAGTACCCGCAAGTTCAGTCGTGAGAGGAAAATATCCGAGTACGCATAGTAGTCTGAATCATCATCACCCACTGACGAACATATCTTAATATCGCTCCCGTGCTTTGAATACTAAATCATTAATTATAAAGTTTCTTAAGATTAACTCTATGGTAATAATGGGTTAAGATTTGGTCAAATTTTTGTCCTTTGTGTGCCATCATCGCCGCCCCAACCTGGCACATACCGACGCCATGTCCCCATCCCGCTCCTCTGAAAAGTATTCTCTCCGGCAGCTCGTTTCCGCGTCCTTGCTTCAGGATGTAGAAGCATGCGCTGTAAAGTGCGGTCTTTGACAATGCCTGTCTTATCGCTAACTCTTTGCTTACGAAGAAGCGCTTTTCTGTTCCGACAACTTCCAGTTCTATCAACCTTCCGGAAACACCCCGTTGGACCGGTCTCAAATCCAGCAACTGTCCGAAATGCTCGCCGGTTTTGTCATGAATGATGGTTTCCAGGTCCTCCCTGGCATACTCAACCTGCCACCTGAAGTACTTCGTACTATACTCCACTGACTTTGGCCCGCCGTGCTCCCTGACATTGTCGTTGACATCCGGGTGGCTGTCGATCCAGCGCTTCGCATTGCTTTCTTTTTCCAACGAGGTGCTGAGCTTTTTACCCGTCCGGTCGAGGGTGCCGCGTAAATAGGGTTGCGGCTTCGAGGCCCACACATTTTCGTTGTGCTCGGTATGACCGCCACAGACAGCGGAGTAGTACGGATCGATTACCTCATCGCGGTACAGTACAAACATACCGCGCGTTCTTTCCACCGCTGCTGTCGTTTCTGTGCTATGCCGGTTTAATCCGCTGTAGACTTGGCAGTGCACGTCGTCACACAAGTCGAACGGGACCCCCGGTTGGTGGAAACCCATTTTTGCGATGGCTGCGCCGCGTGCGGCTACTGCCTGCGCTTTTAGTGCTTCGAACGGGAATCCGGCCGGCATCTCAGAGGGCACGACACCGAGCAGGTATTTCTCCAACGGAAGTTCATTCACCACCGTGATGTCTTCAGTTTTGTCTATCCAGAACTCCAGCGAACCGCCGTATGTTCGCTGCTCGCTGCCCGACCAATGAAATCCGTGGCCGACTTCAATGTCCGCGATCTCAGCCCGGTCGGTATTTAGCCGGACGGGATGGTCTAACTCCAGTACTTTCGTGCCACCGATTTGAGTAAAGCGCAATCTCCCGCCTGCCGCGCGGACCGGTACGCTCACCAGATCGGCAGCCGTCTTCTTGCGGATGCTATTCCTGAACTCTTTTGCCCGCTCCTCACTCGTAAACTTCTTGCTGAGCAGTACCTGATAGACCGCGGTGTGCATTTGGCGAATCGAGTGGTTTCCGGGAAGATCGTGCTTTTTGATCTCGGCCTGCACTCCTTTCTCTCGAAGAGAGGCTAAGAACTGCTCGGCCGACTGCCGGTCCTTCCATGTACCTAGGGCCACCCTGTATTCCATCTGAGCTGGGCGAGAGGCGGTTACTTCGACCTTCCATTGGCCGGCGGGCAGTGTTTGCTTGGCTGAGCCTCGGCGCAACTGTACGAGTCTTGTATTCTTGAATACCCTCAGCCGGACTTCGTGCTCTCCCTCCACAATGCCTATTCGTATGAGCGGTTGCCGGCCCCGGAACACGCCTTTCGGGGGCGCTTTGCAAACCAGATTGAACGTGGTGGCGACGAGGAGCAGGGTCAGGAGAGTTGACCTTGGCAAAATACGGAGCGCTGGATTTGCACGGGTGGGGTATCGGGATTTTAGGTTGATGGCCAATTCTAACCCAGGTAGCCAAATTCCTTGAGCGTGGCTTCATTTTCCCGCCACTTTTCTTTGACTTTTACCCAAAGTTCGAGAAAAACCGACCTCTCCAGGGTCGTCTCAATGTCTTCACGGGCATTTGTACCGATCTTCTTCAAGGCTTCCCCGTTCTTGCCGATCAGGATTCCCTTTTGACTTTTCTTTTCCACGTAAATCGTTGCCCGAATGAAATCTTTCCGGTTCTTCCGCTCTTTGAATTCCTCAATGTAAACAGTGGTCGAATAGGGAATCTCATCACCAAATCTGAGAAAGATTTTTTCTCTGATTATTTCAGAAACCAGGAATCTCTCTGGGTGGTCGGTAATCTGCTCGGTGTCATAAAAAGGAAAGCCGACGGGCAGGGCCTTTATGGCTTCGTCACGCAGGGCGTCAAGCCCGATATCCTTCAAGGCAGAAACCGGCACGATGGTTTCGATGCCATCGGCCCGGCGGTAATGATCGATGAGGGGCAGCAGGTTTTGCCTGGGCACGAGATCAACCTTGTTGATCACCAGGATGATCTTTTTTTGTAGCTGCGCCACCTGGTTTAGGTTAGCCTGGTCGCGCGGATCGATTTTGTTTTTCGCCTCAATCATAAACAAGGCGAGATCTGCTTCCTGCAATGCCCGGTGAGCAGCCTGCAGCATGGCTTCCTGTAGCTTGTAGCGCGGTTCGAGCAGGCCGGGCGTGTCCAGAAAAACCACCTGATGGCCGGGGCCATTCAGGATGCCTTTGATCTGATGGCGGGTGGTCTGCGGCTTGCGCGTCACCGACGCCATTTTAAAGCTCAGGAAGTGGTTCAAAAGGGTCGACTTGCCGACGTTCGGCTGCCCGACGATGGCGACGTAACCCACCTTAAAATTCTTCTCAGGTATTTTTGTCAACGTCATAATAGTATTTTTGTGTTTCAGAGGCGATCACTTTGGAAAGCAACAGGAGGCCGATCAAATTGGGAATCGCCATGAGCCCGTTGAAAACATCGGCAACCCCCCAGACAAGCTCCAACTTGGCAATAGCGCCAATCCCAACGAAAATACAAAACAGCACACGGTAAGGCTTGATACTCTTGTTGCCGAAGAGAAACTCCAACGATTTTTCGCCATAGTAACTCCACCCCAGGATAGTAGAATAAGCGAAAAAAATCAGGCCGAGCGCTACGATCATGCCTCCCCACTGTCCGGGCAGTCCCGCCCCGAATGCTGCTGAAGTAAGCGGAGCGCCTGTTACACCTGAGGTCCACACACCGGTGGAGATGATCACGAACCCGGTGAAGCTGCATACCACAATCGTATCGATAAAGGTCTGGGTCATCGATACCAGCGCCTGGTCTACGGGATTGCGGGTCTTGGCCGCCGCTGCCGCAATCGGCGAACTGCCGAGGCCGCTTTCATTGGAAAAGACACCACGGGCCACCCCCCAGCGAACGGATTGCATAACCAGAGCGCCCGCGAATCCGCCGCTGGCAGCGGTCGATGAAAACGCATGTTTAAACACCAAGGCAAATGTCTCCGGAATCGCACTGAAGTTCAAAAAGACGATGACTGCGGCGCCGCCCAAGTAGAAAAGAATCATGACCGGCACTAGGACCTCAGTGACCCTTGCGATGCTCTTAATCCCTCCGAGGATGACGACGGCGGTTGCGCCGGCCAGGAACAGGCCCGTCATCCAGGTGGGGATGCCAAAATTAGCATTCACCGCATCTGCGACCGAGTTTGATTGCACCATGTTTCCGATACCGAAAGCCGAGATTGCTGCGAAAATCGCAAACAGAGTGCCCAGCCACTTCCAGCCCAAACCTTCCGAAAGATAGTACATCGGACCGCCGCTCATCGTTCCGGATTTGTCAGTTTTGCGATATTTTACCGCCAGGACTGCTTCGCCGTATTTGGTTGCCATCCCGAAGAGACCGGTTACCCACATCCAGAACAAGGCACCCGGGCCGCCAAGCGTGATGGCAGTCGCGACGCCGGCGATATTACCGGTTCCCACCGTTGCCGCCAGAGCTGTCATCAGCGCCTGAAAATGTGTGATGTCACCGGTTGACTCAGTGCCCTCCTTGCGTCGTATGAGAGCGAGATGCAACGAGTGTCCCAGGCTCCGGAATTGCAGGCCTTTGAGCAGAAAAGTCAAGTAGATGCCTGTCCCGACCAGCAGAATCAGCATTGGTGGTCCCCAGACATAGCTGCTGAGAGCGGCGAAGAAGTTGACTAGCTGTTGTTCCATTCTCCCTCCGAATTGTTCAAGGGTAGAGACTCTCTGATTCGGCCACACCAAACGTCAATGGGCTATTTGCACCATTGGCATGTTGAACCAATAGATTTATCTGTACAGGTGAACAGGCCTGAAGCAATTGGCTTCGAGGAAGATGAGCCCGCAACAGACGGATAGAGTTGACATCCTCCTCAAAGTAACACACATTTGAATCGGCTGGACCGGCCTCGGAAAGTTTTTGACCAAATGTTCAAGCGAAATATATTAAAGTCGCCGCAAAAGAACAACCAGTAACTGTGATGCAGCTAGTGCTCTCTGATTTGGCGGGCGGCTTCTTTGTACTTTTCTGCCAAGTCGGTTTTGCCGGCACGTTTGTAGAGGGTGCCGAGGTTTCGCAGAACAACAGCTACTTGTGGGTGATGATGCCCGTAGTGCGTCTGCCGGATGGCGAGGGCGCGTTGATACAATGGTTCTGCCTGCTCGAAGAGTTTCCGCGTCTTAAAAATGCCGGCCAGGTTGTTGAGCGATGTTGCGAGATTGGGGTGGTCCGGGCCGAGCTGTTTCTCTATAATATCTATGGCGCGACGGTATAGCGCCTCAGCCTCAGGCAATTTCCGCCAGGAATCATAGAGCACGGCCAGATTGTTGAGGGAGACCGCCACATCGAGATGATCGTTGCCAAGAGCTTTTTCCCGAATCGCCAGGGCTTCTTTGTGCAAAGCCTCCGCCTCGAAGAATTCACCTTGCTGCTTGTACAGGACGGCGAGATTGTTGAGGGATGTGGCGACCTCCGGGTGGTCCTCTCCCAAAGTTCGCTTACGGATGGCCCAGGCCTCTTCGTAGAGTTTTTCAGCTTGTGCCAGCTCACCCAGCGATTTGTAGATTCCTGCCAGATTATTCACCGATGTCGCAACACTGGGATGCACCGAGCCGTTGGCGTCGCGCGCTATTTTCAGCGCTTGTTCGGCGAGTTGTAAAGCTTCATCCATGGCGCCGCGACCGTAGGCGAGGGCCACCTTGCGGTTCATTTCATCCCAGACCGAATTCATTGAACACTCCTGGCAAGTCCTTTGCGCTTACTACGAGGTTTCCGGGAAGTGACCCGACCACCGAATCGACAGCCTTCAGTTCCGGTGCGCGCATACGAGGCGCGAGCAGGTTTTGGCTGGCATGCAGATCGGATTCAGCAACCCGATAGAAAAATGTACGTGCGGACTGTACACTTTGCATAACTCTCCGTTCCGGCGCCCGGGTTTGCGTTTCCGGCGGAATACCCCTACTTTCCGCCAGACTAATCCCCGGGATGCTCCATGAAACAGCGCATTGCGCAAAAATCTATCGCTGCCTGCC
This sequence comes from Candidatus Zhuqueibacterota bacterium, assembly GCA_029262055.1. GTDB lineage: Bacteria > Zhuqueibacterota > Zhuqueibacteria > Oceanimicrobiales > Oceanimicrobiaceae > JAJDAD01. Next base: position 89,881 of record JAJDAD010000036.1, read on the forward strand.
ATGCAGGAGGGATTTTTGCAGAACAGGGGCGGCAACATTTGACAGACACGGATTTAACCCGAAAAGACCTTCCGGGATGACGGGAAGCAAATTCATGAATGGCGCAGGATAATCACGAAGAGAGGAAAGTTCTCAGTGGCGCATATCATTTACTACATTAGTGGCCATGGTTATGGTCATGCCACCCGATCGTTGGAAGTTATTAGAACCGTGCTGCGCGACCGGTCTGATTTCTTTTTTCATGTTAGAACCAATGCACCCTCCTGGATAGTAGAGCTCAACCTGGCTTCCAATTTCGATCTACACAACTGCTCCCTAGACGTTGGGGCTGTGCAGCAAACCAGTTTTAAGGTCGACAAGCCCGCCACCCTGCAGGCTGTGCGGAGGCTGCTGAGCATGCGCGCTGAGATAATCGATCGCGAGAGAAAGTTTGCACAAGGGGTCGGGGCAAAGCTGATTGTCTCGGACATCCCGTTCATTGCCTTTGACATTGCAGCGGGAATGAGCATCCCGGGCATCGGTGTAGCCAACTTTTCCTGGGATTGGATTTACGGAGACTTTGCGGTTGAACTGCCGGAGTTTACGGATGCGATTGATGAGATCAGGGAATCATACGCAAAGACAACCCGACTTTTACGGTTGCCGTTACACGGAGACTTTTCTGCGTTTCCGGCCATCCGCGACATTCCCTTCATAGCGCGCCGGGCGGAGAGAAGTGCCGCCGAAACCCGGGAGCTGCTTGGACTCGAACAAAGAAGCGGGAAGAAAGCTGTTTTGATCGCCCTGCGTCCGTCTGACTTGGCCGGTGTGAATCTGCAGGCTTTGAGTGCGGTGCCGAATGTCGTGTTTGTCACCCTGGGGTTGCAGCGCGCACTTCCCAACGGCATAAACATCGCCCCGGATCTGGTCAGGTTTCCGGAATTGGTAAATGCCTGCGACCTTGTCGTCTCCAAGCCCGGTTACGGCTTGGTGACCGATATCATAGCGAACAGGACGCCGCTGCTTTATGTTGCGAGAGATGACTTTATCGAATGCGGTGTCCTGGAGGACGGCCTGCAACGCCACGCAGTTGCTAAATCTCTGCCGAGGGCCGATTTTCTTTCCGGTGCGTGGATGGGATTCATGCAGGAGTTATTGGAGGTCAGGCAGGACTTATGGCCGGAAGTGGCGATCGATGGAGCGCAGGTGGCAGCACAGGAGATTATAGATTTGGCGGGCGAATGACCGGCGGACACCGGTCATTCCCGCTGAAAGGATTTAAACAGTTGCTTGCTTGGTGTTCCACGTGATTCATACCGGACGGAGTTATGGGCAACACCCGGATTCTCTTTATTCGGTGGCCGCCACCATCAGTTCCGTCATCCGCTCTACAAACTCGGTTTGCGAAGTCAGGTCCCCTTCGATGAGCAGAGCGCCATCATAGATTTGCAGAATGCTGTTTCTTAAGATGGGATCGCTGTCGTCCGAAATAATGCGTTTGCCAAGATTCTTTATAAGGGGGTGGGAAAGATTGATTTCCAGGATCTTCTTCGAGCCTTGATGGGCCTGGTTCATCATCTTCATCATTCTCTCCATCTGTTTGTCCATGCCGTCCTTGCCGACGACCAGAGTTGCCGCCGAGTCCACCAGACGCTTGGAAGCGATGACGTCTTCGACTTTGTCGGCCAGGGTCTTCTTGAAGACCTCGATTAAGGTCTTCGCAAGTCCCTCACTCAGGGCCTCCTTGTCTTCTTTGTCTTTTTGTTTCAGGTCGAGATCTGCTTTGTCGATGGATTTGATTTTCTTCTTATCATACTCCTGCAGGGATGGCATGATGAAAACATCGAACGGTTCGCTCAGCAGCAGAACTTCTATCTCGTTCTTTTTGAAGTATTCCAGGTTGGGATTTCTCTGAAGTACATCGCGGTGTTCCCCTGAGATGTAGTAGATCTCTTCCTGTTCTTCCTGCATTCTGTCTGCGTAGGTTTTGAGCGAGATCAATTCGTCGTTTTCTGTCTTGGTCGTTTCGAAGCGCAGCAACTCTACAATCTTGTCTTTGTGGGTAAAGTCGCTATTGACCCCGGTCTTGAAGATCGGACCAAAATTCCGGTAGAATTTGTCATATTTTGTGGTCTCTTTCTTCGCCATCTTGTCGAGCCAGGTCAATATTCGTTTCACCAGAATATTCTTGATCTTGACCATGGCGGGGCTCGACTGTGTTACCTCACGCGACACATTGAGCGGGAGATCTTCGGTATCCACCACGCCGCGCAGGAAGCGCAGGTACTCCGGTAGAAGCTCGGTGCAATCATCCTGGATAAACACTTTGTTCGAATAGAGCTGTAACGACCGCTCAAGGTGCTCCCGTTCGAAAACCGGCGGCGCTGTTTCAGGGATAAAGATGAGCGCCTTGAAGTTGACCGCGCCCTCAATCGAGAGGTGCAGGTGCGCCAGCGGCGGACTGAAATCATTCGAAATGAACTTATAAAACTCCGCCAGCTCTTCCTCTTTAATCTCTTCTTTCTTGCGATGCCAGAGCGCACTGACCCTGTTAACCTCTTCCTTGCCCACAAAAATCGGGAAGTCGACAAAATTGGAGTATTTCTGGATCACGCTCTTGACTTTGTACTCTTCGCTCAGGTCAAAGTGCGGTTTCTTGAGCTTGAAGGTGATGCGGGTTCCTCGTTCTTTCCGGTCGATTTCTTCGATGTTGAATTTGCCCTGGCCGTCTGAAGTCCAGCGCAGGCCCTGGGAGTCCTGGTCGGAGTGGCGGGTTTCGACCGTGACCTTGTCGGTTACCATAAAGACCGAGTAAAATCCCACGCCAAATTGGCCAATGAGACCGTCGGCGGGTTGTTCGCTCTCCTGCATTTGCTTGAAAAACTCAAGCGTTCCGGAGCTGGCTACAGTTCCCAGTCTGTCTATCAAATCATCCCTGGTCATGCCCAATCCGGAATCCTCGATTGAGAAAGTGTGCTTTTGGGCGTCGACCTCTATTTTGATCTTGAGATCAGCTTCCGGGTCTGCGACAGCGGAGTCGGTCAACATCCGAAAACGTATTTTGTTCAAAGCGTCAGAAGCGTTCGAAATGAGCTCGCGTAGAAATACTTCAGGATGGGTGTAGAGGGAATGGACAATAAGCTGAAGCAGTTGCTTCATTTCGGCTTTGTATTCGAACTCCTGGGACTTTGTTGCTTTGGGGGCCATCTTAATTCACTCCATTTGAGGAGATAATAATCTCCGAAATTCTATCGTTGTGTACGATTCAACAAAAAAATCCGAACCTCTTCGAGGACTCCAACCCTGGCAGGCCTTTCAGGTGCGGATTTGTGCACATATGAAAATGTTGCCTCATCAGATTTCTAATATATGAAAACCTGCCTCGAAATTCAATTTTTTTTACAAAATGTTAAGCATTAAAGAGTAGGCTTAAACAGGTCAATCCCGCCTCTGCTTTGGAGAGTTCTGATATGTCGATGGTCCGGACTTTGAAATCCAGGTCGCGTAGCATTGCTGCGGTTTCAGGAAATTCCTCCGCCACACAAACAGTCTGGCCGATGCAGAGCACGTTGGCGGCCCAGGGCTCTGTTTCGTCCACCGTTATGACATTGAATTCCGACAAAGCTGCAATATCGACCCATGCCGGGTTTACCAGCAGGGAACGGCCGCTCAAGGCAGTGCAGGCTGTCTTCAGGTGCAGGCAATCTTCCACTTCCACAGAAACTAGGTTGTAATCAAAGACGTCCGCGATCTCTTTGAAGGCGTTAATTCCTGCTTCATTTGTACGGCTTGTTTTGCCGACAAAAAGCGTGTTGCCCATCTGCAGGACATCGCCGCCTTCCAGGGTGGCCGGGGCCTGAATCACCTCAATGCTCCTGTGACGCGCCAGCTCTGTTGCGATTGCCTGTTCCTCGCCACGCCGCGCTGCAATGCCGGGCCTGCAAATGACGGCCACCTCGTCGAGTATGACCGCGCTATCCTCCACGAAAACAGAGTCCGGATAGCTGAGATTGTCGCTGAGAGTGATAATCTCAGCACCAAGTTCTTGCAACGTCTCGCAATATCGCTTATGTTGCTCTACAGCTATTTGCGGATCGATGGCGACTCGTTTCTTGTGAGTCAATTCGCAGCGAGTGATTTCGGGGGAAACTGTGTGAACAAACGCTTTTAACATTCCGGCTCACTAAGAATAATCAAACGGGGACACCGGCTACTTCGTCCTTGTGTCACTCCAGTAGTGCAGGGCGATAAGTTAAGTAAACTAGTTTAGTAAAACAAGAAAGCAGTTGCAAAGAAAATTTACACCGGCAGTGGTAGACAACGACATCTGTTGTTTTTTTTCACACAATAGAAGCAGGGTTGTGTCTGTCATAAGTATTAGCTAAGTAATACTGTTAGGCCAATATCCCGGGAATGGCATCACTTTTGTTATGACACCAGTTGTCTTGCAAACGAAACGTGATGAAAGAAAATGTCTGGAGGTCGCAATGTTAATCAATTCAAAATATGTCATAGTTGCGGGGATTATAGTTGGTTGTCTGGCGGCAACAGGTTATGCACAAAGTGAAAAGAAGTCGGTTTCACCTTTCTCGCATAAAGGTATCAAAGCGATGGCCGCTTTGGGAGGATTGCGTGTCAATGGCAACGAGAAACTGGACGACGGCCAGACAGTTGCGTTGGGTCTGGGCTACGGATTCAGCAGCCGCACGACTCTGTGGCTCGCATTGACCGGAGCCGAGCACTCCGATGAGATCCTGAACGACGCCGTTACTGAATTTGATGGCGTCGAGCTCAGCTTTCAATATAAATTTGTGGCGGACTCGCCGTTGCAGCCTTATGCCAAGGTTGGCGCGGGAGTCTATCAAGTGAAGAGACGTGGCTCCAATCTGTCGCAACAAGGAGGGGGCTTTAATGTCGCGCTTGGTGCGGACTACTTCTTCAGCAGGCACGTTGGTCTTGGCGTCGAATTGAACTTCAAAGATATCCGGTATCAGCAGCAACGATTGGAGTTACCCGGGGATGACATCGTCACAGATCTGGAGCCTGAGATCAATCGGGATACGAAAGGAGTTATGATTACTCTGACCCTGCAATAGAGAATGGAAAGCCCCGGATAGTTGTCCGGGGCTTTTTATGCATGAATAGGTCCTGGGGGAACCGGTCCGTTACAGTAAGTCCGAAACCACTTGTCGCTCTGTTTGCAGCTCCTTGGTCGTAGCCGCAATTTTTTCCTTGGCGAAATCACTCCACGCCAGCCCTTCAACAATGGAGTAGTTGCACTGCCCGTCGCTGGTAACCGGGAACGAAAACAGCAGTCCCTCGTCGATGCCGTAGCTGCCATTGGATGGCACGGCTGCCGAAAACCAGTCTCCGTCCTGGGTCGCCTTCAAATAGCTTTTGACATGATCGAGTGCTGCACTGGCCGCGGATGCTGCCGATGACAGCCCCCGTGCCTGAATGATGGCGGCGCCGCGCTTCTGCACTGTTTCGATAAACTCTCCTCGCAACCAACTCACATGCCCGATAAACTCTGAGACCGGCTTGCCTTTGATGCGGGCGTTCTCGGCGTCAGGATACTGGGTCGCACTGTGATTGCCCCAGATGGTCATGTTGGTGACATCAGAGACTGCAACACCGGCTTTGCCTGCGAGTTGCGCCATAGCCCGGTTTTGGTCGAGCCGCGTCATCGCGCTAAATCTTTCGTTGGGAATGTCCCTGGCGTTGTGCATGGCGATCAGGCAGTTTGTGTTCGCCGGATTGCCAACCACCAGAACACGCACATCATCGGCGGCGCGGGCGCTGAGGGCCTTGCCCTGTCCTACGAAAATCGGGCCGTTCTCCTTGATCAGATCACCCCGTTCCATACCGGGACCGCGTGGTTTTGATCCAACCAGCAAAGCCCAATTGACACCGTCAAAGGCTTCCTCCGCGTTGTCGCTAATGTCGATTTTGTCGAGCAAAGGAAATGCGCAATCATCTAATTCCATTACCACACCTTGCAATGCTTTCATGGCGGGCGGGATTTCCAACAATCTTAGGGAGACATGTGTTTCCGATCCAAAAACTTCACCCGAGGCCAGCCGGGGCAGGAGCGAGTAGCCTATTTGGCCGGCGGCGCCCGTAACTGCAACTGTCACTTTATTTGGCATGATAGATCTCCTTGTCATCGGTGTTCGGTAATCTTGCTTAGGGCCTGATTATATGCCCTTCTAAGATAAGAATACGCGAAAATTGAGCAAGGGAATTCGGGGCGGAGAGAGCTTCAAACCTGGCGCCGGGCGAGCGTGAAAAAGGATCTCGGTCTTAACAATCGTCCGGATTGGTGCAGGGGTCAATCAAGAAACTGTTATGGTAAGAGAGGAACCGGCGCGCTCGCCAGAAAACACTAGCGAGCACGCCAGGTAGCGGAGGGATTAGAACGCTTCTGCTAATCTTCGTCAATATCGAAATCCGGACTGTCTCCGCCTTCAAAGCCCATTCCCCGGCCGTGATGACGTCCGCGTTTGCCGCGCCGTTTGCCCGCGTCGTTGCGCATTTCTTTCAGCTTCTGGAACTGCTCTTCAGTCAGGACTTCTCTCATCTTGAGGCGGCCCAGTACGCGGTTGAGCATCAAGGCTGTGCGAAAATCGCCCATTTTTTCCACATGTTGTCTGACCTGGTTCTCACTTGGCTTTGCAGCATCTATCAGCTCATGCAGTTCTACACGGGCGACTTCCAAATCCGCGCGCAGACGAATGGCGTCCTTCTGGCTTGCGGTGCGCTGGTCTTTCAACGTAGCAACCTGGACATCGGTCAAGTTTAGCTCGCTGGCAAGACGTTCAATTTTGCCGAAGCCGCCGTGTTTTCCACCAAAAGCACCCCGGTGCCCTTTATGTCGGGCTTGCGAGAAACCGCTGTCGGTTTGTCCGAGCAGGAAGCCACTCAACAGAAGTATCGGTAGAAGCTTTGATTGCAGGTTTCTTACGTCCATGGCTGGTTTCCTTCTATTTTGTGATAGTTGAATGTGTTAGTTGTCATTTGCCCATTAGACCGGCAGGCACTCGATTCCATTCCCACCAAAATTACTTGCTGACCGGCACCACCACACGGTAAGTCCGCTCCCGGCACGCCTGCGGCAGGCCTATCACGCTGTTTGGCTGTAATCGGAGAAATTCAAGTTTCTTTTTGATTCCGGGTGCTGGGAAGATTATCTTGGGATGTCTAAACTATGGAGTTCCTGAAGTGATTCCCAAGAAAAGAGAATTGTGTTGTTCTTTCATGCTTCTCGTCATTGGTTTCTCAAATTGCAGCCGCGACAGTTCGCCTGAAGGGGTGGCCGACGCATTCCTGTTTCGCTATTTTGTGGAGCTCAATCAACGCGGTGCCCTTGAGATCACGACCGGTCTGGCAGCGAAAAAACTGCAAAAGGAAATAGAGTTGACGCAAAGCGTCCGTATGACGCCTGACCTCGACCTGGCCAAGCACAAGCCTTTCCTCGACTACGAACTGGTCAAGTCACAACGCCGTGAGGACGATTCGGTGACATTCTTCTACGAGGTCACCATCGAGAATCCGGACGGCGAGGATGGCAAGCGGGAAGTAGTGGTGTCGACCGCCCAGTTTGATGGAGCCTGGCGGGTGACAAATTTTGATACTTTTTTGAAGTGAGCGCTGCAGATGATGAGGCGGCTAGGGACTGGAAGGGTGCGGGTGCGTAAGATCTCCGTTTCGTAAAACTCCTTGCATAAGCTTCCCATAGACACTTATTTTAGAGTCTGTGGCGGCCTCGTGCTCGGAACCGACACGATGCACGGTCTTTGTTGCGAAAGGTTGCGGGTAGCGCGTACAAAGTGATTAATCCTGGGAGCTAGCGAAAAGACAAATGGACTATTCCGAACTCGACACCCCCGCTTTGTTGATTGACCTGGACCGGATGGAACGAAATATAAGCGGGATGGCAGATCTTGCACGGCGCCACATTGTAGCGCTGCGGCCGCACACCAAAACCCATAAATGCCCCGATATTGCCAAAATCCAGATAGAGAACGGGGCAGTCGGTATTACCTGCGCAAAAATCGGTGAAGCGGAAGTGATGGTACGCGCGGGGGTTACAGACATCGTGATCGCCAATGAGGTGATCGGGGAGCAAAAATACCGGCGCCTCCTGGCACTGCTGGACAAGGCGAATGTGTGCGTGGCCGTTGACAGCGAGTTTGGCGCAAATGGTCTGAATGCGGCTTTGGCAGCAGCGAACCTAAAAATCGACGTCATGGTCGAAGTAAACTGCGGGCAGGATCGCAGCGGCGTTTTGCCGGGTGAGCACACTTTGCAGATTGCCCGCTATGTACAAGGTCTCCCGCAATTGCGTCTGCGCGGTTTGCTCACGCATGGCGGCCAGGCTTACAACAAAGGCAGCATCGCGGAAATTGCAGAAGTGGGCCAGCATGAGGGACAGGTTTTGGTGGAGACTGCAGACCTGCTGCGCAAAAACGGAATAGAGGTAAGCACCGTAAGCGTAGGCTCTACCCCGACCGTCAACTATTGCTCATCCGTGCCCGGCGTCACTGAGATACGGCCCGGAACCTATGTGTTTAACGACCTGACCCAGGTTGAGCTATTTGCGAGCAAGATAAAAGATTGTGCGCTGTCGGTCCTGGCGACTGTAACAAGCAAACCCGCCGCCGATCGGGTGATTCTGGATACCGGCAAAAAATCACTGACCGCCGATACTGCCGGACGCCTGGGACATGCCAAGGGCTTCGGCCTTATTCCGGCAAAGAACACCGTCATTAGCCGGCTGTCTGAAGAGCACGGCGTTATCATCTCGGAAACGGATTTTACCATTGGTGAAAAAGTCAGGATTATTCCCAATCATGCCTGCGTTGTAGTGAACATGTTTGAGGCCATGTACGGGGTTCGCGGCCAGGAAGTTGAGAGGACCTTCACGGTCGCCGGACGGGGAAAAGTTCATTGAGCGCATTCGGGCAGAATAGAACGTTTTTAGTCTATTCATACCTTGCTTTTTCAACGCAATCTTATACATTTGGACAGGAAATTTTGCCAATCTGTTCATGCGGTCTGAATACTGATGTTAATAAGATGTCTAAAGTGAAATCCGAAGCTGACTTATGATTCCAATATTATTCAAGCTAGGTCCGATCACCATCAACAGCTTTGGTGTGATGGCGATGTTTGCTTTTTTGATCCCCACAGTTTTACTGCGAAAAGAAGTTGCCCGCATTGGTCTCGATCCTGACTTAGCCAACGGCATCGCTATCGCTGCCATGATCGGCGGCTTTCTCGGGGCCCGGCTTTATTACATTTTTGAACGCTGGGATCGGTTCCTCGCGGACCCTACATCCTATCTCTTTACGGGGGCCGGGCTTGTTTGGTACGGAGGTCTGTTCGGCGGGACCATTGCCGTCCTCTGGTATCTCAAGCGCCAGAAAGTTTCGGTTCCGCTCGTGGTCGACTTGACGGCGCCGCTGCTGGCCTTGGGACAGGTCTTTGGCCGCTGCGGCTGCTTGTTGTCTGGCGATGGCGACTATGGCCACGCGACCGAGGTGCCGTGGGCAATGTCTTTTCCGGAAGGCATCGTACCAACCAACGAGCTGGTCCATCCCACGCCTATCTATGATATGGCGATTTTGTTTGCAATATTTTTACTATTGTGGAGCCTGCGCACACGCCAAATGCCTGCCGGGAGCAAGTTGAGCCTTTATTTCATCCTGATCGGGATCGGCCGTATTGTCACGGAGATCTGGCGTACGACCCCGGACGTTCTGTGGGGCTTGACCGCCGCTCAGCTTATAAGCATGGCGCTGATCGTCACCGGCTCCGGTTTGATTGTTTATTTACACGCAGACAAGGGGCGGGCAAATGCGCGACCCTGAAACATCTGCGGCTTATCTGCTGTCTCAACCTACTCAGAGCGAGTTGTCGAATGACTGAAACACTCTTTATTCTGCTTAGTTTGCTGGTGTCGTTATTTGTTGTTTTTCCAATTTTTCAGGAAAAAAAGTCGAACAAACGCGGGCGGGCTGCCCACAGCACAAATAACCATGCCGTCGAGCTTGCCGAACAAAAACGCAACATCTACAAGGCGATCAAGGAAATCGAATTTGATTTTGAGATGGGCAAACTGTCACAGGACGATTTTGAGGAGCTGCGTCAACAGTACAAGGACGATGCCGTCGGCCTCTTGAAAAAGATCGACCAGGCCGGAGCGCCAGGTTCCCGCAAGAAGAAGCGCAAGGCAGTACGGGATGGCTCCGGCTCAACAAACTCCGGGGAAAGTGTTAAGTTCTGCTGGGTTTGTGGTACGGGCGCTACTGCTGACGACAAGTTCTGCGCCAGCTGTGGAACAGATCTGCAAGCAACCGACCGTGGCTGAGCCAGCATCCGGAGTAGTTCAGGCAGAACCAGATTCCGTTATTCAAGTCAGTGGTTTGACCAAAGCCTTCGGCCATCACCACGCCCTGCGCCAGATCAGTTTCGAAGTCCGGCGTGGTGAGTTCCTGACCATCTTTGGCCCTAATGGTGCCGGCAAGACCACCCTGATTAGAATTCTCTCCACCATGACCCCACCTTCGGGCGGCGACGTCAGCATCGACGGCTTTTCGTTGGCCGATGATGCCAACAAAATTCGCAACCGCCTGGGAGTCATCGCACACCAGACTTACCTTTACGAAACCCTTACCGCTGCCGAGAACCTGCGTTTTTATGGCCGGCTTTATGATTTGCCTGACCTGAACAATCGCATCGAAAAACTCCTGGCCGAGGTAGGCCTGCGCGCACGGCAAAATGACCTGGTTCGTACTTTTTCGCGCGGCATGCAGCAAAGGCTGTCGATAGCCCGGGCGTTGTTACACGATCCCTCCCTGCTGCTACTGGACGAGCCATATACCGGCCTGGACCAGCATGCGTCGGAGATGTTGTCCGGCTGGCTGGCCCGCCTCAGGGATAACGCTCGCACAATATTGATGGTGACGCACGATTTGGAGCGCGGACTTGATCTCGCCGACCGCGTAGCGATTCTGGTCAAGGGGAAAATCGTATTTAGCAAAGCAAGTTCCGATATCGACAAGAGTAAGTTTCAGAAGACTTACTACGAGTTTGTTGAGCAGAATACGAGGCATACATGATCAGGAGCGTGACCGCAATTTTGATCAAGGACTTTGTGTCTGAATTGCGTGGCAAAGAAATGCTTTTGTCGATGCTTGTTTTCAGTTTGATGGTGGCGGTGATTTTCAACTTTTCGTTCCCACCCGGCAGCGAGTTCATCCAGGAAGCGGCACCGGGGATAATTTGGATGACGTTCATCTTTGCCGGCCTTCTGGGCATGAATCGCTCTTTCGTCTACGAAGTGGATAAAGGATGCCTGCAGGGTATCATGCTGGCCCCCATCGACCGAGCCGTGATCTACATCAGTAAGCTCATCGTGAATTTTGTGTTCATCCTGCTGGTTGAATTGATTGCGTTGCCACTGTTCGTTGTTTTTTTCAAGCTGGACATTTTGGGTTCGCCGGGCTATTTGTTGCTGGTCGTGTTGGTGAGTACCCTGGGCTTTGCGGTTATCGGGACACTGTTCTCCGCCATCGCAGTAAACACCAGAACCAGGGAAGTGATGCTGCCGATTCTGCATTTTCCGGTTGCCATCCCCATCATTATTTGTGCAGTGCAGGCGACCGCGGCTGTTTTTCAGGGACAGGAATGGGCTGTTGTCTGGGGCTGGACAAAAATTATAGTCGCCTTTGATGTGATTCTTTTCATAGTTGCTTTTCTCACTTTTGAATATGTTATTGAAGAGTGAAGTACCAGGAGAAAGAACCATGATTTCTTATACGGAGAAGGAGTCTAATCGGACTCTTATCGTTCTAAGCGCGGTTGTCCTGATCGCTGTTCTCGTCGACCTGTTTTTGATATTTCAGTTTGCACCGGAAGAGCGCTCAATGGGGCACGTACAACGAATTTTCTATTTCCATGTCCCTTCGGCCTGGATTTCATTTCTGGCGTTTTTTGTCGTGTTTGTCAACAGCGGGCTTTATTTGTGGAAGCGGGATCGCAAATACGATCTGCTGGCCTCGACTTCGGCGGAAATCGGCGTTATTTTCGCCACACTAGTCCTCATTACCGGACCGATCTGGGGCCGGCCGGTCTGGAACACCTGGTGGGAATGGTCGCCGCGCCTGACTTTGTTTTTGGTTTTGTGGTTTATCTATATTGCTTACTTGATGTTACGGTCGTTTGTGGACGAGGAAGAAAAGGCCGCGCGCTTCTCGGCGGTTTTTGGCATAGTCGGATTTGTAGATGTGCCGATAGTCTATCTTTCCATTCGCTTGTGGCGCGACATTCATCCTAGCCCGGTTATTGCTGGCGGCCAGAATTCCGGACTCCACCCCGACATGAAAATCGCATTCTTCTTTAGCCTGTTCACCTTTACAGTACTTTTTTTCCTGATGTTGCTGCACCGGCTTCGGGTTGAAAGAACGGCGATCGCGGTTCGGGAACTCAAGAGACAAATGGCTTATTAGTTCGAGGGAAGGAAATGATAACGACAAAAAGCAAATTGGTGTCAATCGCGATTACCCTGCTGCTCGCCTGTGTGAGTCATGCGCAGGTGGCGAGGCTGGTTCATTACGACGGCGTTTTGAAGGATTCGGAGGGCACCCCATTTACCGGAAATGTGGATGTGACGATCAGTCTTTACAATCGTCCGGCAGCGACCGAAGCAGCCTGGTCAGAAGAGCATCGTGCTGTCGAGGTAGAGGATGGTAAATTCAGCGTATTGCTTGGCAGCGTCAACCCGCTTAAACTGTCGTTTTACGAATACTTTCTGGAAGTGGAAGTGCCCGGCGCCGGTTTTGAGCCCAGTCCCAAACGGACAATGATCGTTGGTTCCGGCTACAACTTCAGGATGTGGTTTTTGTTTGCGGCCTACACTATCGTTTGGTTGGCGTTGTTCCTGTATATGGCGTTTATCGGGCGCCGGCAAACGAAGTTGAGGTCGGAGTTGCAGGCGCTGGCAGCGGAGAAGGGCTCGGTTTGACAAAAAAATAGGCGCAGCCTGTGGGTTGCTGCGCCAATCTGTTCCTTCAGATATGAAGCGGGATATCAGCCCCGCCCCATTTGCTTCCCTGCTTTTCGACAGAGGGAAAAGATATTGAATCACTGCCATTCTAAAGGTTTTACCCGTGAATGTCAACAAGAAAACTGTTAAATTCTGACAATAATTGCGAATTTCGGACAATAATTTCTAATTTGAAACCCCTTCATCTACGGAAAAAACCTATGTTAAGCATGAATAAAAACAACTTAATAGCATTTACTTTACTGTTGATCTTCCTCGGTGCTTGTCAATCGCAAGAAGTTGAGGAGGTGGAGCGGGCGGGGAAAAAGGCAAGTCTGCCGACATTTGTGTTGCAGACGCTTGATGGAGAAAAAGTCGATTCGAATAGATTCGCGGGCAAGGTCCTGGTCGTAGATTTTTGGGCGACGTGGTGCCGGCCTTGTATCAGTGAGATTCCATCCTACAATGATCTATACTCAAAATACCAGGACCGGAATTTTCAGTTTCTTGGTGTCACGATGGATTCGGGCGAAGCAGACAACGTCAGGCCCCTGGCGGAGAAGTTTGGGATTCGGTACCCGCTTTTTATGGGCGATGCCGGCACCGCGGATGCGTTCGGCGGTGTTGAGGGTTACCCAAAAACATACGTGCTCGACAAAGCTGGGACAATCAGAAAGACCTATCTCGGGAATCGCCCCAACAAGAGCGAAGAAATTGACCGGTTGATTGAGGAACTGCTGGCGGAGAAGTCCTGATTTTGGGCGCGTCCGCTGAATGACCTGGATTAGGGTTGCTCGGCTGAAACCGTGACCGGCGCCTCTGCCGGGGTCGCAAACCTCTGCCGTAAACTTCTGCTTAACTGTACTCCTCCCTTTAGCATCACTAGGAAGAGCGCCGGAAAAACAAAAACCGCAACGATAAACCACACCGAGTTCACATAGTCCTTACCATAGTAGCCCAATAGAAAGTAGCGTGGCATTCTGCCCACGAAGCCTGCAAGCATGAACAAGATGGTGGAGTACTTTTGTGTGATGGCGTAAATGCGCAGCGGCTCGGAGGGAATGGGCAGAAAAGAGGCAAAGGATAGAATTGTAAATTTTTGCCGATCGAAAAGCGGCGCAGCCTGCTGGTAAAGCCAGGAGTTGCGAAAGTTTGCCACTTTGCGCGACTTAAACAGGAGGGTGAAAACAACGTACTCCGCCAAATACGCAACCAGGGTTGCACACCCGCCGACCAGAGCCACCAACATGGGGTCAGCGTCTTTGACTGCTCCGAGGACAATGATATTGGCCGGTAACGGGAAGAATGCTGTCGCAGCAGACATTAGAAGAAAAAAACTGACGAGTCCGAACGCCTGACCGCTATCCGAGAGGATGCGCTGGTTGACCCAATACCAGTAGATAGCCACAATCAGAAACCCTGGCAGCGCTTTGACGATTTTGCCTGGATTGAGTTTAATCTTTAATTTCTTCACCTGTTGACCCTGATTATCCTACACCTTTTTCTGAAAGAAACTATAGTTCCGTGCCTGCTCTCTGAGAGCGCGGTAAATCGAAGCTGAATGTTAACAAAATTTAAACTTTCCAGCAACAGTTTTCTATCTGCGTTAGCGTCCGATTGCGTAAACTGGCTTTTTCAAAACCAGCAGGGAATTCGTTCGTCAACCCCTATTCTTCTGATCCGAGACATGAGTGATCAACTCGGTCACCGGCGTGAAGTTCCTCGGAAAGGCGAGCTGTGTCCGGATCGTATGAGCCGGATATGTGACCGGCGCCAGCCGTATGACTAGAGTTAGTTTAGCTCGCCGGTGCGGCCGTACCAGCGTTGGCGTCACTCCCGGCCAATCTGACCGCATAGTCCAGGGCCTCGATCAGGCTTGCCGGGCTGGCAATGCCTTTGCCTGCAATGTCAAAAGCCGTTCCGTGCGCCACCGATGTTCGTACAATCGGGAGGCCAAGGGTGATGTTCACGCCGCAAACTTCAGCGAATCGACCGTCTTTCCCATGTTTGAAGGTGTGCATTTTAAACGGAATCAAGCCCTGGTCATGATACATGGCTACCACTCCATCATACAGCCCGCTCGCTGCTTTCGCAAACAGCGTATCCGGCGGGATGGGGCCCTCGACTTGCCAACCTTTTGCGCCGGCTTCCTTAACTGCGGGCAAAATCTCTCTTTCCTCTTCCTGACCGAAAAGACCGTTGTCACTGGCGTGCGGGTTTAATCCTGCCACGCCGATGCAAGGGAGAGCGATTCCCAACTGAATGCACGCACGATACAGAAGAGTGATGCTTTCCACAATTCTGTTTTTGTTGACCAGGTTGCACGCTTCGCGCAATGAGACATGCCCCGACACGTGAACGACTCTGAAATGGCCGTGCGCCATGAGCATGCCGACTGACCTGGCGCCGGTGAAGTGTGCCAGGATTTCCGTGTGACCGGGGAAACCATAGCCTGCCAGGTTGAGCGCCTCTTTGTGAATCGGGTTGGTCACGATGGCATCGACCTGGCGCGCTTTTGCCAGTTCAATCGCAGTGCGAATCGCTTCAAATGCTGCCTGCCCCGCGGCTGCGGAGACTTTCCCGGGTGCGATGGGCAACGTGTCGTTGTTACACGGATTGAGAATTGTGATCCGACCCGGCTTGAGCACCGCTTCAGAGACGTCTGTGACTGTTTGCAGCTCCGGATCTATCTTGAGATCCTCGGCGCAGCGGGCGAAAATTTGCGGGTTGCCCACCAGAAACGGCCGACAGTTTTGGTGAGCATCGGCCCTGACAAGGGTCTTGAGCGCGATCTCAGGTCCGACCCCGGCGGGGTCACCCATGGTTATGGCGATGAGTGGTTTGGTTGGCATATTGTAGGCACGACGTGTGCGACCAGTTCAGACCATGATGTTAAGGAATTCTGCAGTTAAATTTCAAGGAAAACCGGATGAGATGTAAAGTGCGAGAGCGTGGCTGTGAGAGGGGCGGACCGCACCGGTCAGTCTGCGTGACAAGTTGCCAGCTCGAAGCAGACGGTGTAGCGGCCCTGTTATCGAATACCGCTGACCACCAAGTGAGACTAAGTGACCGTGGGCCGACCTGGAATTCTTGGACATGATTCCACGGTGCGCTTGACCGGACCCGATTCTCTCGGAGGACACATCAGCAAAGCACTTCCCAAACAGTAGCTTTACGGGATATGACTTGTCCGGGGAGGCGCTCTGCAATGCACGGCAAGAGGCAGAACGGCAAGGCCTGCGCAATGTGTCTTTTGAGCAACGCGACCTGACCAGTTGATGAAAAAGATCACAACGGCGGATTCGATCTGGTAACCGCGTTCGATGCAATTCATGATCAGGCCAGGCGGGATAAAGTACTGCTGGGAGTACACCAGGCTCTGAAATCGGATGGTACCTTTTTGATGCAAGATATCGCGGGGTCGAGTTTTGTCTACAATAATTACGACCATCCGATCGCACCTCTTCTATACACCATTTCATGCATGCATTGTATGACGGTATCTTTGGCACAAGGCGGCATGGGGCTGGGAGCCATGTGGGGTCGGGAAAAGGCTAGCGAAATGCTGAAGGAGGCAGGGTTCATGAATACGGTCATCAAGAGCTTGCCTCACGATTTTCAAAACAGTTACTATATCACCGACAAGAATGCCGGTGCATGACTGCGAATAGACAGCAAGTAATTGCGCGTACCAAGCGGCCCTGTCGGGTTAGACCCCGGCAGGGCTTTGTTTATTGTATTTTTTTTGTTCTTCGTACTTTTAGGGACATTTATTCATTGCCAAGCAGTGACAGAATTGTTAAATTTCTATCCCATCCCTGCCCGACTTGCATCCATGAATTGATGGTCGATTAGCAAACCGAGAACAAATATTGCCGATAGAACCACCGGGATAGCGACGGCATAGAATTGCCCACCACACGCATCCAATGGTGAGGGTAAGATCCGGTCCAAGAAGAGTGCGAAGAAATGCAAAAGAAGTATATCAGCATAACCCATACTGCGAGCGGCACGAAGCTGGCCGAGGGACCGCTTGGCTGGGGCATAACCTCTTTCGAAGGGAACCTGTATGTGAGCCGAAAGCACTTGTTAACGGACCGGTTCAAAGTGAATTTCATTCCGGGTCTGTGTGTTTACAAGTTTCTTTACGTTTGGCTGGACCTGCTGCTTCCCGATGGAAAGAAGATCAAAAACCTCGGCTGGATGTACTGGCTGCCCAACCCGCTACTTCCCTTTATCTGGTTTCGGGTTGGCCTGCCGCGCGTTCACCCTGCATTGGAGATTGTTGAGTTCCAAAGCACAACATCTGAATAGAACACCGACCGCATATTAGGCCTTGATCACTGTCCGTTAGGAAATATCATCTAGATGAAGTAGACTAAATACAGCAGCGTTCACCAGACAGGGATGAGCCCTACGATCCTTTTTGAAGATGACAGAGGACGATTCATGAGCAGAGGAGGCTGGATAGTTCAGTGACAGAGTGGAGAGCGGCGTGTGAGGACAAAACGCAAGGAGAACGCAGATGCCAACCATAAAACTCTTTCCGATGCCGTTGGCCGGCTGGCAGCCTACCCGCGACACCATTCAGCGTTATTGTCAGGTCATAGGAAAAATACGAAGCGCGTTTTCCTACCGCAGAAAACACTGGTGGCATGTTGATTTGCGTCCCGACGTGACAGGGTTGTGTACTCCACCGATCCCGGCCAAAGAAGGAGCGGACGCCTTTCTGTTCAAGATGCATCTGGATCTCATGTCACATTGCATGGTATTGACATCAAGCAAGGGACAGGAGCACAGCATCCAGCTTGGCGGCCAGTCTGTGGCTGCGTTTGCCACCGAGGTATTGGCGTCGCTCACCGGAATGGGTCTGGAGCCGAAAGTAGACTTGGAGATGTTCGACGACCAGTCTACGGGTGAGTACGATGCCGGCGCCGTCGAAAGATACTGGCAGAACCTGGGTCAGATTGCGACCGTCTTTGATGAATTCCGGTCCGGGCTCCGACAGGAAACCAGTCCCATCAGTTTTTGGCCCCATCATTTTGACATGACGTTTATCTGGTTCTCCGGCCGGTTGGTCCCGAATTTTAACCCGGCTGATGAGGAAGGGGCAGACGAGCAAATGAGCTTCGGTTTTTCAACGGGTGATGAAGGGCTTCGGGACCCGTACTTTTACATTTCGGCCTACCCTATGCCAGAGGCGCTCCCGAGAGCTGTTTTACCGGATGGCGTTACCTGGTACGAGGAGAGTTGGCAGGGGGCATTGCTCCAATTCGGAGATTTGTTGACATCGGACAATCCCAGAGGTCAATTGCTGCAGTACCTCGGGACGATGTTCAGGGCTGGAGAAAAACTCATGGCTGCTAACTAGGGCTGTTTTGCGTGCCCGGGATTACACGATTCGGCCGGCCAGGCCTGAGGAGCTTCCCACCCTAATTGACATTGAAACCGAGTCAGATGAAGGCTTCCGGGAAGTTGGGTTCGGTTTTGTGACAGAGTTTGAGCCAATTTCGGTACTGGTTTTGGAATCCCAGCACTCACAGCACTTGGTCTGGGTCGTGGTTGACTCTCGCGACTTACCCGTCGGCTTTGCCCTGGTCAAAATTGTGGATGACGGGTTTCACCTGCTGCAGATGGCCGTGGTCCCTGCCCATGGCAGGCGTGGCCTCGGGAAACGTCTGGCTCAGGCGGTTATCGCCGCGGCCGGAGAGCGCGGCTACCACAAAGTAACGCTCACGACTTTTGAAAACATCCCCTGGAATGAGCCGTTCTATGCAAAGCTCGGGTTTCGGCGCATGCAGGCAAATGAGCTTGGTGTGGAACTGACAGCCATAGTGGCGGGTGAACGTTCGATGGGGGTTGCCGCGCGTCCGCGCGTATCGATGCAACTGGATTTGTGAAGTGCGGAGTCGGAACTACCTCCCCGGCATGCTCCCGTCACCTTCAGCTTCTTCTCTCAATATTTGCCTCTTGTAGTTTACCACGCCTTGAAATAGTCTGGCAACGTCTCTCCTAAAATCACCTGGTCTATTGTAATGCAGGAGTACCTGGATCGCCGTTTTGTTCGTAAGCGTTACTTCGGGCACACTGGTGTCCTGATGCAGCTGCGTTTGAGTGCCGGGCTGTTTGGCGAATTCGGCAAGGATGGCAGTCGCGATTTGTTCACCGACCTTGTTTGCCGGGTAGATGGTTGCCCGCACCAACGCCAAGTCAGAGTTGTGTTTCTGATAGCCTACCTGCAGGTACCAGCCATCTTGAATCGCATTTACTTTCCGGATTCGCTCTTTTGAAGCTAGAGTGCTGTCCTGTTCTCGTACCAGAATTCCGGTGGCGCCGGCCCAGCGCAGGGTTTTTGTCAGGGCCTGGGAAAACTTCAAGTTCAACTGCGCCGCATTTGTTTGACCGTCAAAAAGATCGCCGTTGTCATCCCCGCCGCGGGCCGCATCGACAATCACGACTTCACCATAAAGAAGGCCGCCCAAAATCGCACGCATTTCGATATCGACAAGCTGGCTGTTTGTGGAATCAATATGCACCGTTCGCCTCTGGCCGGCATAACCATCTTTACTGACGAGAAGCTGCTTGCTTCCGACCGGCGGGTTCCTGAAAAAATAGAAACCGTTTTCATCTGTTCGTGTTGCGGTTGCATCGCCCATCGCGACCTCCGCGTTGACTATTGGTGTCCCGGTAGAGTCGTCCATTACGGCTCCACTTATTACCCACGTATGTCCGGGAGGTGCCAGGGATAGAAGGAGTGTGTCTGTATAGGATCCTGCTGTTGCAATCAGATAGACCAGGCCCATGTCCTGTTCTGCCTGGTAGTATGCGCTCGTCATGCCGTTGCTGAGCTGGGGAGCTGCAGGCGTAACTTTGCCGCGGCTGGCCTCAAGCTTGATCGGCGTTCCATCCCATACCGTTTCAGAGTCGTTGTCGAATACAGTCAGCCGGATTGGGACCCGGGCATTCTCGTCAGCCGGCACATATTGCGATACGACTTCGAACCGGATCGAATCCGCAGGCGCCGCTACGATGAGTGTGTCCACGCGCGGGAGGCTGTGGTTCTTAAACATGTTTTCCAGATCTACTTGCACGAGATGTTGACCGTTGCTCAAGACCGAGTCGGGACTGAAAGTGACGGAGCGTTTGTCGTCCGCGACCTGGACCGGCACGCCTCTGCCATCTATTTGGGCGGTGACGGAGTTGCCAAACACCCTCTCCCCGGCCAATCCGCGATCGACCAGCGCTGTCAAGCCGTCAAAAAGGGCATATTCTATGGTTGGGGCCTTAGTC
The DNA here is from genome assembly GCA_029262055.1 of Candidatus Zhuqueibacterota bacterium. Taxonomy (GTDB): domain Bacteria; phylum Zhuqueibacterota; class Zhuqueibacteria; order Oceanimicrobiales; family Oceanimicrobiaceae; genus JAJDAD01. The sequence continues at coordinate 110,198 of JAJDAD010000036.1, forward strand.
GTGGAGATGCCCGCAGGCGTTCGTTTCTCAGTTCTGGGCACGCCGCCCGCCGCCCAGCGTGCCAATCCCAGGAAGATCCCGTATGCCTCACGCCGGTTGTACCTGAGATTTGTCAGCCGTTTCTCCTCAGCCGGATAGGAGTAAAAGGAAGACTCTAGGAGAATAGCCGGAATCAGGGACTGCCGCAGCAGGCCAAATCCAGCAGGATAGATCAAGGTGTCGGTCAGCAGGCCATCGTCCAGCACCTGCGGCAGGCGCAACGCTTCGACCAGGCCAAAATAGATGTTGCGCGCCAGGTCCATGCAGACTGGAGAGTAGTCAGGCGTCAAGTGGTAAAAGACCGACGAGTAGTTGGTAGCCGGATTGTCGCCGGCATTGTGGTGCAGGGAGACCATGAAATCGCACCCGGCTCCTGCTGCCATTTCGGCCCGGTCCTTGAGCGAAACAAAGCTGTCATCGGTGCGCGTCATGAACACCGTGGCGCCGGCTCTTTCAAGAAATTCTTTCAGAAAAAATGCGACTTTGAGATTCACCACGGCTTCACGTTTACCGGTTGGTCCACGTTTGTAACCTGGTATATGCGCATTGCCGCCGTGACCGGGATCCAGCGCAATTTTGAAGTTACTGAGATTGTACGAATACGGCGGGATTACGTAATTCTCTTTGGGTAACTCGACCCAATCCTTCCAGGTCAGGCTGCCGGATGAACAGCCCATGGTCAGGAATGTTGTGATCACGGCAGCACGAAAAATGGCATTCATTCCGTTGCGCTTTATTTGGTTTTTCATTTTAGTTTTAGCATTTGACGACTTGCAATTTTAGGCAATATTTCTAACTTATACAAGTTTTTGCAACCCCTTTTGACCACCTAAAAGTCTAAATACTCGTGTCTGCCCAACAACGACGCCGAATCTCAAGAGGACTTGTATGCTAAGAGCGACAACGACTTTTCTAATACTGGCGCTTCTGTGCTTTGCAGTTTCACCCTCAGTGGCACAGGAGTATTCTTTCGATTTTCTGGGAATGGCTTCGTTTCAGACGGGGCATATGTACAAAGATGTCGAACTGGGCGGTCTCTCCGGGATTTCGTACGACCCGGCCCGCAATCTGTATCTGGTTATCAGCGATGATCGCAGCAATCTTGCCCCGGCCAGGTTTTATACCCTGCAAATCGACCTTGCCGACGGCAAGCTCCGGGAGGGGGATGTGCAATTCCTGACTGCTAATACTCTGATGGCTCGGGATGGTAAGTCATTTGCCAGAGGCAGTATTGATCCGGAGGGGATTGTCTGGCTCGACCGGCAGACAATCCTCGTCTCTTCAGAAGGCAGTTCGGACACGGTCCACCCTCCGTTTATCCGCAAGTTTTCTCTGGAGGGCGGTTACCTTGGTCCTCTGGAGTTGCCGCAGAAATTCATTCCTAGTCCTGAGCGCGATCATGGCATACGGAGAAACAAAGGTTTCGAAGCCCTCAGTGTCACTGCTGATAGCCGGTACCTGTATGCCGCCAATGAAGAAGCTCTTATCCAGGATGGCCCCGAGGCCGGACTGGGAGTGTCTTCGCCGGTGCGTATTCTCAAATATGACATTGCCGGCGAACGCCTGCTTTCAGAATATCTTTATGAGGTCGAGGCCGTCGATGTGGCTCCGAGCCCTAGCGGTGGTTTTCATGGCAACGGGCTGGTCGAGCTTATTGCGCTCAACGAGAATTCCCTGATCGCCATGGAGCGGCGGTACTCCCAGGGTGTCGGTACCGGCATCAAGCTTTTTCAGGTTTCTTTAGCCGATGCCGACGACATCTCGATGCATGATGGCCTGAAGGGCCTGGATCTTGACAATGTAAAAAAGGCTGAGAAGAGCTTTTTGTTCGATGTTTCTGATACCGGCGTTGCACCAGACAATGTCGAGGGCATGACTCTGGGCGCCCGCTTGCCCGACGGACGGACAAGTCTGATTCTGGTGAGCGACAACAATTTCAACAAAGAGCAAATGACACAATTTATAGCACTGGCCCTGCCGCAGCAGGAGGTGAAAGTTGCGGAGCCGACAATCTCGGAGATTCAGGGTGCGGGCCATCGCTCTCCGCTTCTGCACCAACCCGTGCAAGCGGTCCGGGGAGTCGTCACCGGCAAGAAGACCCTGCGCAATCGACACGGCTATTGGATTCAAGATTCTGACGGCGACAGGGATGACGCCATATCGAATGGCATTTTTGTCAGTACCGACCGGCAGCCGGTCGGCGTTGAAGTCGGTAATCTGGTCCAGGTGTCGGGCACGGTTGCTGAGGTCGGCAGGCGAGCGGAATTGACTATCACCCAAATCATCCAGTCCAGGGTCGAGGTTTTGTCCGCACAAAACGAGTTGCCGCGTCCGGCTACCTTTGGTAAAGACAGATATAAACTCCCCGACAGCAATATAGATGACGACAAGATGACCAGCTATGATCCCGCGACTGACGCCATCGATCTGTTTGAGAGTCTGGAAGGCATGCTGGTGCAGGTAGAAAAGGCTGTTGTAGTTGGACCGACAAGTCGTTTTTCTGAATGCGTCGTGTTGGCCAATGAAGGCAAAAAAGCCGGCCAACGCAGCAAGCGCGGTGGCATCGTTGTGCAACAGGACGATTTCAACCCGGAACGTATCCTGGTCAACTTTTCGCAGGAGCCGGAAGTCCCTGCTTTGACTGTCGGTGACAGATTCAAGGAAAGTGTTGTCGGCGTGCTCGACTACAGCTTTGGCAATTACAAACTGATGTGCAGCAGTCCTCTTCCCGAGCGTAAAGAGAAAGGTCTGCGCAAAGAAGTTGCGGAGTTGAAAGCCGGTGGCGAGCAAGTTACCATCGTCACTTACAACGTGGAGAACCTGGATGCTGAGGACACTGCTGAAAAATTTTCTACAATCGCGGAAAATATCGTCAAGGGCCTGCTTAGCCCGGACATCCTGGCTTTGCAGGAGGTGCAGGATGACAACGGCGCGGCCGATAACGGCGTAAGTTCGGCCACGAAAACGTTTGGGCGCCTGATAAGCGCGATTCAGGAAGCGGGCGGGCCTGAGTATGATTTTTGCCAGATCGACCCGGTTCACAATCAGGAAGGTGGGCAACCTGTCGGCAACATCCGGGTCGGTTACTTGTTCAACCCCGGGCGTATACACTTTGACAGGCGTGGTAGCGCCGGGTCCCTGGACGCGGTTGGCGTCCGTGCATCCGGAGATAGGGCACACCTTAGCCTTAACCCCGGGCGGGTTGCGCCGACAGCACGAGCATTCGCCAGGGACCAGGGCCGGAGCTATAGCAGTAGTCGCCCACCTCTCGCCGCAGAGTTCGGGTTCAACGGCCATCGGCTTTTCTTGATCAACAATCACTTCCGGTCCAAAGGTGGAGATGAGAGACTGTTTGGGGCACGACAACCTCCCCGCTTTAGAAGCGAAATCCAGAGAAATGAACAAGCGGAGGTAGTGCGGGCGTTTGTTGATTCCCTGCTGTCCCGGAACAGCGACGCCAATGTAATTGTGCTCGGTGATTTGAACGAACACGAATTCAGGGCGCCCCTGCAAACCCTTGTGCATGACGATGTACTCACCAACCTGGTGGAGCGCGTTTCCCTCAACCGGCGTTACACGTATGTTTTTAACGGGAATTCTCAAGTGCTGGACCATGTTCTGGTGAGTAAGAATTTGCTGGACACTGCCGAGCCGGCCATCGAGATCGTACACATCAATGCCGAATACGCCCACAGTGAGCGGGCGAGCGACCACGATCCGGTTCTTGCCCGGTTTAAGTTGCCGGCAAACCCTGCCAAGTCAACTCGTTCTGAGAAATAAAGGAGAACAATGCCGACTTTTATACCAGGGCCGACACAGATAGAGGCCGCAGGCAGCCCACCTAAAAGAATCGAAGAGTACATAGGAAGAATCAACTCCGGCAGTGAAGGGGTGAGCGTTGCTCGCATGCAAAGTCCTGAAGGATGGAGCGAGCCGGGCCAGAAGCCCGAGTTTGACGAATACACGATTGTCCTGAAGGGGCTGCTGCGCGTGGAGACCGACTCCGAAACCATCGACGTCCCGGCCGGCAGTGCGATTATCGCTCATGGCGGTGAGTGGGTACGATACAGCTCGCCCAAACCCGGCGGCGCCGAATACATCGCCGTATGTTTGCCCGCCTTTTCCCTTGAAACCGTGCATAGAGAGGAATAATACTGTGACTGAAAAACTGGAAACTGCGACGGTAGCAGGAGGCTGCTTCTGGTGCATCGAAGCAGTGTTTCAGCAACTCAAGGGCGTGCACAGCGCTACCTCCGGTTACGCAGGCGGGCAGTCGGAGAATCCAACCTACCGGCAGGTCTGCTCAGGTACGACCGGACACGCGGAGGTTGTGCAAATCAAGTTCGATCCCGATGTCATATCGTTCGGGGATCTGCTCTATGTGTTCTGGCGGGTGCACGATCCGACAACGCTAAACCGGCAGGGCGCCGATGTTGGCACGCAATATCGTTCGGCGATCTTTTTTCATAATGAGGGGCAAAAGGCCACTGCTGAAAAATCACTGCAGAAGACAGATGCATCCGATCTCTGGCCGGACGCCATCGTTACCGAGATTGCGCCATTAGTCAATTATCATCCGGCTGAAGACTACCACAACGATTATTTTCAGCTTAATCCGAATCAGCCGTACTGCCGGGCTGTCATCGACCCCAAAGTCACAAAATTCAGAAAGGAATTTTCTGACAAAATAGGGTAGGATGAAAGGAGCTGTCATGCCTGTTTATGAATTCTATTGCAAGGACTGCAACACGGTGTTCAAATTCTTTTCGCGTACGATCAACACCGAGAAGATCCCGGCCTGCCCGAAATGTCCCAATTTACAATTGAGCCGAAAAGTGTCGAGCTTCGCGACCATCAGCAGCGCATGTGCGTCTGAGACCGATGGACCGGGCATGCCGCCGATGGACGAAAGCAAGATGGAAAAAGCTATGGAAATGCTTGCTCGTGAAGCCGGCAGCATGAATGAGGATGATCCACGCCAGGCCGCCGCCCTGATGCGCAAGCTCTCGGATGCCACCGGGATGACGATGGGCGCCGGCATGGAAGAAGCCCTGAGCCGCATGGAAAAAGGCGAAGATCCGGATAAAATCGAAGAAGAAATGGGAGACCTGCTGGGGGGGGAAGAACCTTTCGGTTTCGAGGAACAAAGCAAAGGCGGTAGCCCACGAAAGTCCAGCCCGGACATTGACGACACCATTTATGATCTGTAGTGTGCCGAGTCGCTTCTCCTTCTACTTCAGGAAGACCATTTTTTTTGTTGCCACGAATTGCCTGTCTACCGGCCCCTCCGAACGCGCTATGAGCCTGTAGAAATACGTTCCTGTAGCCGCGATTACCCCGCTATCCGTTTTTCCATTCCAAATGACTTGATGGACTCCCGCGGATTTGTTTGCCCCGGACAGTAAGCTTACGATCTCCTGCCCCTGTACGTCAAATATCTTCAGGGTTACGGCTGCGCGCGCAGGCAGCTCAAACTGAATCTGAGTTTCCGGATTAAACGGATTCGGGTAGTTTTGGTGCAGCAGAAATCTTTCAGGCAATGCTGTGCCAGGAACAGTGACCGCGGTTAGCAGCTCCGGATATTGAAAGAATCCCGGGCCGGAGTAGTCGGAAGCTCCTCCGTATGGGTCGCTGGCCTTAATGCGCCAGGAGTAGAATTGCCCCGGCTCAAAACCGTAGGCAGGTTCCAAGTCGGCGATTAGTAAGCTTGTATCGCCGATGGCTTCTCTGGCAAACAGCTGCCGGGAAAAGTCGACATCACGCGCAATCTGAATTGCATAGCTAATGGTATGGCCACTGTCCGGATCCGCTGCCTTGCCCCAGGTCAACGCGTTCGTTGTCTGAATCTGGTCCGGTGGGCTCAGAACCGGCGTCGACGGGGCCGAGTTTACGTACAAGCTGACCGGAACCTCCAGTACAGGTGTGACTTCGTGGTCACAGATGACCCGTAGCCGGGCTGACCGGATGCCGGTCGCGTTCGGCCGGGCCCAGGTGACAAATCCTACGACTTGCCCGGTTGCAAGTCCGATTGGCAGGCCGGCCGGCTCTACCAGGAACTGGTTTGAATCGGCTCCGGTAATATGCACGGCAAGAATTTCGGCGTACGACTCCGTATGGTTGCTGACTTGAAGAGTCGTTGTGCTACTGTCGCCGGGATTGAGAATACCGAAGTCATAAAGAACGGGCGTAATCGCAAGCTCCAGAGCCGGAAAAGTCGATGAGTTTGCAACCCCGGGCGTTCCCCCGGTCGCGGCGCTGGCTTGCCAGTTTTCGGATGCTGCGTTGTCGCTGACCGGGTCGCGGAGTTCGAGGGAGGGGCCGGCACCGTTTGCCTCAGCGGGCCAGGGCGATACGTTGCCGTAAGTAACGGTGTCGATCACGCGCCCCTGATCGTCCACGAGTGTTATTGTTTCACCTGCGTTAACCAGATTGCCTGCGGTCCATTCTGTGCTGCCGGGATAGGCGGACGAGTCGATGGCCAGAACCAGAAAAGTCCCGGCTTGCAGAGAGTCGTTCCCCCGAAAGGTGTGCGTGATGCCGTCAGTGAACGTCCAGCCGGCCAGAGAGACGTCGATAGAATCTGACACGTTGACCAGTTCGAGAAATTCGAACTCGCGGTCCGGGCCTTGTTGCGTGCCGGGATTGTAGTGAATTTCGTTGATCACCACGACGCCGGTGAGAGCAGGCAGGGAGTCAAGCGTAGCAGTGCCGGAGAGCGGAACTGTCAGAAACGGCGTCACCGGGTCATTGCTGCTGACAAGCAACTGAGCGTTTGCGGGACCTGGCGCCAGCGGCTCAAAGAGCAGAGTGAATTCAGTCATGTCATTGGGTTGAATCGAAATAGGAACGGCAGGCATGTCCAATCGCCACTGGCTGGAATCAGGGCCGGTGATGCTGGCCGTGGAAATTTCCAGCAGGGCGTTGCCGGTGTTGCTCAGCATAAGTGCACGTGCGACCGTTTCCTGCACCCTGACGACTCCGAAATCAAGACTATCCGGCGTTGCCGTGATAACCGGAGCGGCCAGGAGTGAGCCAGTACCTTTTCCGTTCAGGCTGACATAGAATTTTTCCGCAACCGGGTCATTGCTGCGAAAGCGGATGAGTCCCCGCAGCAAGCCGAGGGTGTCGGGTCGGAAAAACACGGTAAACTGCTCGCTCCCGGAAGGTGGCAACGTAAGCGGCAGTTGCGTGTCGTTGATTTTGAACTGCCGGGCGTTCGATCCCGCCACGTCGATGTCGTCGACCACCAAGTCGCTGTTGCCGGCATTGCGCAGGTCAAAGCGTACCTCTGCCTGCTGGCCGATGTCGACTTGTCCAAACCGAATCTTGTCCACCGAAGCCGTAATGTGCGGCGCGAGCACGCTGCCCGCCAGAGTGATTTCCAGCGGATCTTCGTCCGGATCATTGCTGCGGATGCGCAGGACCGCAGTCTTGTCGCCCGGGGAAGTTGGTCTGAAGCAGACGATGACTTTCTGGTCTCCCTTCACTCCGACGGTGAATGGCGCCTCTCCCTTGCGAAGCAACCAGTGCTCGGCGTCCGGCCCCACGACATTGGTGGAATCGACGGACAGAACCGCATTGCCGCGGTTTTTGACAAACAGATCGAAGTCCAGTTCCTGGCCGACCGGGACATCTTCAAATACCAGGTTGGATTCAGGGACCGCGATATCCGGCACTGGCGGTTCCTCGACAGTGGTTTCTTCATGGTCGCCATTGTTGCCCGGCACGGGATCGCTGGTCGCGGAAGAAACGCGGGCGCTGGTGGTCTGTCGCCCGGTGCTGGTTCCTCGCGCCACAATTTCGATCGCGACGATTTCGTCCTCGTTTATTTCACCAAGATCGCAGCTAACCACACCGCCCGAGTGACTACAGGCTTCCGAATCACTATAGACAAATTCGAGGCCGTCCGCAAGCTCTGCGACCAGCACAGCGTGTTGCGCCGCATCGGCTCCCTTGTTTGAAATCCGCACGCCGAAGGTGACTTCCTCTCCAAGCGTGATTGGATCAGGAGCATCCTTCAACGTCAAGACCAAATCCGCTTGCGGTAACCGGTTCCTACCGCCGGGAGTGGGCGGAGCCGGTTCATAAGCAGCGGTGTTGCGTACGCCGCCGGCTCCGTTCGGGATTCTCTGCAATGAGTGGCCGGCGGGATCACCCCCGGCGCTTTCATCGGCCTGAGGTTGACCGGCGTTGAGAAGGGCGAGCAATCCCGGGTCGTCCGGGTCGCCGGTGGCATAGACGATCGCGTCGACAAGTTTGCTGGCAGAGATGGCTGTCCCATTTGGAAAATTCGCCGCACCGCCAAAGTAGAGCGCCACCGCATCCGGGCCATTTTGCAGGGTCGCATTGGCGATGGGCAAGTCGAGGTTCGGCGTTGCCGCACTGCCAAGCACGAAGAAACCATCCGCATCAGTTTGAGAGCCGGCGAGGTCCACAGACGCATACGAGACGTCGCTTGTACCGTTGAACAGAACCACAACCAGGCCGTCCAGAGAAGTATTGCCCTGGCCGCCGTCGAACAGCTCGATAAACTCCATGTCATCCGCACCCGGGGTGTCGGAATCGACTTCGTTAATTAGTACAGATGTTGTCGGCACCGGTACGACGCCGGTGCTTTCGCTGGCGGTATTGTTCTGTTCGTCCGGGTCATCTGTATCCGAGATCACCTCCGCGTTGTTGGTAAGCTGGCCAATCGAATTTGACAGCACGGTAAGCGTAACTTCCACCCGGCCGCCATTCACCATGTTACCGAGCTGTGCCGTCACGATGCCGTTGGCATGAGAACTGGTCCCTTGCTCCGAGAGCGCTGACACAAAAGTCACCTCCGGCGGGAGCGGGTCGCGCACGATTACGTTTTCCGCCGTGTCGGGGCCGTTGTTGACGACTGTCAAGGTGTAGACTATCTCGTCTCCGGCAAACACTGGATCGCCTGCGTCGATTTTTGTGAGCATCAAATCTGACTGTAGAGTCAGGAGGTTCTCCGCGCCAGGAGTCGGTGGAATCGCGATGTAGCTGTCTGTGTTGCGGGCGCCGCCCGTGCCGTTCGGGAGGCGCTGCAGAGAATGGGCGTCTTTGTCCCCACTGCCGTTTTCGTCCGCCTGCGGCTGCCCGGCGTTCAGGAGTGTTTTCAAAATTTCGTCGTCCGGATCGCTGGTATCGTACACCAGCGCATCGACCAGCTTACTCGTGTTGAGCGGCGTACCGTTAGCAAAGTCAGTTGCGTCGCCAAAATAGAGCGCAACTGCGTCAGCACCGTTCTGTAGCGCATTGTTTGAAATCACCAAATTGACATTGGCAACATTTGCGTTACCCAGGACAAAATAGCCGTCGGCGCTTGTGCTGTTGCCATCCAGATCAAATACAGCATACGACTGGTCATTGCTGCCGTTGTAGAGCACGACCACTAACCCGTCCAGGTTTGTGCCGCCGGCGCCACCATCGAACAGTTCGATAAACTCCATCTCGTCGGCGCCCGGCGTGTCGGAGTCGACTTCATTGATCAGCACCGGAGTCGTTGGCAATGGCAGTACCTGGGTTTCTTCGGAGTCCGTGTTGTTAGCGCCAACCGGGTCGTCAGTATGGGATGTAACCTCGGCTGAGTTACTTAGCGTGCCGGATGCGCCGGCCTGCACCACGATTGTAACAGTTACGGTTTGACCATTCAAGATCTCACCCAGGTCGGCGCTGACTAGACCGGCTGACTCTGAGGCATTGCCCTGCTGTGCCACGACCGATACGAACGTTGCCGTCGCCGGCAGCAGGTCACTGATCGTTACGTTGCTCGCCGTATTGGGACCCAGGTTTGTGACGGAGATTGTATAGCTGAGATTGTCGCCGACAAAAACCGGATCTGCATCGTCCGTTTTCAGCACCGCAAGATCTGCTTCCGGCGTGGCCATGAGATTGTTGAAGTTCACAAAAGCCGACTCCCCGGAACCCAAGTGAATGGTGGCGCCGGATCCGGACCGCGTGCTGCCTGATCCGGTGACGGTCACGTCATCCAGGATCCAGCCGGATTTCTGAGTTTCAGTAATCGCGTAGTCGCCGGGTACCAGATTATCGAATGTCCGGCTCTGGCCGTGATCCAGACCGAAAGTGCCCAAATCACCCGTGAAGTCAAAGCCGGTGGCCCCCGCCGGCGAAGTGGCTTTGCTGACAGTAATGCTGCCCGGGGCGCCGGCAGAGCAGCCGGAGAAAGGCGTCCCGTCCAACTGCGTCCCGGGGGAAAACAAGGCACCTGAAGATGCTGAGATAGTCGCGTGCCGGACCAGGACGCTGCCGCTGACGTCAGGATCCCGGGTAATCGACTGGTCACTGCCTGCTTCGCTGCCGTAGGTGTAGCTGGACACATCGGAGGTGCCGTCGTTCAGGGAGACGGTGTCGCCCGTATTGTTTAATCCGAGCGAGGTGGCGGTTTGTACCAAAGCGCCGCCGAACGAACCCGTGGGGGTGCCGCCGCCAAAGATCACAAGCGCACAGTTAGCCGGAATGACCGTCCCGCCCGGAAACGTGTGCCGGACGTTTATCTCGTCAGACAAGGTCCAGCCGGAGATATCCACCGCGGCAACAGACGAATTGACCAGCTCGACGAACTCGTCGTCGTCCGAGCTTCGGACGCCGTCGCGGTTGGCATCTCCCGCCGGTGCGGCTGCCGGATCTGCGTGAATTTCATTGATAATGATTTGCGCTGCCAGTTCTGAGGATATTGCGATCAGGCTAAAGGCAAGTATCAGTTGCGGGATTCTCGTCATCACAACCTCCGCTACGATAGGTGAGTATGTTCTTGCGGACCGCCACCTGATGGGCTTTGGTCGTATTTGGTTTTTGCCCTGAGATTGGTTTTGCTACAACGCTGGTGTCTTGGGATTTTCTGATCGCGGGATGTCGGAAAGAGTCGAATGAGGGGTCTGTGAGCCCAATTCCCTCCCAGCACGTTTGTAAGGATAAAAAAGTCCAATCTTAAAGTCAACTCTTTACTGGCTGCGATTTGCGGAGAACTCCGGATGTGAAACCAAGTCTGCAAAACGTTGTGCTGCGCCGGCTTTTCCCCAAAGAAAAATCTAAAAAAGAGTGTACATTAGTGCACTTATTGATTATGTTGCTCCATGTCCTCTTTCGTCCATTTACACACGCACAGCAATTTCAGCTTTCTGGATGGCACGATGTCATTGCAGGCGCTGGTCGAGCGCACCGGGCAGCTTGGCATGTCGGCGGTCGCATTGACGGATCACAACGGTTTGTACGGCGCAATCGAATTTTACCAGCTTTGCAAGGAACATGGCATCAAGCCGATTATAGGAAGCCAGGTCGGGCTGGCGGACGGTTCCTCGCTGGTTCTTCTGGCGCGGGACATGACGGGCTACCGCAATCTCTGCCGGATTATCACAGGCGCACGTCTGCGCGGCGGCCATTTGCGCTTCGAGTGTGAATTGGATGATATCCTGGCGCACAAGGACGGGCTCTTTGTTTTATCCGGCGGCAAACGCGGACTGATTTCGCGCCTGGCGCTCAATCGCAATTTTGAAGAGGCCGAAGCACACTGCCGCTGGATGAAGGAACGCCTTGCGGACGATTTTTATCTCGAGTTACAGCGCTTCATCCCCTGGGATGATCTTTTGAATGATCATCTAACGCGAATTGCCAACACTTGCGACGTGCCGGTGGTCGCCAGCAATGATGTGCACCTGCTTTCGGTCAAAGAATTTTCCCTCCGAAAAGTTCTGCACGCAATCGACCAAAACACCCTGCTCGAGCAGGTGCGAAGCGCCGGGCACAAACAGCAGTATTTGAAAGCACCGCGGGAAATGCAGCGGCTTTTCCCCGGAAATCCGCAAGCCATTGAAAACAGCCTGCGGATCGCGGAAAGATGCAATCTCGAGCTGGCGCTGGGCAAACCGGTTTTTCCGGTCCTCGAAGTTCCCGGGGATGAAACGCCCGCGTCGCATTTGCGCAAGCTTTGTTTTAGCGGTGCAGAACAGCTCTACAAACCGCGGACCGCAGAAGTCGAGCGGCGCATCAATTACGAACTCAGCGTAATCGGCGAGCTCGGTTTTACAGAATATTTTTTGGTCGTGAAGGATATCGTTGAGTTTTGCCGCCGGGAAGCGATCCCCTGTGTCGGCCGGGGGTCCGCGGCTGACAGCATCGTTGCCTACGTCCTCGGCATCACTTTCGCGGACCCGATTCGGTTCAACCTTTATTTTGAGCGGTTTTTGAATCCGGAGCGGACCGATGTCCCAGACATCGATCTCGATATCTGCTGGAAGAGCCGGGACCGCGTGCTCGACTATGTTTACAAGCGCTTTGGCGCGGAAAAGACAGCCATGATTTGTACTTTCAGCACCTTTCAGAGCCGGGCTGCGATTCGGGAAGTAGCGAAAGTCTTCGGCCTGCCCGAGGAGGAGATCCGCGAGCTTACCCGGGATTTTCCGCATATGGCCAAGATGTCCGAGCTCGATGAGAATTTGAACACAGTTCCGCAATTGAAAACGGCTTATTCTTTTGACAAAACCCTGACAGAGATCATCGCCATCAGCAAAAAACTGGCGGGCTTTCCCCGGCATCTCTCGATTCATTCCGGCGGCGTGATCATCGCGCCGGACAAGCTCACGGATTACACACCGCTGGAAAA
>JAJDAD010000037.1 GCA_029262055.1 Candidatus Zhuqueibacterota bacterium
ACAGTTTTCGCACACACAGATTCTAATGTAGAGAAGGCGGTTCGTTTTCGCGCCGAAGTGCCGGCCACTGTCGTCACCGGGCAAGTTCGTAGTGATGACGCTTCTTTCTCCCACTCGATGAATGTCAACGTTTTGGAAAGCAATGCCGCTGTTCAGCTTGAAGAGCTTGGTTTGGGCGCTGACGGCTGGGGCGAGAATGCAGCTCAGGTTGAAGAGCTTGGTTTGGGCGCTGACGGTTGGGGCGAGAATGCAGCTCAGGTTGAAGAGCTTGGTTTGGGCGCTGATGGCTGGGGCGAGAATGCAGTTCAGCTTGAAGAGCTTGGTCTTGGCGCTGATGGTTGGGGCGAGAATGCAGCTCAGGTTGAAGAGCTTGGTCTTGGCGCTGATGGCTGGGGCGAGAATGCTGTTCAGCTTGAAGAGCTTGGTCTTGGCGCTGACGGTTGGGGCGAGAATGCAGCTCAGGTTGAAGAGCTTGGTTTGGGCGCTGACGGCTGGGGCGAGTAAGGAAAGCTCCACGACTTTCAACCAACATCAAGGTAAAAATCAGGCCTCTTTCCTTCGGGAAGGAGGCCTTTTTTGATCTACTGCACTATGGCCCGGCAGGCTGCACAGCTCATGCAACTTCGTTCAAACCTCTACATGAATCTAACCAGGCTGTTTGACTATCTGCACAATAGTTCTTAAGTTCCTAATTGAAATGACAGTCGCGGTCGCTATTACGATCATCTCTATGGAGCAACCGATTACGTCAGGAGTTTTTTCCTCCATATTCTCGAAATCAAGCAGGAACAGAACAAGCTTGCTGCACAAACTGCCAATTCTGTGGATAGCCCTTTCTATTAGCGCTCTTGCACCAACTCTTACGGTTCAGAGCAATGCGGTTAGACTTACCCGCTAGTCCGTGGCAGACGGTTTGTCACAAAGTATGGTCAATTGCGCTGCAGGAACGCCGCGGCTTCATGTGGTTTGGCACGCAGGACGGGTTGAATCGCCACGACGGCTACCGCTTCAAGATCTACAAACACAATCCCGCGGAACCAAGCAGTCTGAGTGAAAACCGATGCCAAGGATGGATTAAACAAACTGGATTTGGAGAGCGGGGAGTTCTCATTTGACAATCCTTCAGTGGCGGCCAGGAGTCGGCGATATCTAAAGCAGTTTTCGTGAGAAAATAATTCTTACACAGGACTAGGGTCGACTAACACTACAGTAACGAGGGTTACGAAAATGAAGATCATCAGTAGAATAGTCATGTTCCTATTGTGGACAAGCTCACTTACATTTGCACAAAAAGATATCGCAGACAGCCAGGACCACCCGCTGATCACGCGCTACCCGGGATCAACGATCGCCTGGTACGACGTCCAGAACTATGACAGATACAAAATTGCCACCGGACCGGTTACAGGTTACCGCCACATCGACAAATGGCTGCCGGTTGAAGGCCAGGTCACCAGAATATACTATGAGCTTTCCGGCACCCGCAGCGTCACTGAGGTCTATTTCAATTACCTGAAGGCTCTGAAGAAGGCGGGCTTCGAAGTCCTTGCCGAAGGACTACACAAGAACAGAAATGTAGCCAAGGGAATCGGTGGTCGGGGCTGGTTGGGCGTCTATTTCGCGGAAAATTCTTTTCCGACCAACAGCAGTATCCAATTGCTGCAAGGCTCTGCCACCAGCGGTGGCTCCTGTTTTGTGGCTGGGAAACTTGCAAGAAAAGGCGCATCGGTTTATGTGGCAGTGGCCGGGGCGCAGTACACGGATGACTCGGTTCTGTTCATGATCGATGTCATCGAGGAAGCCGCCGTGGAGGACGATCTGATTTTTGTCAACGCCGATGCCATGATGAACGAGATCAAGGCCAACGGTAAGATCGCGTTGTACGGAATCTTCTTTGACTTTGATAAATCTACCCTCAAACCGGAGTCGAATCCAACCCTCACGGAGATCGCAGCGCTTCTCAAAAAGAACCGAAAGCTGGACTTGTACGTGGTGGGCCACACCGATATGGTGGGTGCGTTTGCCTACAACATGAAGTTGTCGAGCGACCGCGCGCGCGCCGTAGTGGACGCTCTGGTGAAGAAACACGGGATCGCCTCCCGTCGACTACAGGCACAAGGCGTCGGACCGCTGGCACCGGTAGCGTCCAACTCAGCGGACAATGGACGCAACAAAAATCGCCGGGTGGAACTGGTGGCCAGGTGAGCGGGATTCTGTGTCACCGGACTTATGTCCGGGCGTCTTGAGTCGTCACTTTTCCAGGCTGGGCTCTTTTCATCCAAGCCAGGCTCCAAGTGGTGAGGCTATGCGGGAGATGCCAATTGATGCTGCACAAACATTGGAAACCCGTAGCGGGGAGTGTGGTGAATCGTCAAGAAGGTGAGCAATTCCAGGTGCCGACCGGCAGCGAGGGTAGTTACGCGGAAAACGCAAAGTTGTTTGACAATGCGCGGAATGGTTCGTAATTTGAGACGCAATGGAAATAAAGATAACAGTTGCTCTTATTTCTGCTTTGCTTGCTTTGGTCGGCGCCATAATTGCATTATTGGGGCAGGCCAGGCTAGCCAAGCTGCAAGCAAAGTTGCAGCGCGAGCGAGACGTCACGCTCAAAGTGGAACAGGCGAAAGAACTGTTATCAAAGTACAGAGAGCCGCTGGCACAAGCCGGCTTTGAACTGCAGAGTAAACTCTACAATATCCTCAAGCTCGGACTGCTCACAAAATATTATCTCTCCGAAGATGAAAGTGAACGGGACTACGCCGTCCAGAATACGCTTTATGTGATTGCGCAGTTCTTTGCCTGGAATGAGATTATTCGTCAAGAAATTCAGTTTCTCGATCTCGGCGAGGTGGAATCAACCCGCACGTTGTCAGAGCTCAATGAGAAGATTGTGGTGTCGTTCCTGACTTCGAGTCACGGCAAAGTACTTCGTGTTTTCAGAGGCGAACAGCGCGCGATTGCAGAAAGAATGGTACGATCGGACAGTGGCAATTTGTCCTGTATCGGTTATGCAAGTTTTGTCGAGACACAGGAAAGCAGTTTTAGACGGTGGTTCATCCAACTCGAAAAAGACATCGATCTCCTATCCAAGAACCTAAAGGACCACGCTGGGAGACTTGTGCAGCTTCAGCATGTATTGATCGATTTGCTCGACTATCTTGATCCCGATTGCGTACGTTTCGCAAAGCAGTACCGCAGCAAGGTGTAGATCCCGGATGTTCTCGTGGCGGGAAAAGCAGTTCTTTGGGGAATTCTGCTCAATTAAGGGGCGGGTGCGTGGTATTCAGCCTGGGGATATCTTTGGAGTTTTGACTGATTCTATAGATCTCCGGGCAAGCCGGAATTCAGCCCGATAGCTTTTCTCACAAAGCCATTGTTGTCAGCCAGACGTTTCTTGGCCCTACCAGCGTCGACTCCGGCCAGGATCATTACGAGTGCAGTCTTGACGTGCCCGTCCGCGAGGTTCAGCACACGCGTGGCTTCTTCGTAATCCACCCCCGTAACCATCATGACCGTGCGTTTAGAGCGTTCTTCCAGTTTGCGTGAGGTCATCATCAAGTCTACCATCATGTTGCCGTAGACTTTCCCCAGGCGAATCATGGCGGTGGTTGTCAGCATGTTCAAGACCAGCTTGGTTGCGGTTCCGGCTTTCATGCGCGTCGAACCCATGACGACCTCAGGCCCGACCACCGGGCAGATTGCCACATCCACGTCAAACTTAAGCTCATTGCGCGGGTTGCAGGTCAGGTAGATGGTCTTTGCACCAATCTCACGGGCCTTCTTGATCGCAGCTATCACGTACGGGGTGCGGTAACTCGCGGCAATGCCACAGGCCACATCTGCCGATGTTAAGCCCCGGTTCATCAAATCCAACACGCCTTGTGCTTCCTGATCCTCGCTGCCTTCCTGAGAGGCCACCAGTGCTTTGTCCCCTCCGGCAATAATACCCTGAACCATGTCCGGTTCGGTGCCATAGGTCGGGGGGCACTCCGCGGCGTCGAGTACACCCAGCCTACCGCTGGTGCCGGCACCGATATAAAACAACCTGCCGCCGCGGTTAAAGCTGTCCACCAGTAAATCGACTGCCTCGGCAATGTGGGGAATCTCTTCTCCTACGATTTCAGGAATGGTCTTATCTTCGGTGTTTATGATTCGTAAGATTTCTTCCGTGCTTTTGCTGTCGATATCGTCGGAAGCCGGGTTGCGGGCTTCCGTAATCAAATCCTTGATTTCATCGAACACGCTGTCTTGCATACTCTATCCGATCGCTTGAGAGTTTTTGAGATATTTTACAGGCATATTTTGCCCATTATGGTCGCTTCTGACGCACCGGTTGCTTTCGGCACATTGTTGCTGTTGCCGGAAACGGTTTCGTTGGCCAGGACAGCGAAACATACGGCTTCTTTGGCCTCCGATGCAATGCCAAACTCGTCGACCGTACGGACCGTGACATCTTCGAACTTCCTACTGAGTGAGTCCATGATGAACGAGTTCCTGGCACCCCCGCCGCTTACGACAAGTTCGTGCGGTGGCCGGTCCGCAGCAACAAATCTTTCATAACTTGCCCAAACCGACTCGGCGGTCAGCTCTGCGGCGGTGGCAACAATATCTTTTGGATCCAGATTCAGTTTCTGTGCTTCTTCCATAAACTTTGTGCAAAAATCAGTACCGAACTCTTCACGGCCGGTAGACTTGGGCGGTTTGATTGTGAAAAACTCGTGTTCCAGAGCTTTTTCGAGAAGCGCCTTTGAAATCTGGCCGCTGTTGGCTATCTGGCCGTTTTCGTCGAATGATTTGTTGAACAAACGTTGCATCATTTCATCGATGACCATATTGGCGGGCCCGGTGTCGAACGCCTGGACCTGGTCGATGCTGCTGTTGCGCGGCAGTGCTGTCAAATTTGCGATTCCTCCCAGATTCAGCAAAATCCGATTTATTTCAGGTGACTGAAACAAGAGGTAATCGAAGTACGGCACCAGCGGGGCGCCTTCTCCTCCAACCGCCATGTCGGCCTGACGAAAATCTGCAACCGTTATGATACCGGTTCGCTTGGCAATGATTGCCGGTTCACCCAGTTGCAAGGTTGAACGTGTCTCGTAAGAATAATCGTGCCTGGGACTTGGCATGTGGTGCACGGTTTGGCCATGCGAACCGACCAGGTCGACTTGTGCTGCGTCAAGCGAGGCTTCCCGCAGAACTTCCTGAACGGAGGCAGCGAATATTTCTCCAAGCACTGCGTTGAGTACGCAGATCTCATCAATACATCCCCGGCCGGGTGTCGAGACATCCAACAACTTCTCTTTGAGCTCATCCGGATACGGACAGGTTTTGAAATAGATTAGCTCGATCTTAGTCTGAAGACCCTGATGTCTTATTCTCACCACTGCCGCATCCACGCCGTCGAGGGAAGTGCCGGAAATCAGACCGACAATCAGTTTATCGGTTTTTTTCTGAAGGCGCTGTAGCCGTTGCATTTCTAATCTACATTATTCAGGGAATTCTTTTTCTGTCATTCCCAGAAGGACTTTTTCTGGGTTAAATCCGGAACCGTTGAACGCGCCTGGGTCCTTCGAAATGGATTCCTTCTGAGTGACAGCAATTGTAGACCTGGTGTTCTATACTCTGATTCAGGAATCATCCAGGCTAAGGTTTCTTTTTGTAACTTCCGCAAGAAAAAGTTTCTCAGATTACTTGTTGCCTCTTCCATTCCTGGGTTCATGTTTCGTGCCGCTCTTTTGAATCAGCGAAGCAGAGCACCCGCTGCACCGATCATTGCCGGATTCGATAGGAAGCAAAACCAGTGAGGATAACGGTCAAGCTTCCTACCACAGTATAAAGCGGCCATGCCAATTTCACCGTACTAATCAAAAAGATCATAACCACGATAGCGGTCGCAAACCCGATAAGCGCGTCTACTTGAGTCGCCTTTTTGTGAATCAGGCCAAATGCAAAAACGCCGAGAAGCCCGCCGTAGGTATAAGAAGCGAAGGCGAGGGCAACCTCCACCACGGTCCCCTTTAGGCCGATAAAAGCCAAAGCCGCAGTCATCAGTACTACGCCCCAACCCAGTGTGACGCGCCGGGATAATTTCAAAAGCTCGGCATCGTCTTTTTGCCGCCCGAACAGGGGGACATAAATATCCAAAACCGCCGCGCTCGACAGACTGGACAGACTGCTCGACAGCGTACTCATGGCGGCAGCAAACAGGGCAGCGACAATGAGCCCACTCACGCCGCTCGGCATCTCCTCCACGATAAATTTCGGGAAGATACCATCGGCCCGCGACAATCCCAACTCTTGATAGCCGGCACCGCCGTAATAGGCAAAGAGCATGACGCCTAAATACAGGAAAACCAAAAATTGAACCAGGATCGCAAAACCACTGAAAATCATCGCTTTCTGGCTCTCCCTGCGATTCTTGCAAGTCAGAACTCGTTGCACAATCAATTGGTCGGTTCCGTGGGAAGCCAGCGTAAAGATGGCCCCGGAAAACAGCGCCGTAAAAAAAGTATACGGATTTCTGATAAACTCCCCTAAACTCAAATCTCTTCCCAATGAAAACCAGGCCAGTTTTTGAGTGGCCTCAGCCCATTTTGTGACGCTGGCAAAACCCTCCGGCAACCTGTCCCAGATGATGAACGCCGCCAGAACGGCACCGCCCATGTACACAGCCAATTGTGCTACATCCATCCAGATCACCGACCTGATGCCGCCGACATACGTGTAGACAATGGTCAGGATGCCGATCAATAAAATCGCGATGGCATAGAACTGAGTATTTGAGAGGCCGTCAAACACGCCGCTGCCCTTGATGATGAGCGCCAGAGGTATGGCGGTGGCAAACAGGCGGACGCCGTCTGCCAGCACTCGTGTCACCATGAAGGTCAGGCTGGTCGCTTGCCGTGTTGTTCGGCCGAAGCGTTCTCCGAGAAAATGATAAGCCGTGCTTATTTCGCTGCGATAGTAGGCCGGGATCATGAACACAGCCACCAGGGTTCGCCCAAGGACATAACCCAGAACAATCTGCAGAAAAGTCATGTTGCCCTGGTAAGACACCGCCGGAATACTGATAAAAGTCAGCACGCTCGTCTCCGTTGCCACAATGCTGAAAGTTACGGCATACCACGGGATGCATCGACCGCCAAGAAAGTAATCGGCTGTGCTTTTTTGGTTTCGCCCAATCCATCCACCAATTCCAGCCGAAATAGCCAGATACGCGATAACCAATATGACATCGAAGCCTGAAAAGCCCATAGTTATTTGACCCAGGGAGTTAGTGAAAGAGGGTCGGCGGTAACCGAAAACGATGGCCGAGTCAATTATATTCAACCGATTCCGAACTTGCCAGTACAATTCTGCTCTTTTCTAGCGCTTTCTTGGCAAAGAGCCAAAGCCGAAAACAGGGGATGACTCCAAGAGTTGCCATTAAGAAGGACAAAGCCTCCTGTTGCCTTTCAATAGTAATTGTCATTTATTTAGGTTGCGCTTCTGAAGCCACGTTTTTATCCCGGACAATGCTCAGGCTGAGTGCTCCGCGAAACCGGCAAACGGGTGGACATCCATTCATTCCGATTAAACTGAAATACTGCGACCCCCAACAAGGAGAGAGTATGCAAGTCAAAAGACACCAAAGCAATCAACGCATGAGCCAGATCGTTGAGTTTGGCGAAACCATCTATCTGTCAGGACAGGTTCCCAAAGATACATCCGGTAATATTCAGCAGCAAACGGCCAGTGTTTTGGAGAAAATCGAAGGTTTGTTGGCAAGTGTGAATAGCAGCAAAGAGAATCTGCTCTCGGCCACCATTTATTTAAAGGCGATGGATGATTTCTCTGACTTCAACAAGATATGGGACGGGTGGTTCCAGGAGGCAAATGCTCCGGTGCGCACGTGTGTGGAAGCCAGACTCGCCCGGCCGCAGGTGCTCGTGGAAATAACCATTATCGCAACGAGATAATCTGGGTCAATGAGTGTCGCAATCCGGACAACGAATAGAGCGGGTCGAGTTTGACTGTGCGAGAGCAGCGGCAGGGCACCGCGGATTTTGTCGGTTCCGGCGGTGCACTAAAGACGGCGGCTGGCACGAAGAACAGAATCGAGAAGATATGGCAGCGCCGATTCGCAGGTTTGGAGAATTGCTCGGATTGGTTACGTGAACGGGTATAGCGTGTCTTGACACATAAAAAAGGCCCGGCCGTGGAAGGTCGGGCCTTTCGGCTCAGAGGTGGGACGAGGTACGGAGAGGCTTAACAGTCAATTCTCGGTCTGTATCGGAGACAGGCTCCGGCGGGTTGACAGCTCTGTGGTCGTCGACAGGCCCACCAGGTGCCGTAGTAGCCAAGCATGCACAGCTTGTTCACGAGCCGTATTTCTGCGAGCGTTCGGGTAAATTGAAGTGCAAATCAAGCCGTTTCTTCCATCCATGCATCGATATCCCGCAGGGGGCATGGGTGGACCACGGACCTACGGTGCCGCCGCCGACCGGACCAGAAACGAAACCAATACGCCAATCAGCAACCACAGCGGAATCGAGAATAGGACTCCCCAAATCATGCCTTTGGAGATGTTGCCGAGAGGCCTGCTGATTATGTGCCTTCCGGCACATGTCTTTTGTTCTGGTACACCTGCTGCGGCTTTCGGCGAGCGATAGACTTCTGGTCCATGCTTATGGGTTACCGTTCGCGTTCCTGCTGCACGACCTGCGGCCTGCAATCCCGCAGGTTCTTTGTGACGCTGGTTGGCCATCTGCCCCGCGACCCGAATCAAGGACATGCCGAGTTTCTTGTCAAGTGGTCCGTAGGTCAAAATAAAGGGGATCTGCAAGAAAAGGTCATGGACGGCACCTTTGGTCTTGGCGGGGTCGAAAAGCGCGACTGATGCATCAATTACCATCAGGTCAATCTCGAAACAGAGCAGCTTCAAGGCTGCATCCTCGTAGTCTACAGCGTGCAGCACCTGGCACTGGGTGCTTGCGCTCAGCTGTAGAAAGCACTCGTGGAATCGTGGGCGACAGGAAATGATGAGGATTTTTACGCGCTTCATGTTAGCACTTTTCGTCGATAGCAGAGAGGTTAACATGCACCAGAGGAAAGTCGCGCCGGGCGTGACGTGTCAACATATCGTAACGCATTCACCCTGGAACTGGAAAGCGTCATTAGGTATGCGTTTCTGGCCCTTCCCAAAGACATGTATGTTCCCGTGCGCAATGATCGCTTGAACATGATTTTGTAACAATTTAATCCGCGATCATTAACCCAACATTAATTCAGAATTAAAATGTGTTAACCCGGTCTTGAATCTTGGTGCGCAATTGAGTAGGTTATTTGAACATGGAAGACCCACGAATCTGCAAACCGCAGGATATCTGATGCGACTGTTACTGATAGAAGATGACAGAAGAATCGCTTCTTTTCTGAGAAAAGGCCTAACCGAAGGTGGATATGCGGTTGATGTCAACTACGACGGTTGTTCAGGCCTTTTGGCAGCCGAGACTGAACCATATGACCTGGTCATTGTCGATTGGATGTTGCCAAAGCTCGACGGCCTGACTGTTTGCAAAGAAATCAGAAAAGGTCCCAGAAAAGTGCCGATTCTGTTCTTAACCGCCCGGGACTCGACCATCGACAAAGTCAGCGGCCTTGATGCTGGCGCTGATGACTATTTGACTAAGCCTTTTTCTTTTTCCGAGCTTCTCGCGCGGATCCGCGCCCTCTTGCGTAGAGGCTCAGAACCGATCGAGAAATTCGAGATAGATGATCTTAGGTTGAACGTCGCCGAGAGAACCGCGACGCGTGGTGATGAAAGACTCGAGTTGTCCAGCAAGGAATTTTCAATTCTGGAGTACTTCATGAGGAATGAGGGACGTCTGGTGTCGCGTTCGGTACTGACTGAACATATCTGGAATATCAACTATGATTGTGGCAGCAACGTCGTAGACGTTTATGTCAGCTATTTGAGGAAAAAACTGGACTGCGGCTCCAGGAAACCACTTCTTCACACCGTGCGCGGTGCCGGCTATATTCTGAGAAAACCTGAAGAGTGAGGTGGCGGTCCTGGCATTGATGTCTTTCGTGATTGCGGCCCTGGTGGATGCCCCAACTGCGACGGATAGATGACGGCCATGTCGATTTTACGAGTTCACGCAGAGATTGCGCCGATAGCAGAAAGAACGCTACGTGTTATCTTGAAGCTTACGCTTCTTTCTCAACCTGGCGTGCTTATCTGGTGCTGACCAGCGCCTGATGTGAACTTCAAAAGTGCTACCCTTTCCTTCTTTGCTGGTGACGTGCATGTCCCCACGATGGGCTTCGACAATGCTTTTGCAAATGGCCAACCCCAGACCTGTTCCCGGCGCCCGCCTTGAATTGCCACCGCGATAAAAACGGTCGAACAACAGCTCAGTGTCTTCCGCTGGAATCCCGCTGCCGGTATCGGTGACCCTTATAACGATATTTTTCATTTGACCCTGAAGAGAGGCTGAGACTTTTTGGCCTTCCGGGCTGTATTTTATGGCGTTTTCCAGCAGGTTGAAAAATACTTCTGCCAAGCGATGCGGGTCGCCGAGTACCAGGCACTTGTTTTCGATTTCTTGTTCGATAACAATATTCTTCTTTTCGGCCAGAATTCTCACGTGGTCTATTTGGTTTGACAAAACGCGGGAAATATCAACAGCATCCTCAAGAACAACCAGGTTCCCGGCGTCAGCCTTGGCGAGAGTAAGCAAGTTCTCCACAATCTTACTTAAGTGGTCTGTTTCTTCGGCAACGATTTTCAAAACCCGTGTGTAGTCTGCCAGGCTTCTCTTTTTCAGGAGCGCTACTTCTATCTCACCTTTGATGATAGTAAGGGGGGTCCGCAAATGATGCGATGCGTCTGATACGAACATAGTTTTTAGTTTATTAAGTTTGCGTAAACGCTGGTTGAGATTCCGGTATTTGCGCTGCGACTCTGCCAGGCTATCGTGCCGCAACCTGAGTTCCTCCATCATCCGGTTGAAGTCAGCAGTCAACCTGCCTACTTCATCGTTGGAAGATATGGCCAAATTGCTGCTATAGCTCCCGCTTTCGATTGTCTTATGCATCTGTCTGTCAAGCTCTGAGAGCGAGCGACTCATGCGTGCTGATATTCGATTGATAAACAACAATCCTAGCACGAAAGACAGGGAAGCAAAAACCACCGCCACCCCCTTGTCTTTCCTAATGGTAGCGTGTAGTTCATCCAGGCTGTAGCCAAGCACCAGCTTTCCCAGGATCTCCTTTTCGGCTCCCAGGATGGGCCGGGTGACGCTTATGATATTGTCAGTGCGCTGTGGCACCGAGTCTGTTGGCTTGGCCAGTCCCGAGACATCCAGATCGGTAGGATTGTAGGTTGCCACCTCACTACCCTGTTCATCGACCACCAGGACAAATTTGACGTCAGCGTCTGCCTGGACACTCTGCAATACCCTCAGCAGGAATTCGAAACTATGCGCGTCCAACGCGAAGCCAACCGCGCCGGCCAGCAATTCAGTGCTCCGGATAGCCTCCTTGGTATATGCACGGACCAGTGTTCTTTCATATTGCCGTGGCACATAAATATACAGCATGAGCAGCAAAGCGGCCAGAGAGGAGGCCACCGGGACTGCCAGCTTGATGCGCAGCGGAACGTTGATTTTTGTGAACTTCATAAGGGCCGCCACCTGCGGTTGCGGGTTTACTCCTGAAAAGGATATTGAGCTTGATTGAACCTGGTCCCATCAATGACGACGGTGCGAATCGATTCATCTTTCATCTCAAGGTAGTGTGTTGCCGTAATGAACCCGATCGCTTGCTCACGAGTGCTGAGAAATTTCAGTAGCTTTTTGGGATTCGAGAAGTTCTTGGGAGGCACGACACGCTCTCCGGAAAAAATCATTCGCAGCCAGTGTTTGCCCATTGTGTATGCATCCAGGCGGTAGAGCTTGTTGTAAAAGGCGTCACTGCTAGGAGCGAACTCAAGGACCTGGCAAGGAGTCTCGCCTGTTTTCTTAATTGGCTGTCCCTTGAATATTTTCTGAACTTCCTTGAAGGAAAGGCTGTCGACAGTGCTCTCGGCAGACACCACGACAACAATCTGGGCATCACTGGATGATGGCATGGACAAACCACAGGTGAGCCATCCGATGAAAATCAATATGGCGGTGGGTTTGCTCACCCTGAAGCTCCTGTCAAAAGGGTCGACTTCCTAACCAGCATCATCCATTAGCCTGGGGCTTTCTTTTGAGAATATCATGAAGAACAGCAGAGCGACTTTTGCGGAATGCAGGGTGTTGACCGGTGCTTTCCGGCAGGCCCGAATCGGACCTCGAGGGTGTCATCCCGGAGTATACTACTTGTGAATAGCAGAGAGTGCTTCATGAATCGCCCTCATCAATGCAAGCTTAGAACACGACTGCCAGGCTGGAAATGGCAAGAACGAAGTTCCGGTTCGGGCCACTTTGCACATTCCAAAAATGTAGTTCAGCCTTTGCGACAACATTAGGCCTGACTTTTATGCTGGTGCCTATGGTTAGATCTTTTTCCAGGTTATTCGAGAGGTGTGTGTCCGGGTCGAAGATGTCGTACCGCACAAGGATTGTCTGCCGACCGAAAATGTCGTACGCGATTTCACCATAGCCGGCATTCGAGACCTGGGAACGGACCGGGAGTCCACCGGTACCCAAGTCCGCATGAGCAAACTCACCACTCACCTTGAGCCGCCGGTACTGCCAGCGTACATCCCAGGCATTGGCGGTCTGTCTGGCATCGTTGGACCTGCCGTTACGATCCGTGTACAGTGAGTAGCCGATTTTTAGGCCGGACGTTGGCAAATCCGCCAGAAGCCTCAGACCAAGGCCCTTGTTGCCATTGTCATCTTGTTCAAATGCCTCGTCACCTCGGCCATTGGAGAGCGTCGCCTGGTATTGAATATTGGAATTTCCAAATTCCACTGTACCAAGAACTTGCACACCGATAGCAAACTTAGCGTAGAATCTCTGTTTGCGACCAAATGCATTCAGGTGCTTTCCATAAATGGACATTGGCAGGATCGAAGTGTCGAATGTGGGCGCAGCATCATGAACCAGATTGTAAATACCGTAAGGAGTCAGGAACTTCCCCAATCGCAACTTCAAGCGGGTAGAGAATTTGTACTCAAACCAGGCTCTCTCAATTCGCACAATGCCTGCTTCGCTCTGACTCTCCTCCTCAATCTCCGTGTCCGTGCCATGTTCCCATTCAATCTCCGCAAAGACTCTGGACCGGGAGTCGAGCAAGAAGCTTCCGATCAGATTAAAGTGGTGCAAGTCGAAAGTTCCTCGTCTGCTCACCGAATCCCGGTCGCTAATCTCTGCCTCCAGGGTTAGATACCCGTGCGGCCCTACAAACTCCTGGCTGCTGCCAGTCGCAACCGGGCCAAAGAACAATCCCAAAACCAGAAACGTTCGCTTCACGCTATTGCTCCAGTACTTTCAGAACATAACCGACACCCCTGATGGTATGAATCAACGGACGTTTGGAGCCGCAGTCAAGTTTGTTGCGCAGATGATTGATATGAACTTCAATTAGGTTTGTGTTGGCGTCATGATGAACACCGAGAACCTGCTCACTAAGCTCTCTTTTGGAAATGGTTTTTCCCAGATTTCTGAAGAAGAATTCTAGCAGGGAGAACTCGCGAGGACTAAGATAGATTTGGTCCTTACTGC
This sequence comes from Candidatus Zhuqueibacterota bacterium, assembly GCA_029262055.1. Taxonomy (GTDB): domain Bacteria; phylum Zhuqueibacterota; class Zhuqueibacteria; order Oceanimicrobiales; family Oceanimicrobiaceae; genus JAJDAD01. Next base: position 13,701 of record JAJDAD010000037.1, read on the forward strand.
GTCTTGCCTCACGACTGGCCCAATCTAGCACAAGGTCATCTAGCTTAAAAGTGGCCTTCGGCGGTATTTCCGAAGACCGGCGATGCAGTGCTCGCATTCTCGCAAATAGCTCGGCCAAAGCGAATGGCTTTATGAGATAGTCATCCGCACCACCATCCAGGGCCGAGATGAGGTCATGCGTAGTATCTTTGGCGGTGACCATTATTATGGGAATGCGTAATGCCTGTTTGCGCCAGTCGAGACAAAGATCAATACCACTTGTGTCCGGCAGCATCCAGTCGAGCAAGATCATGTCATACTCGGTGTTGGCCACGCACTCGCACGCCTTTTGTCCGTTGGCGACAGCATCTACATCATGGCCCGCCTCACGCAAACCCTTGCGTAGAAAGTTAGCCACCCGAACTTCGTCTTCGACGATTAGGACTTTCATTTTTTGCCTTACAAGGAATTAAGAGAGCGTTTTGCTGTCCCAATATCTACCAAGGGTGCAGACCGCAGAATCGGCACTACATTGGACGAGTCTCTGATGTCCTGGCGGAAACCGCCTCAGACCGTGATACCGCCGCTTCGAATCCCCGCAAACCAATGATAAGACATCATTTTTCAAAACTCAATGGCAACACCGGCTGACCCTGTGACCTTAACAATATTTAATATAGGTAAACCAATATTAATATCGCAGACAGGTTCGGTTGGCATTACATAACATAAGTCAATGATTACAAACTTGTAACTGGCACATCGCATGGATCTTTGTTGAACTTAAGAGGCGTCCTCATTGAGCAATTGGAGCACGACAATGAATCTAACAGAGAATCCGGAAGGAAGCTCTAGCGATGAGAAACGCCGGCTGCAGGTTGTTGAGAATAAGTCAAGAGAACTTAAGCTACTCGATGTTCTTAAAGACCTCAATCTGCAAGCGCTGCGACAATTGGTGCCAGCCAACATCGCCTGTCGTTACAAAATAGTCCCCGTGCTGCAAGCCTCTACCGGGATTGAGTTCGCCATCGCAGATCCAACCGATGTCGATGTCCTGGATGAAATCCGCTGGGTCCTGGGTACCGAAGTCGTAGCACACCGGGCTGAGCCTGAACAGATAGAAGAGGGGCTACGCCTTATTTACGGCCTTGGCGCGGACACGGTCGGTCGCATGCTAGGACCGGACGTGGAGGGAAAGTACGTTGACTTGACGCAGCATTCGGCTTCTAATCTGGATGAGGAAGGGGATGAAGCGAGCATCGTTCGATTTGTGAACGAGCTGCTCATCGAGTCATTGCAGGCTCGCGCGACCGACATTCACATCGAACCCTCCGAGACCCGGCTCCGCATACGTTACCGTATCGACGGCATTCTCTATGAAGTGTCCGTACCCGAGTCATTGCAGCATCTGCACTCGGCGATTGTGTCACGCATAAAAATCATGGCAAACCTCAACATCGCTGAACAGCGTATGCCGCAAGACGGCAGAATAAAGGTGCGCACGGGTCAGCAGGCGCTTGACCTCCGAATCTCGATTTTGCCCACTCCTTTCGGTGAATCCGTCAACCTGCGTATCCTGAACAGCAACGAAGTCGCGCTTAGTTTGGACAATCTCGGTTTCATGTCGCGCGATCTTAGTGTGATCGCACAGCTCCTCAAGAAGCCGCACGGCATCATTCTGGTAACTGGCCCAACGGGAAGTGGCAAAACAACGACACTTTATTCTTGTTTAAACAAACTCAACGACAGCGAGCGCAAGATAATCACGGTTGAGGATCCCATCGAGTATCAACTGCAGGGTATTACCCAGGTCCAGGTCAACCCGCAGATCGGTCTTTCTTTCGCCCAAGGACTGCGTTCGATGTTACGTCATGATCCGGATGTCATGCTGGTCGGAGAAATCAGAGATCATGAAACAGCCGAAGTTACCATCCAGGTTGCGATGACCGGCCATCTGGTGTTCAGCACGCTGCACACCAATGACGCCGCCAGTGCGGTGGCACGTTTGACAAACATGGGTATCGAACCGTACCTGATCGCCGCATCGGTGGAATGCATCATCGCGCAACGACTGGTGCGGGTGATTTGCCCGCATTGCAAAACCATCGAAACGTCGATCAATGGCAGACAGCAAATTATCGAACGCTTACTCGGTGATGAGGCGCCAATGTATCGTGGGTTGGGCTGCGACGAGTGCAAGCAAAGTGGTTACTGGGGTCGCACGGCTATTCACGAATTCATTCTGATGGATGATGAAATCAGGAACCATATTGTCAGCAAGACTCCCGCGAACGAGTTGCGGCAGGCTGCAATAGATAAAGGGATGATTAGTCTCAGGCAAGAGGGAATTGAGAAGGTCAGGCAAGGCATAACGACAATGGATGAAATCCTGCGAGTTACAGAGGAGGCGACAGGCTAGCCCATGCCGGTATTCAAGTTCATGGCCAAACTATCGCCGGAAGAGATAGTAGAAGGCGAAATGCAGGCGGAGAGCGCAAGCGCACTTGTAACCCATTTGACCGAAAGCGGTCTCTTTCCCGTTGAAATCTCTGCGGTCAAAGAAAGGCATGTGCTCGGTGAGAATGCCCTTAGATTTGCCCGGCGTAAGCCCGCGCGCAAGGCATTGATTCTATTTACCAGACAACTCGCCAATCTCCTGGAAGCAAACATGACGGTCCATTCCGCGTTGCTCATTCTGCAGAAACAAGCTGGGGTGGAGTCGCTGCATCTAATCCTGAAGGATATCATAAGCCGCTTACAGGACGGTCAGAGTTTTTCAAAAGCATGCGCGGCCTGGCCTAAACTGTTTTCAAATTTCTACGTCAACATGGTGCGCGCAGGGGAAGCGGGCAGTATGCTTGGCTTGGTGTTGCTGCACCTCGCGGACCATCTGGAAGATGAGGATTCCGTACAAAAGGAAATTCGCGCCGCGCTGGCCTATCCCATCCTTATGCTGGGAATGGCCATGATCACTGTCACCCTCCTGTTGGCTTTCGTCGTTCCCAACATCGTGCAGATGTTTGACGAAATGGGGCAGACACTGCCGCTGCCTACCCGGATTCTCATGTTGATTTCTAACTTTGTCTCGCGGAATTGGCTTCTTCTCGCAGCGGTCGTGGCCGGTTTGGCCGGCCTGGTCAAAATCAATCTGGCCAAACAAAACTTCAGAGAGAAACTTGATGAACTGAGGCTGAAGCTTCCCTTTTTCGGAACGCTCACAATTCAGGCGGAAGTGGTGCAGTTTGCCCGCACCCTCGGCGCTCTGCTGGCTCACGGCGTGCCGATCCACAAGGCCTTTGATGTGGTGGTCGCATCATGCAAGAACCTGGCTTTACAGAAAGAATTCAAAGCGTCTGCTGAATCAATTCGGCACGGCGGCCGGATTGGTGCCAGCCTGCTGCAGGCGGAGTTTCTCCCGCCTCTCCTCGGCCAAATGATTTCTACCGCCGAACAGACCAACCAGTTGGAAACGGTGCTCGACCGAATTGCAGTATCAGAAAAAAAAGAAGTTGAACGCCGGGTGGCGATTTTTACCAAGCTGCTTGAGCCCGCCATGATAGTCGTTCTTGGTGCTGTCGTTGGGTTTATTGTCTTTTCCATGATGATGCCCATTTTTCAAATGGACTTCGTAGTGCAATGATGATTCCGGAGTTAGTTCTGCAATTATGTGCGTCTATCGCAGGAATGCTGCTCGGCAGCTTCATCGGCCTGTCGGCTTACCGAATTCCCCGGCAGCAGCAGCTTATCACAGGCGTTTCCCGATGCGATTACTGCGATGCGCCTCTAAGGTGGTTGCAAAAATTCCCTCTGGTAGGATTCCTTCTGTTCGGTGGACGGAGTTCTTGCTGCAACCGGAAGATTCCACTGCGATATTTTATGCTGGAATTGATCGGCGGAGTAACTCTCCTGGTGATGTACCGCAAAACTGGTTTTGCTCCGCAGCATTTGCCTGCGCTGGTCTTTTTGGCGCTGCTGGCCATCGCTGCCCTTGTTGACCTTGATCACCAGATTATTCCTGATAAAATTACTCTCTTCGGCATTGTTTTGTCCCTTCTTGGCGCAAGCATTTCGGCAGAGTTTGAATTGTTGGATTCAGTCCTAGGGATTCTCGCTTGTGGCGGTTTTTTATACGTCGGTGGTTGGGTCGGTGAGAGTATCCTGAAGAAGCCCGAAGCGATGGGAGGAGGCGATATCAAGCTCGCTGCCATGATCGGCGGTTTTCTTGGGTGGCAGGCGGGGCTTGCAGGCATTCTGGTAGCGGCCTTTCTGGGACTGGGATTCGGCTTCCTGCAAATCCTGACAAAGGGCTGGTCTTTTTCCCACCGGCTTCCTTTTGGTCCGTTTCTGGCGATGAGTTCGGTCGTCATGGTTTTCTGGGGGGATGAACTGTTGAACTGGTACTTCCAATATCCGCGATGAATGGAGGCCGGATGCGTTTACACTTGCTGAATCAAAAAGGCTTGACCCTGATCGAAGTCATGATGGTGGTCATCATCCTCGGGGTATTGGTGGCTCTGGTGGTACCGCAGTTCGCCGGCAGAACACAACAGGCTCGGCGTGCGGCAGCCCAGGCGGATGTCAACGCCAATATCGCCATGGCTCTTGAACTCTACTATTTGGACAATGGTGCCTACCCAACCTCCGAACAAGGACTGTCTGCTTTGACGCGAAAGCCCGACACGCCTCCGACCCCGTTGTCCTGGCAAGGGCCTTACTTGAAAGGCAAGGCCTCGTTGAAAGACCCGTGGGCGCAGCCGTATGTTTACGGCAGCCCTGGTGAGCATAACCCGGACAGTTACGACCTTTTTTCAACCGGGCCAGATCTGCAAAAGGGCGGGGGAGACGATTTGATAAACTGGGATTCCGGTCATGCCGGCACTCCGTGACGATCGGGGTCTGACGCTCATTGAGCTCTGTCTGGTGCTGCTCATTCTGGGATTGATTGTGACCGCGGCAAGTCCGCGCTTGTCAAGATCATTCAACCATCTGAAGTCAAAGACGGCTGCAGAAAGAGTTGCGCAGGATCTCGTCATGGCGCGTCACCGCGCGGTTTTATCCGGGCGAATCTGGCAACTTATCATCAGCAGTGATGGCCGGGCTTACTCTTTGGAACAGCAAATTCTGCAAGATCGTGACGAACCAACCCGGCAGGGCAGGAGGCAGTGGCAAACAGTGCTCACAAGAGACCTGTCTCACGACCATCAACTGCGACCGGCAGGCATCACCTTGTCCCTGTTGCCAGACGGATCTTATCCGCAGCAAATTTTGACATTGGGAAAAAATGATAGCAGTCCTTATGAAATCCACGTTGAGAGTTCCGGAATTGTCGTTCGCCTGTCAAACAAGACATAACTCTGAGCGAGGCTATGTGCTTTACGAAGCCTTGTTGTCGGTTGTCATCCTGTCTATCGGCATCATGGCACTACTCGAGGTCTCCCAGAAGTCGATTCGCGGGGTTCAAGGAAGTCTTACTCATGGCGCCGCCCGGCAGCTTGCCGAATCGGTTTTGTCAGAGCTTGAAATTGCTGCCCTTTACGATGTTCGCCCGGATGGAATTCTTATGAACAGCGGGCAGGCCAACGTCAAGTATCAGGTGCAAAGGCAGGAATGGCCGGCGGCAGTGGGAGTTGAAGAAGTGTCTGTAACGGTAAGTTGGAATGACCGTGGGAAACCTGGCTCAATCACGCTCACCACTCTTTTGCCAAAACCGAAAGGACGCAGATGAACCGCAACGCCAGAGAGAAACTTGGACTTCCGGCCATTGCCGCTGACGAAAACGGATTTACTCTGGTCGAAGTCCTTGCTGCTTTAATGATCTTTGGGATTGTCGCATTGGCCACACTGAAACTCACACAAAAGGCCGTGTCTGCCGGAAAGGTCGTTACCGGAGAGACTGAGGTCCTGCAGCAGTTGCGTTATGCTACGGCTAGTCTAAGTGAGGACATCGCCAGCGCCCGCAGATTTTCGCTGTCACCCTTCCGCGGGTATGCTGATTCTCTACACATGACCGTTTTGGCCAAAGCCGCAAGCGGGCAGGTTCCTCTGCAAGTCAGGTACTACGTCAGAAATGACCGCGCTGGCGACGTGAGAAAGTTCGTGCGAGCTTCATCCGATTTCAGCGGCCATAGAGAAGAGGATATCCTGGTGACGCATTCGGGGACCGTGCAATTTCGGTATTTGCAGCAAGCCGGCCAAACCTCAAGGTGGCGCAACCGCTGGTTAGATTCCGATGGCATGCCATTGGCGGTTCAAGTTCTGATCAGAGGAGAGTCGGACAAAAAACTCTCGGAGATCATTTTTCCCATACGAACACACCGCATGGCTTTACCAGATGACAGGGACTCGTAGATTGCTTGGAAATTCGAAAGGGGGTCTGTCGGTAACCGCGCTTTGGATGCTGGCCTTGGTCAGCATCCTTGCTACCGGCCTCATGCGCAGCGTTTTGCTCGAGCTGCGATTGGATGCTTACACCCTGCGGCAAGCAGAAGCAACCTGGTTGGCACGGGCAGGAGTTCAGCACGCGATTGCCGTCCTGAAGGCGGAGACACAAATCGATTCAGTCGATTCGGATGCTTCTCTTGACCAGACCTGGAAAGACGACCTGTTGTCATTCAGGAGAGTTGCGTGCGGTAACGGTTTTTTCGATGTTGGCTATGCAACCGACTCCGAATATCTCGGCCTGACCCATGTCTACGGCATTCTCGATGAGAATCGGAAGATCAATATCAACCGCGCCCCGCAGGGAGTTCTCCTGCGACTACCTGGAATGACTGAGGAGAAGGTCGTTGCCCTGCAGGACTGGATCGACGCAGATGACGAAACCAGGCAAGGCGGTGCAGAGAATGATTACTACCGGCGACTCGCCCACCCGTATGCCTGCAAGAATGCCGATTTGGAATTCCTGGAGGAACTGAGTCTTGTCCGCGGCTTTAGCGCTGAGGATATTCGAATGATAAAGCCCCTGGGCACTGTGTACGGAACCGAAGGCGTGAATCTCAACACAGCTGCTCCCGAGGTACTGGCTGTGCTTGGGTTCGACTACGACACGGCCAAAGCTATTAGTGCAGTCCGTTGGGGTTCTGATGGCCGGCCGTTCACTAGGGATGACGAAGTGTTTACCCGGAGAGAAAATATTCCGGAAACCATACTGCAGCTTATGAAGCTCACTGCCGGTGAGCAAGCCCTGGTGCACAGGCTGGTGACGGAGAAAATGCTCGGAGTCCGCTCTTCTCATTTCCTCATTTCCTCCGCCGGTACGACTTTGAGCGGAGAAGTCCGCAAACAGATTTCAGCGACTGTCCACCGTGTTTCCGCCGAACAAGTGGAGATCATGGCCTGGGACGAACATGGTTTGGATTGAACGTATCTGGTACAACGTTTTGGAAGTACAACAATGGAAGTCCTGACAAATAAAGTTGAGATAAGCCCTTCCCGCATGGCTCCGCCCGCCGGCATGACCGGCAAGGCCCTTTCCTGGATTTCTGACATTGATCCGAGGGCAAAAAAGACGCTTGCCATCGAGTTTGATCGTAACCTGATCAAGTTCGTTCTGGTTGACGCACGTGGACTACAGCACGGTGTACATTTTCTCAAGGTCAAGTTTTTGTCGACTGAGCGTGAGCGTGAGATTCTCAAAGTGCTGCAAGAGAACCTGCTCGAAATGGAAGTCAAGCGCGGTCAGCACGCTACTATTTCCATACCCAGGCATAGCGTGCATACAAAAATTCTGCGCCTACCCAGCCATGACCCAAAAGAACTGCGCAAGATGGCGCTCTACCAACTGCAGAAAGAGATCCCTCTGCCCATTGCAGAAATCGTGTTCGACTTTCGCGTCATTGCCCGGGAAGACAACGGTCACACGCGCATAATGGCGGTGATGGCACGGTTGTCCGAAATAAGGCGTTATCTGGAGCTCTGCAAGGAGGTCGGCTTGCGGGTTGACGCGATTCGCCTCAACATTGAAGCCATTTATCATGCGCTGCAGTTTATCAAGGATTTCAAACAACTGCGGGAGAGCCGTATTGCCCTGGTGGATGTGGATTTTTCCGCCACTAACATACTTATGCTCGATCGTGGCAACCTCCTGTTTTGCCGCAGTGTCGGCAAAGGCGTCAGTGACCTGATGGATTGCATGGTCGGGCCTGAACGGGCTGTCGTCTATGAAACCTGGGTGAACCGGCTTTCAGATGGCATACAGAGTACGATTGCTGTTTTCGATAAGAGCGGTTTGAATCGCAAGGTCGAACACGTCGCCTTAACAGGTTGGCTGCCGCGGACAAAGCAGCTCTGCCAAAAACTGAACGACGACCTTGGCGTGGACTCTAAGTGGTTCGACCTGATGACGCCGATCAGGCACTACTCACAGCGGCAGGATGATTATTCAACCCGCCACTGGTTTTCAATCTCAACTCTGTTGGGAATGACCGCAGCTCCCGGCGCGGACCTAATGGACTTGCGTCCAACAGAGGAAAGGCGAAGTCACCGCAAAAGAACCACACTCAGGCAGGCAATCTACGCCGGTCTGATCCTGTGCTACATTTTGTTGCTCGGTCTTGGGAGTGCGAGGTTAGCGTTGCACCGGCGCCAGGAAGCGGTAGCTACAATCGAGCACAAGGTCGCGTCCCTGCAGCCGCAGGTTGATTTGATTCTCCAAGGTCAAAAACTTCAGAATCTGCTGGAAGCGCAGATCGGGTCAACCAAACTCACATCGTCCTTCCTGAGCAAGCTGTTCGGCCACCTGCCTGCAGGAATTGAGCTGACCTCCCTGACATTCCTACGAAACGAGAGTATGGTTGTGCGTGGAGTTGCCGGCGCTCTGTCAGATGTGTTTAATCTGCCGCCAATTCTCGCCCAACAGCCGGAGTTCAACGAAGCCGTTATCATCAATGCAGACAGACGTGTACAGGGAGAGGAGGAGCAAGTGCTGTTTGAAATGAAAATCAATTTGCAAAAGAATGAAAAATAGGTTCAAGTATGCGCATTAGTCTTACCGGTAGAGAAAAAGTTTTGACTCTGGTGGCGGCAACAGGACTGCTCATTTTCCTTCTTTTGAGTTTTGGCCTGCTGCCACTGCTGCGAGACTGGCAGGACACATCAGCTCAAATGGATCTGTTGCAGACATCCTATATTCGCAAGCTCAAGATGGCACGGGAGGCACAGAGTTTCGAGAAGAAGCTCAATCGCGCCGGAACCGGCCAGTCCGGGAGTGCACTAGTTGCCGAATTTCTTGCAGAGATAGAGACGGTTGCCGGTGACCATATTCTTATTCGCAGGTTTCAACCGCTGCAAACACCGTTGGACCGGACGTCTGCTGCCCCCCGAAATACCTCAGCCCGGAACATCGAGAAACTCCGGATTCAGATTGAATGCTCAGGCAGTTTGAACAACCTCATGGCATTCATCCAAAATATCGAGAAAAAGGACGCATTTACTCGCATCCAACATTTGTACCTGACGCCGGAAGGAAACGGCAGCGAAAGCCTGCAATGTCAGGTCATTCTCATGCGAATGATCCTCACATAATGCTATCCGGGATATTTCATGCATCTGGGTATCGGGTACAAGGCAAACAACCGTAGTTATTCAAGAGGAGTCATCTTTTGTCCAGGTTCAGTAGCCATGCAGTTTTTACAGGAAATGCATCCGGAATGGCAACAGGGGGCGCTTATGAATGGGTGCAGGCCTGTGAACACCAGTAAGAACGAAACAATCTGACTATGAAGAACCGACTGACAAGTCTATTGCGAAAGACCGCCGCCAGCCCTGCCAATGGCCGGTACGGCGGGCATGTCAATACTCCTGAACCGTGTGCGGGGTCAGGGGTTCGTGGTCTTGACAAAGACACGTTTTCGGGAAGCGTGTCGAAGATGATGAAAGCACTCAAGGAAATGGTGCGCGCCGAACCGATGATACTCCTGACTCGGGCGTTGCTGGCTGCGGCGTTGTTGTTGACCGTTGCAGCCGTCATCCTGGTCTGGTATGATAGTTCTGTGCTGGCCAGCCGGGTATTTGCTCTGGCTCAGGCAGCCACCGCACCGGATGTCAGACAAGCGCACCCGGCTACCGATGACGAGACAGACGCAACTCTTACTCAATTCGCCAACCGGCGATACTTCCAAAGTGAAGCACGGGAGAAGATTGTCCAAAGTAGCCCGCTGAACTCTGCCGAAGTACCAGGTTTCGCCGAACGCTACAGATTGATGGGCATCCTGATGGGCGATGTGCCTCAGGCCATTGTACACGAGAACAGTACAAATACCTCGATGTTCCTGACGAAGGGCCAACGCCTGGATGGGTACGACGTGCGCGATATTTTTTCAGACCGGGTGTTGCTGCAACGTGGCAACGATTTAATCAATTTGAGGTTGTAGGGCCGCAGACTACCGGTCGGCTAACAGCCCGGCAAGACCTGTCTCGCGACGGGCTTGCCTGAATCTCATAACAAGGAAAAGCCGATGAATAAAGCACTTCTTTGCCCTCTACTTTGTTTTTTGCTGACAACTGTGGGAATGACACCGGCCCAGGCCCAAACGCGCGAACAGGCAAAAGTCAGCCTGCAGTTTCGGAATATGAACATCCACGATGTTTTCAAGACACTTTCCAAAGCCGGCGACCTAAAGATTGTTACCAGCAAACCAGTACAGGGGTCAGTCAGCATTTTTGTCGACAGCCTGGCGGTGCTGGATGCGCTGGAACTTGTGGTCGAAATGCAGGGCCTTGCTTACTACCGAGAACACGGAATCATCAGAGTGGTTACAGCCGACGAATACCTGAAGCGATTCGGCAAAGCATTCAAAGATCGCATGCAGACCAGGATCGTCAAATTGCGTTACGTCAATCCGGAGCAGATCGTCAAGCTGGTGTTTCAGTTAAAGTCGAAAGATGGCAATGTCATTGCCGACCAGCGCAGTAACAGTGTTGTCATAGTCGACCTGCCGGGAGTCATTGACCGAATGGTTTCGGTCATGGAACAACTGGACGTTGAACTGCAGACACGCACATTTGGCCTTACTCATACTTCGGTGCAAGCAGTCGAGGAAGTCGTGAAAAGTATGGTGTCCGCCGGAGGAAAGATCAAGGCTGATGCGGCAGGCAATCAACTTACCGTAATCGACGACCGCGAGCGAATCGAACGTATCGAACAATTCCTGATCGAGGCGGACAAGCCTAACTCTGCCGTCATGCAAATTTTCTCGCTGCAATATACGGCTCCTGAAGACATCGCTGCCAAGATTCAGGATGAGCTAACCCCCGGGATTGGGAGCGCGGTGGCGGACAACGCATCCAAGAAACTTTTTGTCCAGGACTTACCGGCCAATCTGCCCTATATCGAAGAGCTAATCGCGTCCCTGGACCAGCGAACTCAGCAAGTCCTGATCGAGGCAAAGATCATCCAGGTGAACCTCACCGATGAATACAAAATGGGGGTCGACTGGGGCGGGATGACTGAGAAGTTTGGCGGAACGATCGACATTAGCTCTTCATTTCGAGCGCTGGCGGCAACAGATGGCGGCCTGCGGGTGGAGGGGACGGAGCTGGAGGCTGATTCCTTTACGCTGAATGGTCTTATCGAGGCCCTGCAGACCGTCGGTAAAACCGATCTTCTTTCAAATCCTCGCATCACCTGCCTTAGCGGCAAAGAGGCATTTATCACAGTCGGAAGTACAGTACCATATAAAACCATTGATACGCGTGAGGACCAGGGTGGCGCGCTGCGCACCTTCGAAAAAGTCGTGACCGTCGAAGTCGGGGTCAAATTACGAGTCACGCCCTCCATCAATGACGAAGGCTACATCACCATGAAAATCAAGCCGGAAGTCAGCGAGGTGACCAGCTTCATCGATAATATTCCTGTTATCGAAAAATCAGAATCCGAAACCACGGTCATCGTTAAAGACGGCGTGACGATCATCATCGGTGGGTTGATTAAAGATCAAAAGATCGAAACAGAAAAGCGCATCCCGCTTCTGGGAAGTATCCCTGTCCTCGGCATTCCGTTTCGCAGTAAGAGCACCAAAAAGGTCAAGTCGGAGCTGGTGATTCTGCTGCAGCCGAAAATCATTACCGGGGACGTCAACATGGGGCGCAAGACTGGGTCATGAGGGCCACAGTCGGTCGACATGAAATAGTCTGGTACGATTCCACTTCCTCTCCCATCAGGTAGTGAAAAATGGCGGGGTAACCGGACTGAACAAATATTAACTCAGCTAAACAAGTATTAATTGCGCAGTTTTTCCCGACGCTGTTACCTTCAGTACATCACTCGACAAAACGACTCTGGATTACTCAAAGCACTACATCAGAGGTAACGGCGGATGAAATCAAATGGACTTCTTATAGTGATGAGTGCCATGGCGCTCCTTTTCGGTATCAGGCAAATGAATTCCCACACGACCTTTTACGTAGATGGGAAGACGGGTGATGATTTGAACATTGGTTTGAGTTGGACATCTCCAAAGGCAACTGTGGTATCGGCGTTGGAGTTGGCAACCACAGGCGATACGATCAAGGTAGCGGAAGGGCATTACCTGGTGCCGCTCAATGCAGGTGGCAAGATAATATTGCTGGGTGGCTTTCCCTGCGGCGGCGGTAGCAGGGATGCTGTCAAACATGAAACTATCTTCAGCACCACCCGGGAACAATGGTCCCGGGGACAGGCCTTATTAACATTAATCAAAATTAATTAAAATGAAACAGTATTAATTATGCAGGCTCTTGCGAGGGGCCTATATTACTACAACGTAACTTTGATTCATACTTACATACCGGCTCAATAAAATATTTCCAGAGTAACACTAGTAACACTGCCCTTTTTTCAATCATAGCAAGGGAAGCGAATTGAACATCCAATTGGAGGTGTAGGATGCGACGAAATTCTGCCAGGGATGGGCCTTTTCACGGCACTTAGCATTAACTCCTTATTTACCAGGGACCCATCATAGCATAGTCACCAACTTTGTATACATCATGCGGAAGTCGAATACGAGGCGACTTCCACTCTAACTTTGTACTTCAACCGTGAGGAAAGACTATGAAGAGCGTGAAAAGATTACAACCTAAGTTGAACATTTTATGTATAGGACTGCTGCTGAGTCTGTTGTGTTCTAGCGTGCTTTTTGGACAAGCTACTATTGGTGGAAAGGTTTATGAGGGCGCGCAGGATCCCTTGACGGGGTTACCCTATCTTGCGCCACATGCGCTCACGCCGTCCATTACCGATGCTAAGGTGATGGTGCAGAACCAGCATTCGGGCGGCGCCTGGATCGCTTACGGCACGTTTGTTGGCCCCAACGAATGGCGGGCCGATGTTTCTGAAGGAGACTTTGTGATAATGATCTCCGCACCCGGGCATGATGCCACCAGCCGTGAAGTCCAGGTAGGTGCGGAAAGTTCGCTGGGAGCAAAGGACGGTGCGGTATCACGTTTTGAACAAGATCCGCTTGGGGCAAAATTCACTTCAACTGACCCTCTCGCCATTGATGCTTACCTTCCGCCAATGTTCGACCTCGACGGCGGCGGTGAGCTAAACGATCTACCCAGAGCAAATCTTTTGGTTTACGCGTTCTACGACAACAAGGTAAACGGGGAACCGGATGATGAACCTGAAGATCTTCCGCTCAATGGCGTCACTTTTACCGTCCGCGATGAGGAAGGAAATTTCCTGGCCTCGGGCGTGACTGGATCCCAGCCATCAATAGATGTTTCGGTGCTGCCCGGCTGTGTGGGCGGTGTCATAACCGGAACCGAAACTTGGGGCTTGTACTACTTCGAAGGTCTGCCGCCAGGGGAAGTAATCGTGACTTCCGATCCGACGACTATCGTATCTTCGGGTCTGCCGCAGCATGCCCTCATGCCGGCATTTACTCCCGCCAGTTTATTCTATCTCAATTATACCGAGGAGGGTGGACCAGCCTGGGATCCGAAGTTGGCGCCGGGCGACTGCGGCACAGAAGCAGGCAACTTTCTCATTTGGCACAGCTACGTTGAAAAGATGGAACAAATCACTCCTGCAAATGTCGCAGGCCGCTTTGGGCCGACATTTGACCTGACCGGATACCCTGGAAATGCCGGCACAATCGAAGGGTATCTTACCGATGCAGACAAAGCCAATTTGGCACCGGACGAGCCGTTTCCAGTTCCAGGCGAGGATCACCCGGGCGTCACACTCAATGAAGCGTTGCCTGATGGCCTGATCATACTGTTTACCGACATGGAGACCGTGCCGACCACCCGCCCTGTTGCCACGGCTGAGGCCGATCCGGTGACCGGACATTTTATGTTCACCGACGTCCCGCCAGGCCGGTACAAAATGATGATGTTTGATATACCCCTGGATTATGTTTGGACACAACTTTCCGTGAATCTGGCTCCAAATGAGGCCAAGTTGTATCCACCCGATATTCTCCTTGTCCCGCGCTTCTTTGCCCGTTCACGGGGCTATGTCTATGAACTTGATCACTCAGTCTCTCCGCCGGATACCCTGCCCATGGTCGGTCAAGAAGTATATGTCCGTTATAAATCCGGCGCCATTAAGCATACAGAGATCACCAGTGACGGCAGTACTCTGCCGCTACCGCAAGGTCCGCCGGTCGCAGATTATGCAGGGTTTTATAATCACGACAACCTTGGGGAAATCGAGGTCATGGGGAATACGGATGTTAAAATACCACCCGGCTATCGCGGCGCTATGATCACTGAGAGATTTTGGCCCAAGGGTAAGTTCATCGCGCCGGAGGATGCCAATTTTAACCAAAAGCTCGACGCTGGTGAGGATGGTACGGCCGGCCAACCCTTAAACGGTGAACTCGACTGGATTATTCCTGATGATGGTGCCGGCGGAATAGATTGCGCCGATTTGCTAACCTACTGGGATGCGGTGCTGAACCCGACTCCGGCGCTGACACTGAGTGATGTCTGCTTTGACGCGACCCACAATGCCGCGAACCGGTATATCAATTGGTTTACAGCCAACTACCAGGCAGACTTCTACCTTGAAGCGATTCCTGCTGGCAAAGGCCACATCGATGGCTACATTTTTAATGACCATTTATCCAGAGGGGATTGGACTGGCGATGGCGTTTACGATCGCGAAGAAGAAAGAACCCTGCATGGCGCAACTGTCGAGCTGTGGTCAACCGACCCGACACCGGTCCTACTCGCGACCACCACGACAGGTAAAGTAGACGAGGCAGCGGTAAGGGCGGAGCAGGGATGGCGTGGCGCCTACCAGTGGCCGGGTGATGAGTTCGGTGGGGTATTTGTCGGCCCGCAGATCGGTTACTATGAATTCAGGGATCTGGCGCCAGGTTCGTACACGGTTAAAGTGATTCCACCGGCTGGTTTCGTGCCAACGAAAGTGACGCATAATGCCGATCCACCCGTGTCCGGTGACGTATTTACTGTGGCAGTTACGGGCGTAGAGCCGATACTTCCCAGCAACGGCGACCACCATGAGGTCAATTTCGGCTGTAACACCACGCCGCCCGGAAGCACTCCGAACGTCGACCCCGGCGTACCGCTTGCCGGTGAGATCGAGGGCGGGGTCTGGGATGACCTCAACATTGATGGCCGGGGCGGTGAGTTTACTGCGAACCCGACCGATCCGAGGAGTCTGATGTTTGCGGAAAAGGCCGCGATTCCAGACGCTCCGGTGGGGGTTTACGATCATCTCGGCTACTTTATGGGCAGCCTGGTTCAGGGTAACCCATTGTGCCACCCCAAAGCCTTTCCAGGCGACTGCCCGGCAGGCGCGGATCCGGACCAAAAGCCAGAGGCGGAGCGGCGTTTCGCACCGGGAGTACACCTATATAATGGGAACGATCCGACCTTGCCTGGACATTGCCCGAACTACCTGCCCATGGTCTTGCCTTATACTTTTGGCCAGGGCAAGCATAAGTTCGAAGCAGACTGGTCATTGATGCCTAGTTCAACGTATGGAGATGATCCGTGCAATATAGATCCCTTGATTTCCATGAACGAGCCGATCATAATTGATCCGCTTGCCGGTCCGGCACCCGCTCCGGGCCCAATGTCCGTGAGACGCTTCGGAAGACAACAAATTGCCGTAGCACCAACTCAGTCTGCCGTCACGCTCAGCCCGGGAGATACCTACCGGATTAACGGGCTGGGTTTCGGTGATGCACAGGGTTATCAAACCGTGACTCTGGCCGGAAGAAAATTACCCGTAATCGCCTGGACCGACACCTACATTGACGTTCAAATTCCACACGATTCAGACAAAGCCATCAGCGGACCGCTGCTTGTTGCAACCACGACCGGGATCTCGAATGCACTGTGGGTCGACATTAACTACAGCAGCGGCAGAGCCGGTTTCATGGAGAGGCAATCAGTCTTTGTTGATGCCGCCAATACGGGTCCCGAAGACGGCAGCGAAGCGAATCCCTGGAACACAATTGGGGAAGCGTTCGATAATCTACCAAATGATCCACCATTCTTTGTCTATGTAGCTCCGGGGACCTACAGGGAAACTGTTCAAATCAAAAGAAGTAGTGTAACGTTGATCGGGGCAGGTCCGAACGTGACCACAATTAACGGCCTTCCGCAAAGCGTGCATTTTACTACTCAAGGTTCCAGCAATGGAGACGGACCCGTTATTTTTATAGGAAAGGGTGGCAAAACCGGTGCGGTTCACGATATCAGCATTAGTGGCTTCACCATCACCGGAAGTACAGTCAATAGCGATGATATCGGTGCCGGGATCTTCGGTGATTACGGCAACTACGATATCGACATTAACACTTGCAAGATTTACCGCAACGGTGGCTACTACGGCGGCGGTATCTGGTTGCATCTCTCTAACCACAATGTACAGATCTGGTCCAACACCATTGCAGAAAATGGCAACTTTGGCGGTTATGGCGGCGGCATCAGTGTCAATGATGAGCCGGAGTATACCGAGGAGCACAGCCAGCCTGAGCACATCGTGGACGACTATAACCCCGGTCCGCCTCCTGGTATTTATGAGATTTACAATAACATCATTTTTCACAATTATTCTCCCGATGGTGGTGGCGGTATCTGTCTGTATGAGATCAAAGATCACCTCAAGCTTTACGGCAATGTTCTTCTGGAGAACAAGGCTGAAGACCACGGTGGCGGTATCTTTTTCGAAGAGACCGGGCCAATTGACCTTCATAACAATGTCTTCTTGCGGAATTTTAACTACGATGATGGTGCCGCAGTCAGCTTCGAAGATGTCACGGACACTCTTTCCCATGTAAACGTCTACAACAACCTTTTTGCTGAGAACATTGCTGATGACCATGGCGAAAACCGTGCTCGTGGCGGCGCCATGTCCTTCGATGATACCTTCTACGCCGAAGTCTTCAACAACACGTTCGTCGGTAACATCGTTGCCGGCAGCTTTGATCCCGCTGGCGGCGCCATCGACAGCGAACGTCATGGCCACGAGTACGACGGCGCGGACGGCCCATACACGGCCCCCGGATACAGTGACCCGAAAATCTATAACAACATCATTTGGGACAACTGGCGTTTGCATTATAAGCAGCCCTTTGAAGGTGGCGAAGAAGAGGATCTGGATTATAAGTGGGGCGTGAACTATGTCTGGACGCCAGACCAACTGCACGTGGACAATCCACACCTGCAGGACGTGTGGGAAACCGACAAGAATTCTGAAAGCTTCAGCTATGTCCGCTACAATATCATAGGAGGAGGCTACTCTTACAACAACCAGCCGCCAACCGCCGATGCCGGGCCTGACATCACCCTGACCGACAGCGATAATGACGGCTCTGAAAGTGTCGCCTTGGCTGGTACCGGTTCATCGGATTCTGATGGCACGATTGTCAGTTACACATGGACAGAGGCTGGTGCGCCAATCGCCAGCGGCGTCAATCCCACCATCAGCCTGTCGGTCGGCAGCCACGCGATCTATTTGACCGTGCATGATGAATACGGAGCATCTGGTTCAGCGCTGGTCAACTTAGTGGTCAACCCGGGTGGTCCGATCAAATTTGCTCCTGTCGAAGACTCCTACGTCAAGTCGGGAAGCTCAAAAACTTACGGACAAAATACCACGATGAGAATTCGGAGTAGCAGCACTAGTTACAGTGGCTACCTGAAATTCAGTGTGACCGGTTTGGCTGGAGCAGCCCAGAATGCCCTGGTGCGCCTGTTCGTCAAAAACGCCAGCGATGATGGTGGCAGTATCTACCTGGCTTCTAACTACTACGACGGGACAACCGATCCGTGGGACGAAGATGGCCTGAAGTCCAGCAATGCGCCAGCGACGACTGGTTCTGCTTTAAGCAGCCTGGGTGCGGTCAGCGTCGGCCAGTGGGTCGAGTTTGACGTGACATCGGCTATTACCGGCAATGGCACTTACAGCTTCTGCATAAAAGACGGCAGCAGCAATAGCGTTAAGTATAGCACCAAGGAAGGCTCTGACCCGCCGGAATTGTGCATTGAAGGCAGTTCAAGCGGTGGTGGCGGCAATCAACCGCCGGTGGCCAACGTGGGTCCGGACCAAACTGTCACGGATACCGACAATGGCGGCACCGAGCTTGTCACACTGGACGGCAGTCTGTCAAATGATCCTGACGGCACCATCGCCAGTCACGTTTGGTCTGAAGGCGGCAACCAGATCGCTACAGGCGCCAATCCCACGGTAGTACTACCAGTTGGCATCCATACCATCGATTTGACCGTGACCGACAACCTGGGTGCAACAGGCACCGGCCAGGTGGTTATTACGGTTAATGCAGGTGGCGGCGGTGGGGCGACGACACTCACTCTCAACCCGACCGACGATGCCCAGGTGAAATCTTCCAAACCCACCAAGAACTACGCGACCAAGACCACGATGAGGCTTCGCGGCGGTGGCGGCACCAAGTACAGCTCTTATGTACAGTTCAATGTTAGCGGATTGGGCGGGCCGGTACAGAGCGCCACGCTGAGACTGCTGGTCAAAGATGGTGGCACCGATGGTGGGACATTCTATTCTTCGGTGACCGGCTGGAATGAGAACACACTCAATTACAATAATGCTCCTGCCAACGTGGGTGCTTCATTGAGTACGGTCGGTGCTGTGAATGTGAGTGAGTGGGTCGAAATCGATGTTACCTCCGCCGTTGCAGGCAATGGCCAGGTTAGCTTTTGTATCGAAAACGGTTCATCCAACAGTGTGAAGTACAGCACAAAGGAAGGCTCGGGTGCGCCTGAGCTGGTCATCGTGACCGGTTCCGGCGGTGGTGGTGGCAATCTGTCACCGATTGCCAATGCGGGCACAGACCAAAATGTGACCGATAGCGACAACAATGGTTCCGAATCCGTGGCCTTGAATGCGTTACTCTCGAATGATCCCGATGGCACCATTACCAGCTACGTTTGGTCCGAAAGCGGTAGCCAAGTCGCCACAGGGGTTAATCCCGCGGTTTTGCTTGCGGTTGGCACGCATTTCATTGACCTGACCGTGACAGACAACCTCGGAGCCACTGGTACCGACCAGGTTGTGGTGGTAGTTAACCCGGGTGCTGGCGGTGGTTCCACGACCCTGACTTTCAATCCGACTGATGACGCACAGGTCAAAAGGTCCAAGCCGACGAAAAATTATGTTGATAAGACTACCATGAGGATCAGGAAGGGTAGCTACTTCTCTTACCTCCAATTCAATGTGACCAGCGTAACGGGCGCCGTGCAGATGGCAACTCTGCGTCTCTTCGTCAAGGATGCCGGACCGGATGGCGGCACATTTTATTCCGTCTCGAATGCGTGGGACGAAAGCACACTTAACTACAACAACGCCCCGGCCATCGTCGGCTCACCCGTAGGCGCATTAGGCGCCGTCAACGTCGGCGAGTGGGTTGAAATCGATGTGACCTCGGCGGTTTCAGGAAATGGTACAGTCAGTTTCTGTATTGACAACGGTACTTCTAACAGTGTCAAATACAGCACGAAAGAAGGTTCGGACGCACCTGAGCTGGTGGTCCAGTCTGCCACTTCCGCACCAGCGCCATCACTGCTTATCGCATCGAACGGCACACTCATGCTCACTTCTTTTCCGAATGCTATGGCATTTTCGGTGAAGAGGGACGAGGGCGGTCTGCGCGCCATGAGCAAGGCCTTGCCGGCGCTCAGCGGCGCAAGCGGCAATCTCGATGTTGACCCTGACTTCGTGGACCCGGCCCTATTCAACTGGCGGCTTCAACCTGGATCGGCTGCCATCGACAAGGCTGATGCAGCCAAGGGACCGGATGTTGACTTGGAGTTGCTGCCACGTTCCGCTGTGAACGGCATGATCGATATTGGAGCATTCGAGTGGCGCGCGAATTCTCCCAGCGTTGTACGGATCCCGCTTGGCGTACTTGGACAGGTTCCGATTCCGACGCCTGGTAGTTCAAGACTTTACCCCTAGATTATGGTTGCTTGATAATCGCAGGGCGGGGAAGTACACACAGCGAGCGGATAGATTCAACATCCGCTCGCTGTGTGTTTGATCTTTACGACACTGTCTTTGAGAAATGTGATCGACCAGGCATTGCGCAATGTGTGCACATTCTTTGAGACAAATGGGCGATTTATGCACAGCCAGGGACCATAGTCCGATTAGATCTTCAATTCCATTGGAGGACAACGCGGGGATTGTATGTTCAAAAAAAATACAGGAAAAAATAGTGCTTCGCCCGGTGCGTGCCACCCGTCAACTACGAAAGAGCAACTCGAAAACGAATTACCGTTTCAAACCAGAACAGTGATGGACGATTCTGCAGGAGGATTCTTGCAAAAGTGTATCGTTGAATGAAATTTTGGCAACAAGGTGGGCAATTATTACCCAACTGTTATGGCCCATACTTTGAAAACTCGACAGCAAGGGGGCAAATACATCGAAGTGGGCGAGTTACTGCTGTGCGCAGAAAGTGGTTCCATCCCTTGACCTTGCATTCTTGAGATTAATATTTGTTAAGGAAGCCCACAAGTAATTGCAGGTGGTGTGCTGTTTGCATGAGTCCGCTAATTTGTAGAAATGGTGAGTTAATGGTAATGCTAGAGATTGCAATCAACAGTCTGACCGCCCTGGTGGCTGTCGGAATTCCAGCCTGGTACATCGTCAAGAATAGCAGACAAAGGAAACGGGCTTCCGAGAAACTCGCCCAGGCAGAAGAGCGCGGGCTGACCGAACCTGTTTCGCTACACCCTAAAATAGATTTGGCCAATTGCATCCAGACCGGAGCCTGTGTTCCGTCCTGCCCGGAGGGAGAGATTCTCGGCATCATTGACGGCCGGGCTGCAATGGTGTCACCGACAAAATGCATCGGTCACGGCGCCTGCGAGGCGGCCTGCCCGGTTGAAGCTATCGCGCTGGTCTTCGGAACGGAACGCCGTGGCGTGGAATTGCCGTTTGTCAAGCCCACGTTTGAGACCAATGTCTCCGGTGTCTATATCGCGGGCGAACTCGGCGGCATGGGTCTGATTCGAAACGCAGTGACTCAGGGCCGGGAAGCGATTGAATTCATTAGTGAATCTCTGACCCAGAAGGACTCAGCGGTAAAAGACGTGATTGTCGTCGGCGCCGGCCCAGCCGGACTGGCGGCTTCGCTTCAGGCAAAGAAACAGGGCCTGAATGTCGTCACGGTTGATCAGGATGATATTGGCGGCACTGTTCTCAGTTATCCTCGTCAGAAACTCGTCATGACGCAGCCCATGGAAATACCATTGTACGGTCGCGTCAAGTTTCGTGAGATTATCAAGGAAGACCTTCTGGAACTCTGGCACCAAGTGATCGACAAGACTGGCCTGGAAGTGAAGACTCATGAAAAAGTGGAAGAAATCGAGCGTGTCAACGGGCATTTTAAGATCAACACTTCGAAAGGGGAGCATCTTGCCCAGCGGGTACTGCTGGCGATTGGCCGCCGCGGCACGCCGCGCAAACTAGGTGTGCCTGGTGAGAAGACCTCAAAAGTTGCCTATCGCTTGCTTGAGCCTGAACAGTATAGGCGCAAAAAGGTAGTGGTAATCGGCGGCGGTGATAGTGCGATTGAAGCGGCCCTGGCATTGTCGGAACAAAAGGGCACAGAAGTGATTCTTTCCTATCGGAAAGGGGCCTTCAGCCGGATAAAAGAGAAAAATGAGGAGCGGATCGAGCAGGCAATTCAGCTTGGCAAGGTACGAGTGGCGTTCGAATCCCAGGTTAAAGAAATCAAGCGGGAGCATGTCGTTCTCAGTCAGAACAACAAGGACGCAAAAGTGCATAACGACTATGTCTTTATCATGATTGGCGGTGTCCTGCCCACACAATTTCTGCAAAATATCGGAATCAGCATTGAGAAGAAATTTGGAGAACGCTAGGTGAGCCTGCATCGGGCAATTCTGACCATCCTTTACATCAGCGCACTAATGTTCGCAGGAGCTGTTCTCGTGCAAGCTTTTGGCTATTATCAGCTAGCGCTCGAACAGCGCCCGCATTCTTCTCTCCACACTACAATGAAACCGGGTGGTTCCTGGGGCCATGGACTGGGCATCCTCGGCAGCGCTATGATGCTTTTGCTCTTTCTCTATTCGGCGCGCAAACGCCGGTTCTGTGGGCTGCGGTTTGGAAAGACACGGCATTGGCTGAACATTCACATCTTTTTTGGGATCATGGGGCCGGTCTTCGTCAATCTGCATACGTCCTTCAAGATTGGCGGAATTGTCGCGGTCAGTTATTATTCGATGATGGCTGTGATGTTAAGCGGATTTATCGGCCGCTGCCTGTATGTCAAGATTCCTCGTGCCCTATCCGGTGATGAACTTACAATGCGGGAGATGCAGGAAAAGAAGCGGTCACTAAACCAACTGTTGGTCGAAAAATACGGCCTCGATGTCGACTTTATCGCAGAGATAGGTACGCTCCCCGGTTTGGAGCGCGGCGAAAGACTGTGCGGCATTGCTGCGATTTTCGCCCTCCTCAAGAATGACCTGACTCGCGTCTTTCAGATGCGCGGTGTACGAAGACGCCTTCGGTGCGAATTGAGCGCCTTGCCACGGCAGGAAGCAGGCAAGCTGCTGCAGATTATCAAGCAGCAATCGTTGCTGGTTCGAAAGATGACTTTCCTGAGCACGGTCCAGCCTCTTTTGCATTATTGGCATGTTGCGCACAAACCCTTCGCCTACGTCATGATTATCATCATGTTTGTCCATATCGCAGTAGTGTTGATGTTTGGGCACCAGTGGGTTTTCTAATCACGCACTTACGGAGTGGTCTTTCCTGAGTATTGTAAAGCTGAATGTTATTCGACGTTTGTCGGTCTGTCTTTCCCTGCTGCTGGTGGCTCCGCGCGTATTCGGGCAGATTTCACCTGGGGACCTGGCCCGGCCGCATGCGCACCTGGAGGGGCTGACCAACTGCACAAAGTGTCATAAGTTAGGTGGCGGGCCATCCGCAGAAAAGTGTTTCGAATGCCATGTTGAGATCAAAGAATACATTCAAGCAAAACGAGGCTACCACTTCGTAGTGGCCGGACAAAATGCCAAACAGTGTTTTGAATGTCATAGCGACCATAACGGCAAGAAATTTGAACTGATTCACTGGCCATCGGGCCAGGAAAATTTCGAACATAAATTGACAGGTTTTCTCCTGGAGGGACGGCATGCTCAGGCCAAATGCCGGGAGTGCCATCAGCCGAAGAATGTTGCCATTGACGTCCGCAAAATGAACCAGAATATCGATTTGGAGAAGACCTTTCTTGGACTAGGCCGGGAATGCACAAATTGCCATGCAGACGAGCACCGGGGGCAACTGTCACAAGATTGCCGTCAATGCCACACTATGTCAGGCTGGAAACCTGCCGCCAATTTTGAACACATGCGCGCCAAGTTTCAACTCACCGGCCGGCACCTGAAAGTCGACTGCAAAAAGTGTCATCCCTCCGTGACCGAAGCTCTCAGCACCAAGTCCACAACGCGGGGCAGTTTCACCAGGTTCGTCGGCATTGACTTCCAAAATTGTAACGCCTGCCACATCGACCGCCACAAAGGCCGCTTTGGCCAAAATTGCAAACAATGCCATGGTACTGCAAGTTGGGCCAAGCTCAAGTCAGGCGATTTTAACCATAAACTCACTCGGTTTCCACTGCTGGGATTGCACGACTCCGTTCCCTGCGAAAAATGCCATTCCAGCGGCAAACCTCGGAGCGGCCTCAAGTTCGCCAGGTGCACCGATTGTCACAAGGATCAACATCTCGGGCAGTTTGCCGCTCGCCCGGACCGGGGCAAATGCGAAAGCTGTCATGATGTATTTGGATTTCGGCCGGCGAAGTTCGGTGTTGCCGAGCATGGGCGTACAATCTACCCCCTGTCCGGTGCGCATCTCGCCATTCCGTGCACAAGCTGTCATGTCAGACAAGCGAGTACAGGGCGCCGGAAATTCAGATTCACGAATACCTCATGTCTCGGCTGCCATCAGGATGTTCACCTCGGGCAATTCGCAGCCAAGATTCAGACAGGCGGCTGTGAGTCTTGCCATTCAGTGGAAGCCTGGCAGGAGACCCACTTTGACCACAATTCCGCGCGATTCCCTTTACGTGGGCTGCACAAGAGAGTCAGTTGCAGGCAGTGTCACAAACGGACTGAGCAGGGATCATCTCGAGAGCGAATCCTCTTTCGTCCCATGAAGATGACCTGCGAAGGCTGTCATCAGGACATTCATCTGGGACAATTCACGAAAGGAAGAGCTAAGAAAGCGTGTGACCAGTGTCACAGTCCAGCCGGATGGATCGAACTCCTGTTCGACCACGATAACGATTCCAGGTTTAAGTTAAAGGGAGCGCACGAAAAGGTTGGCTGCCTCGACTGCCACGCTATCGAAACTCGGCAATCCATCACCTTTGTGCGCTTCAAACCGGTGGACCCGCGCTGTATCAGTTGCCATGCTAATGAAGGGAAGACAAAATGAAACGGCACTGCAAAATTCTATTCATTGTAATTTCTTGTGTTCTTTCGACAGGCAGGTTCTTTCCGGCCCTGGCTCAGCAAAATCCGCACAAAAATATCGAAAAGAACTGCGGCAAGTGCCACCTCCCAACCGATTGGCAAACCATCCGGTTCGATCACGGAGCTACCGACTTTGAACTCCTGGCCCAACATGAGCAAATCTCTTGTAAGTCATGCCATTCCGTCGCAGACTTTTCACGGGTAAGCTCTAATTGCGCTAGCTGCCATTCGGATGTGCATCAAGCCAAAATGGGAAACGATTGCCGGCGCTGTCACGAGTCCAGCGGCTGGGAGGTTTTCAATGTTGAAGAGATTCATGAGAACACGCAGTTTCCCTTACTGGGGGCACACCTGCTCGTTGATTGCCAAAGCTGTCACCAGAACCAGCAACAGGGTGATTTTGCCCTATTGACGACAGACTGCGTCGGATGCCACGAGCAGCAATATCTCACCACGGAGAATCCCAACCATGTTGCCAATTCGTTTTCCACTGACTGCCAAAGCTGCCACGACCTGAACGACTGGCG
>JAJDAD010000038.1 GCA_029262055.1 Candidatus Zhuqueibacterota bacterium
GGTTTTACAAAGGCCTGGGCGCGGAGCCCATGGACGAGTGGACTGTCTTCCGTTTAACGGGTGAAGCGCTCGACAAGCTGGCCGGCTGAGTTGTGACCAACCCGTTGCAAGAACCGCCTAAGAACATCCTGTCTCCTTGAAAACATAGTAGGATGCAATCCCCAATTCACTGATTCGGGCAGGGCTACAGATCCCCGCCGAGCTTGGATTAGAATAAGAACTTCTCTCGTACTCATCACCCCTCCACCATGCTTACTAACGGGCAACCGGCGACGTTAAGAGTGCTCTCTGAAGAAGCGCCCGACGCAGCCCTAATTCCAGTTCTTTGAAAATCAAGTTCAGCTAGCTTGTCCCAGTTGAGCTGGTTGTAAGCTTCATATTTTCAGCCGAGCTTTTGAGGCAGATTATATGCTTCATCCAACAAGGCTAATCTTTTCTTCATGTCTTCCTCGGCATCAAGGAGTTTGTAAATCTCAATATGACTGTTTCGCAGCTGCCTAACCTCGCCTGAGTCGTATTCTTCCGCTGCCCAGTTTTATACATCACTGTCCCATAATTCGAAGAAATCAAGTGGCCCATCGGTTACCCAGTCCTTCTCTTCGGCATTTGGTTTGAACTATGGTACATCTCAATCTCAGATACTTTTTCACCAAGGAGTAAGGGGATTATGTAAGGTGGATAAAGCGGTTTCCAGTAGCTTTCTCCTTGCTGCCGTCAAGTTACCAGATTTGTATAGTGTTAACGACCAACACAGATATTGAATGGTTCACCAATATCAGCTTGGAATTCATTTTCAAACCACTCAAATGATCGCAAAGCTCCAGACACATCATCATTGAGAAGATACAGTGCACCTAACAGATAGCGCTTGCCAGCACTATCCATTATGCCCCCGAAGCGCCTCTTTTCTTCACGTAATGACCGTTCATATTGAGCAATCCGCTGCTTCACTCTTGTCTTATCTTTCGGAAAATCGTACATACTAATCGGCTCCAAGGATGGTCATAATTCCGTTTGCAGATCACTTTTCTTTACAAAGCTAACGCTCCGGCTCACTGCCTGAAAGCCACCGGATTCAATAATCAATCCAATCTTATCTACGACCACTAAAATCAAAGATCACGATAGGATAGCAATGTCCAGAGAAGCCGATTGTTGCCTGTTCTTATCTAAGGCTATATTTTGGGTTTTCATAGAAATCTTATTCCTGCAAATCCTTAAACTTTTGTTGATTACTGTCGTTAGTTTTGTATATTCAATGTATGTTAGATGTAATGACATCAACAATTCACTTTTTGCAGAGGTATAAAATGGCCCGAACAGCAACTATCCAAGCACGAATCGATCCTGAAATAAAAACTAGAGCGCAGAGAATTTTAACTACCCTCAACATTTCAATGTCGGAGGCTATCTCGTTGTATCTTACTCAGGTTGCGCTTCACAAAGGAATTCCTTTCGATGTAAAAATTCCTAACGAACTTACCGCAGCTACTTTGAGAACATCAGAACAAGGAAAAGATCTCAATGAGGTCGGAAGCGCCGATGAATTATTTCAGGAACTCGAGAGTTGAAAATCTACTATACCAACCAGTTCAAAAAAGACTACAAGAGAATTAAGAAACAAAACAAAGATATTGCTAAACTCAGGATAGTTGTCGAGAAATTAGTTGCCAAGAAACCACTAGAGGCTAAATACAGTGACCATCCTCTCTCAGGAAACTGGAAAGGATTCCGCGATTGTCGTCTTGTACTTTATTTACTGCTAAAACCCTTTGAGAAAGCCCCCAACGCACTTAAAAAGCCGTCGCCCTTTTCGTTTGTTAGCGCACCGAAGTGTAGAGCCGGTTTCTAAACAAATGTGCGTTCTCATTTATAGGCAGGCCTAATTGTACGTACAATTAAGTTGCCATTCAAGTTATCATTATGTATATTCAAACCGATGCAATATGAATGGGACGAAAACAAACGCATTGCCAACCTTGTCCGACACAAGATTGATTTTGCCAACGCCGTCGATTTCGCATGGGATACAGCCCTTGAAACCATGGACGTTCGCTTTGATTACGGCGAAGAAAAATGGGTCGCGCTTGGCTTTATCGGTAATGAGCTTCATGTGATGGTGTATACTTTTCGTCTTCCCAAAATCAGAATAATTACTTTGCGTAAAGCGAATAAACGTGAGAGAATATATTATGAAGAACAATCCTAAACACATTACAAAAGAAGATTTGGATAGTGTTGAATCTCCACCGCTTTCGGACGAGATGCTGTCTCGGATGAGACCCGTAAAGGAAAGCCATCCTAACATTCCACAGCGAGTTCGCGGACCCCAAAAAGAACCTCTAAAAGTGCCTGTTTCCATCCGACTTAGTCCAGATATTGCTGAGTATTTTAAATCACAGGGTAAAGGTTGGCAAACCAAGATTAACAATATCCTCCACGATTATATGAAAACTCACGGGTCTAATTTTACGCGCTAACTTTTTAGTTTACGGGTGGCAGGGTTTAGTACACCGCCGCTGCTATTTTAACAAGACTTAACTTTAATGCACAAAATCGTGAGCTACCCGGGCAACAGTCTTACCGCCGCGGCAGTGACAAATTATTAATTTCTGATCTTGCTTTTCCAAAGTGAATTAATTAGTTTTAATTACTGTGTATCCGTAAACTGTGCTGTCATCCCCGAATGTTTTTATCGGGGATCCACGCTCAGCCCCAATGGATTCCGGCTCAAACTTGTCCCTGCATGTTTTTAGCAGGAAAGACTGCCGGAATGACAAATAAACAGCCTTTCCGGATGGACACTAATTATACCTCCCAGTTTACCAAATCATTTGATGCGGTGAACCAAAGTGAAAACACCAGAAGTTAGACAAAACAAAGCTAGCAGGCATCTCACTTTGCTTGCAATGCTCCTTCCGTTTTTGGTTGGCTGCCTAAGCAGCGGATGTGGCAAAAGTAGTGCTCCAACGGACCCGGGCAACGACCCCGACCCCACCCCCAACCTCTCAGTTTCCTTGTCTCCAGCAGGAACACAAACAGTAGAATTGTTCACATCTATCCTTTACAGAGCCGAGGCAAATATATCGGGTGCAGCAATTGATTTCTATGTCAATGGAGAGAAAGCAGCAAGCGGCTCAAGTTACGAACACTTGGTTGAATCACTGGAAAAAATAGATGTCCGTGCCCAGGGCAGGACAGACAAACAAACTGCCTGGAGCAATACGGCATCCTTCCAAGGGAAAAACACGCCAACCACCATAGAAGCCAATTACAACAAAAACGCCGCCGAAGTAGGAGACTCTCTGGAAGTTGCGCTCAGAATAACGGATCTGACCGGGCTGGATAGATTGGAATACTTCAAAGGCCTGGCAACGGAACCCGCAAGCAACACACCGCCCGACACCATTTTCAACAGCAACTATAGCACAAGCCCATTGGAATACCGGATAAATGTCTTTCTTACTGAAAAGGACATTGGCAACTTAATGGGGTTGATCCGTGCCTATGATCGCGCCGGAGATAAGCAAGTGAAATCGTTGCCCGGGATCGAAATCATGGCAAATTTGGCGCCATACGTTACAGAGACAAACTTGACCGATAACTTCCCGGCTGCAAGTCTCATAACCTTTAAAGTAAGTGAGAACGTCCATCTTGCCGAACGCTACACCTCTTTTGAAGAGGTTATCAGAGTATTCCAGGGCCAATATCCTAATCCATTGCCGGTACGTGTTTCCTATAATGAATCAACCAAACAATTCACCGTAACCCCAAACCAGGATCTACTGTATTTACAAAATTGCCGCCTTGAAATACTTGCCGATGGTGTATTGGATGAGAAAGGTAAGATGTTGGATGGCAATAATGATCAAAATCCTGGCGATAATTATTCAATAGATTTTACAGTTGAAAGTGTAATGAAAACTGAGCAAGGTGAACCGAGTTTCAAAGAAAATCAAATTCATTCAGAATACTTTCTTGATTTACTTAAAAAATCTGGACTACCTGGACAGCGGTTAGAGGTACTTGTTCAAAATCCAAATCTATTGAATGTCTTTGTTGATGGTGATTCATTAAAATTTGATGCTACTGTCGGTAAAGGCGACTACAATAGTACGGAATTTCCAAGAATCGGAGCCACAGTTAATGTTTATGCAAGAAATCAAGCTGGAGAAGAAGTAAAAATCGGTGGGTATCAAACCGTTCCATTCGTTACTCCAATGACTGATATTGAGGGAATTGTTCATTCTGTATCAGCTGATCCAAACCAACCAAACACACCAGTTCCAGATGCTGAAGTTACAGTTGGATGCGTAACAGTTAGATCTGGTCCTGATGGAAAATATCATTTGGAAGTAGATCCAGCCAAAGTGACTGAAGATCTCATAACTACATTAACAAATCACTATATGGACAAAGAGCCTGGATTTCCATTACTTGCAGATACTGAATTTAACCCGCAAATAATCGATGCTAGTTCCTTTTCTCAAGAGGACATGGACTATCTCAAAGCCACTATCTTACGCGGAGGAGCACCTGGTTCAGTTCCAATGGCAAAACCACATACAGATCGTCCAGGATATTTCTTTGTTAATCCACCTACAACTCAGTATGCGAATATCACTCGAAATGTTCTAGAAAATAAACTGTCAGAAGGAACTGAAACAGCATACGATGCTCACGAAATTGCTGACATTGATAGTGCTTTTTATATTGTTGATTGGAGCAATAATACAGCAAATGGAGCAGACGGACAATTTTATGTTCAGAGGGATCCAAATGATCCAACAAAAATTTTAAAAGTATTTATAACATTGAAAGAGAGATTAAAAGACAACGTAGGTCGAATGGAACAAATTGCATTAAAAGAAATAATTAATGGAACCTTCGATCAAGGAGACACACGCAACCCAACATTTATTAATGAACTTTCTTATTTAGGATCTAGACCTGAATTAAAAACCGAGTTTTCTGAGAGAGATTTAAAAGTATACAGATTAGTTCCTAACCTTTCTAGATTAAGCTGGCAAAATCTCCAATAGTCGGTAGGGTGGGTCGGTTTTTTCGACCCACCGTTCTTGTTCAAATCCAATCAGCCCGTCGCAAGGTGGGACAAAGTCGGCCCACCTACTCCCCGAACGCCTGCTCTCGGAACGAATCCCACCCAGCGTAACCCCAGTCGTCAGGATAATAGCCGAGACGTTGATAACGATGAAAGCTCGTCCACTTCCAATCTTGTGGGCGTTGCACAAGGGCATGTTTTACGGGATTAAAATGGATATAGTCAAAGTGCCGGTTGAAATCAATGTCATCTCGTATCATATGTTCCCAATAACGTCGCTGCCAAACAGCCACTTCTCGTTTTTCTTTCCGGGATTGATTTCGATTGCCTTCGCGTCCACCTGCTTTCAAGTAACGCCTGCTGAACATTGTTTTGATTAACCGCCAGCGTTTGGGATAATCACAATCGTCTGGCGGTAAGCGCCAAATACAGTGCAAGTGGTCAGGTAATAAACATATTGCTTCGACCTTAAATGGATGTTTTCCCTGAACATCTTGCCAGCCTTGTCGCAATATGCCGCGTGCAAGTTTTGAAGTTAAAAATTTGCGCCGGTTAAATGTAACCAATGTAAAAAAATAAAGTCCTCCCGGTAGTTTTGCGCGAATATAATCTGACATGCTTATCGGTCATTCATTCAAGATTGTTGGGTTCAAAAAACGAACCCAACCTACATGGCTGTGGACCATCTCAAGACACATTTGCTGCAGCGAAAGCTCCTCCATGACCAGGACCTGGCCAAGGGGCATGGCAGCGTCAAACTACCCGGGGCATTGAATCGCAAGTATCCGACCGCGCCGACCGAATGGATCTGGCAATACGTTTTCCCCGCATCATCCCATTATTTTGATCCCAACGACAGGGTGTACCGCAGACACCACCTACACGAGTCCGCGATGCAGCGTGCGGTCAGGACTGCGGTGCGCAAGACCGGAATTGCCAAAAGAGCAAGCTGCCATACCTTTCGACACAGCTTTGCGACTCATCTTATAGAGAGTGGCTATGACATTCGCACTGTCCAGGAGTTGCTGGGACACGAAGATGTGAGCACAACCATGGTATACACACACGTTCTTAACAAAGGAGGAATGGGCGTGCTCAGTCCGCTGGATGCACCCGGTGTCTGTGCGGCTTAACCAGTTCTACGCTCGCAGGGGAATCACTGAACCAGAAATTTCATTCCCTACCCTGAATCTAAAGCACTTCTACCTGCCCTAGTCTTATGGGGGATACAATCCCCACACATTTGTTCCGCGGGGGATTACTCAGAGGCAGAGACAGGTTAGGTGCCAAATCCCCAGCGAGCGATGCGCGGTCGACCACAACGATTCAATTCCGCCCAAATACACGGTGCGATTGCACTGCAGCACAATTATTCTTACATTGGAGGCGATGCTGCCATGGACACCCGACAAAATCTCCGGTTTCAATATGAGACGGTCTAACCGGTTATGAAAAGACGGCAAACCCTGCTGCTCATTGCCACAGTCGCATTCTCGCAGAATGTCGACGCCCAGCCCAAGGTCCAGCCCGGCATTGACGTCTTTGTTGAGCACGCCCACCGGAATTACGTCGGGAATAAGGTCGGTTTAATTACGAATGCCACCGGCGTGACATCGACACTCACCTCGACGGTGGATGCACTGCACCAATTGGACTCTCCTGAGCTGGTCAAACTGTTTGGCCCGGAACACGGAATCAGAGGAGACGCCTACGCGGGCGGCAAAGTGCAAGATGCCACCGACGCCAGGACCGGATTGCCGGTTTACAGTCTGTACGGCAAGAACCGAAAACCTACTCCAGAGATGCTGGAAGGCATCGACGTCCTGATTTACGACATCCAGGACATAGACAACCGAACCTACACTTACATCTACACCATGGCCTATGCCATGCAGGCCGCCGCTGAAAACAACATCGAGTTTGTCGTCCTGGACCGTCCCATCGCGATGTATGGCAACCTGGTCGATGGTAATGTCCTCGACCCCGACTTCAGCTCGTTTATCGGGCTTTATCCGATTCCATATGTTTACGGCATGACCCCTGGCGAGCTGGCCCAGCTCTTCAATGAAGAATTTGAAATCAATGCCCGTTTAACTGTAATAAAAATGACGGGCTACAACCATGAAATGGAATTTGAGGACACCGGCCTGGTTTGGGTGCCGACTTCGCCGCATATTCCGAGATCCGAGACCGCCTATTTCTGCGCGGCCACCG
Organism: Candidatus Zhuqueibacterota bacterium; assembly: GCA_029262055.1. Classification (GTDB taxonomy): domain Bacteria; phylum Zhuqueibacterota; class Zhuqueibacteria; order Oceanimicrobiales; family Oceanimicrobiaceae; genus JAJDAD01. Next base: position 7,277 of record JAJDAD010000038.1, read on the forward strand.
GCTGCATGGGCGAACTGAGTACCGTGTGCGTCGGAGTCGGATACACGCTGCCGTTCGAACTCGTGGGCGAAGAATGGATCGATGGTCATGCCCTGGCAAAGGAGCTGAACGCAAGAAATCTCCCGGGAGTGCATTTCAAATCTACTTTTTTCAAACCATTTTACTCAGCTTTCAAGGGTAAAAATTGCTCCGGGGCGCAACTACTGATCACCGGCACCAAACAGTTCCTACCGTTTGCCACCCAGATTCACATCTTAACGGCAATTCAAAAGCTCTTTCCGGAGAGCGGTTTTCTGGGCAACAAAGCGGGCAGCAGAATCGCTTCATTCAACCGGGCTGCGGGTACGGACGAGATTCGGAAAGCAATTCTGGACGGCAAAACCGCGGAAGAGATTATCGCCGGTTATCAAGCTGATTTGAATAGATTTAAACAAACGCGAAAGAAATATTTGCTGTATGATTAGATTGCGCTCATTTCGCTAAGCGCTGACACTCACTCGAGTTGGAATTTAGGTCTATCGTTGAAAATCTGTGAATGACGTTTTTCATTTCGATGCAAGGTCATTCTGAATGCGCAGTGATGGATTCATAGGGCACGTAGAATCTTTCCGGTACAATCTGTGCCCGATGGGCGCTGCCTGATCCGTCCGAAAAGGATTCCTCCTGAATGGCTGTGGTTGTCTGAATTGTGCTTAGTCCACGGATTCATAAACTATTCAGGCAAAAAAAGGAAGAGATTCCTACATGTCTAAACCCATTTTCCGTGTCGTCTGTGTGCTCTTTCTCAGCAACCTGGTTTCCGCACAGAATAAGGAAGTCACAGTCCTGAATGCCGCCTTTCTCTGTCGGGATGGCGTGTACAACTCCGAGCTTATGGCGCCCTACGATATCTTGCAGCATTCAATTTATCGCGATTCGAGCAGCTACATTCGCTGCTTCATCGTCACGCCGGACGGCAAGCCGTTCGTGTCATCGGAAGGGATTCAAATCACGCCACATTACTCATTCGAAAGCAGTCCGAGCGTCGACATCCTGATCGTCCCAAGCACCAAAACCAGCATGGACCGCGACTTGCGCAACGAACCGTACATGAGTTGGCTGAAGAAAACGGCAACGGTGGCGGCGCACGTGATCACGGCCTGTGACGGCGCGTTCCCGCTGGCAGCGACCGGGGCATTGAATGGCCGGGTGGCAACCACTTTCCCCGGAGACCGGCAAGCTTTCGCTGACATGTTCCCCCAGGTCGACGTCCGTTTTGATGTAAATTTTGTGGCCGACGGCAAATTCATTACTTCTGTCGGTGGAGCATTGAGCTACGAGCCTGCCCTCTTTCTCACGGAAAAACTCTATTCCAGGGAGACCGCGAAACGCACGGCGCAAGGTCTGGTCCTCACCTGGGACCTTAGCAAGATACCTCACCTGGTCACTGATTCAGGCAGGCCGGTTAAGTGAATCGACCGAAGCTCACAGGCGTGGGAGCAAGTAAATGAAAATCTGGGTTGATGCCGATGCGTGTCCGAAAGCAACAAAAAGCATCCTGATGCGTGCGGCCCAGCGGGTCGAAATCACAACTACGTTCGTGGCAAACCAAAGAATGAGAATCGCCGATTCACCATTTATCGAGACAATTCAGGTGCCGGGCGGGTTGGATGTGGCCGACCTCAAGATAGTGGAGCTGACCGCACCAGGAGACCTGGTTGTGACCGCGGATATTCCGCTGGCCGCGAAAGTCGTGGAAAAGGGCGCAGTGGCCATCGATCCGCGTGGAGACTTTTACACAGAGGAGAATATCCGCGAACGTCTTTCGATTCGGGATTTTATGGACGGGCTACGGAGTACCGGTGTCGAAACTGGTGGTCCAGCCTCTTTTAAACAAAAAGACAGTCAGGCGTTTGCGAACCAACTAGACAAGTTTCTCACCAAACATGCAGCAAACAAAACTCAGTGACAAGATTGAAAAGCTCACAACTGAATAGGGCTTTCCGGTCGCCGCATCGACGGTCAAATATAATAGTTGCTTTTCAGTAACAGTTCAATTAACTTTCCGAGTAGTTTATTCTCGCCCTTGTCCAGGGGCTTCCAGAGGCTATTCATCTTTCCAAAAATTACAGCAGAACACCCAGGCTTTGGGTGGGAAATGCGTATGCACGTTCAAGGTTTTCTTGTGTCTTCACGCAGCGCCGTATTGTTGAACCCCAATGCCGGATTGAAAAATCGAGTCTCTACCCCAGATTTCTTCACCACAACCACTAAGAAGAGGTGTCTGGTAAAATGATTTTTAATTCGCTGACGTTCATAGTCTTTTTCCTCGTCCTTATCAGCCTCCACTACACCATTCGGTCCTGGAAGGCACGAAAGTTTATCCTGCTCATCGGCAGTTACCTCTTTTATGCTGCCTGGAATCCTCCGTTCGTCATCCTACTTTGGATTTCAACTCTGGTTGACTGGTTTGCCGCCAATCGTCTGGAAACCGAGAAAGCAAAAGGGAAGCGCATCGTTTATCTCTTCATGAGCTTGACAGCGAACCTCGGCCTCCTGGCGTTCTTTAAGTACGGCGGCTTCTTTCTGGAGAACTTCACGACGTTAGTGGGGTTTTATGGCGCAGAGTTTCAGGCTGCCAAACCGGACATCATATTGCCAGTCGGAATTTCGTTTTACACATTCCAGACTTTGTCTTACACGCTGGACGTTTATCAGAAACGGTCGCATCCGGCGAAATCCTTTCTCGATTTCGCTTTGTACGTAACCTTCTTTCCGCAACTGGTCGCAGGACCAATTGTGCGGGCAACGCATTTCATCCCGCAGTGTGAGGCACCCAAACGTGCCACAGCCCAACAATTCTTCTGGGGCCTGTTCATGATATCCATGGGGCTTTTTCAAAAAGTTGTGTTAGCTGATGCAATGTTAGCGCCGGCTGCTGAGGCAGTATTTGGTTTTGCCAGAGGACCACTGCATACTCTTGATGCCTGGCTAGGTGTCCTTGCTTTTTCAGGTCAGATCTTTTTCGATTTTTCCGGTTACTCTACGTGTGCCATCGGTGTGGCTTTATGTTTCGGTTTCTCACTTCCTGATAATTTTCGCGTTCCCTACGCGGCAATCGGGTTTTCAGATTTTTGGCGGCGATGGCACATTTCCCTTTCAACCTGGCTGCGGGATTATCTGTATTTTCCCCTTGGCGGGAATCGCGCGGGCGAACTCCGCACCCTCGTCAACTTGATGATGGTTATGCTGATCGGTGGCCTGTGGCACGGCGCCTCATGGACTTTTGTCGCGTGGGGCGGCCTGCATGGTATCTATCTCATCGTCGAGAGAAGCCTGAGGCAAAAGTTCGGGCACATTGTCTGGCTGCGCTCAATGAGCGCTCAGGTTTTCTTGTGGTTGCTGACTTTCTTTCTGATCAACATTACCTGGGTCTTCTTTCGTGCTGCCGACTTTTCTTCTGCCGGCCTGATCATCGCTTCTATGTTCGGCCTCGCCGGGCCGGGCGCACAAATCCTCACGACGCTCAATATCTTGAAGGTTATCGTGGTGGTAACAGCTTTGGTGGGCGTGCACTGGACACAACGGGCTATCGATCTGGAAGAAGCGATGTCCCGGGCTCCGGGCTGGCTCCGAGTCGTAGCATGGACCGCGATACTTGTTCTTTTGATCATAACACAGGGAGGAGGCAATGCCTTCATCTACTTCCAATTTTAGGCGATCTGTTCCAAACGGGAATTGGGCGGCATATTTCGTAGCGACCCTACTCCTCACTTTAGTTATTCTCGGTGGCTGGGAATACTACTGGCGACAGGTTGGCTATGCGCCCACCCTAAACGATACTTCCGATTTGTGGGCCGAAGCCCGCACGGAACTCAAAAATGCCGAACCCGGGAGGACGGTGCTTATTGGCTCGTCACGTATGCTCTTTGATTTCGATTTGGACGTTTACGCACGACACTTCGAAACTGAAAAACCAATCCAACTCGCTGTGGCAGGTACAACTCCTCTATTGATTTTGGAACATCTTGCTAATGACGAATCGTTCATAGGAACAATATTGTGTGGCGTCGTTCCGGGGCTATTCTTTGTTCCAGAGGGTCCTCCAGTCGAATGGGCCAATAATGCCATCAGGAGATACGAGCAATGGGCGCCATCCCAGCGCTCCGGACACTGGTTAGGAGTTCAGCTTGAGAAACATCTGGCCTTTCTTCAGCAAGAGGATTTGACGCTGAACCAACTTCTTGCATCGATTGAGATTCCCAACCGGCCGAATGCCCAGGTTCCCCCTCAGTTACCGCCTTATTTCGCGAGGATAACCGGGGAACGCCGAGTCCGGTTGTGGGAAGGCGCCACTTTCGACTCTCCCCTGGCGCACAAAATTCAGCAGATTTGGATTCCCCTGTTTACGCCTCCTCCTCCGCCACCGGGAATAGAACCAGAAGCATTTAAGGAAATGTACATGGCATCGGTGGAAAGCTACCTGGAGCGAACGCACGACGCTGTCGACAAGATTCAAAATCGGGGCGGCCGAGTCATTTTTATCCGCTGTCCATCGAGCGGCAAGCTGCGCGAGATGGAGGCCCAGTTCAGCCCGAGGCCAATGTTCTGGGAACAAATCCTGGCACGTACCGACGCTCCCGGCATTCACTTCGAAGACCACCCGAGTCTAGCGGATTTCAGTTGTCCTGAGTGGTCGCATTTGACCAGCGAAGATGCAACCCGATTCACGCAAAACCTGATGCCGATACTGGCGGCAACTCTTGATGAGAGGGGTGGCATTCAAGGGAAGCTGCCGCCTGCGGACTAAGCATAGCGAAAACCGCGAAGCTCTCGAACGGTGGCCGCTTGAATCATAGCGGCCACTGACCTCCCGTTACCGAATCCTCTTTTCTGCAGTAAATCCCCAATTCTTGTTGATTTCAGGTATAATTTACTTTACCCTTGCTTTAAAGATCCGGCGACTGGCAGTTCAAATAACACCATCGATTCGTATTTAATTGAGAATCATAAGGCGGACCGCAATGCAAATCTCCGAACCCATGACCATGGCCACTGACTATCTGCTGGCCGCGCTAGCTCTGATTTTCTCTGTTCGGTCGTGGAGGACCGGACAGCATTCCGGTCAAACCTGCATCCGGCTGTGGAGCGCAGCCTTCTTTATGCTGGCTCTGGGCGCCATGTTCGGCGGCACATCGCACGGATTTGCTCTACACCTGAACCCACAGGCTCAAAAGATTCTCTGGAAAGCAACGGTCTACTCCATTGGGCTGGCCAGTTTTTTCATGCTGAGCGGAACGATCATAGCCTCAGTTTCCTCTTTTGCCCGAAGGATATTGTTGTTTGTGGCCCTCGCGCAGCTTGCGGCATACGGTTATTGGATGGCATCCCATGATGATTTCTTCTTTGTGGTTCTGGATTATGTGCCTGCGATGGTCTTGATTATCGTGCTGCAAGTTTATGTCCTCGTGCAATCAAGGGCCAGAAGCGCGCCCTGGTTGCTGGCCGGGATCGCCTTGTCATTTCTCGCTTCCGGCATTCAGGTTAGCCGGCTTGCGCTGCATACGCACTTTAACCATAACGACCTGTATCATGTGGTTCAAATGGTGGCTACCTATGTTCTGTACCGCGGAGCGCTCCTTCTGAGGGACCGGGGATAGCTGGGGCACATACTTCATTTCATTGCACTCAGGCCGAAATAATTGACATGACCTCGTTTAAGATACTGATTCGACTGCTACTTATTGGCGCTGTTTTCCAGCAATCTCTATTTGCGCGCAGCAGCCCGAAGGTTGCGGATGCACCGGGGAGTCACCGCTTCAGCATTCAGTTTGACGGCAGGGAGCGCACCTACCTGCTGCACATTCCGCTACAGTACTCGCCCGCAGCTTCCTCGCCTCTGGTGATCGTCCTGCACGGTGGCGGCGGTAACGCCCACAATGCCATACGGATCACCGGTATGAGCGCAAAGGCCGACAGTGAGAACTTTCTGGTAGCTTATCCTGAGGGAACCGGGTATTTCAAGAAACACGTCCTGACCTGGAACGCGGCCAACTGTTGTGGCTATGCCGAGCGTGAGAATGTCGACGATGTGGGTTTTATCCGCGCGATGTTGTCGGAATTGGAACAGAATTACGCCGTCGATCCCAGGCGGATCTATGTCACAGGCATGTCAAACGGCGGCATGATGGCGTTCAGGCTGGCGTGTGAGATGTCGGATAAAATTGCGGCAATTGCGCCGGTGGCGACCGCATTCAACGATGAAGAATGTGCGCCGGACAGTCCGGTCTCCATTATCATGTTTAACGGTAGGTTGGACGAACACGTTCTTTATCTGGGGGGCCAAAGTACGGTTGCCCGCAGCCCGCGAACAGACCGGCCCGTAGCGGAAACGATAGATTTCTGGGTGGCCCATAATGAATGCTACAAGACATTCCTGGAGGAAGAGAGGAAAGCGGTCGTGCGAAAGACCTTTTCGGGTGGCGCCGGTGGCAGCAATGTCGTACTTTTCACCATAAAGAACGGTGGTCACGCTTGGCCCGGAGGGAAAAAAGGACGCCTGGCCGGCGATAAACCGACACGACAAATCTCCGCCACCGAATTGATGTGGGCTTTTTTTGTAAGCCATCCCAAGCAATAAACGTGAAAAAATGTTTAACACAAAATATGATGTAGCCGTCATTGGACTGGGTGCAATGGGCAGCGCGGCTATGATGGCAGTGGCGAAGCGCGGCTATCGTGTTTGCGGGATCGAGCAGTTTCACACGGCGCATGCGCGAGGCTCATCCCACGGGCAGACACGCATCATCAGAAAGGCCTACTTTGAGCATCCGGACTACATGCCACTCATTGACCGGGCGTATGAGGCCTGGCAGGCGCTGGGCTCGGAGATTAACGAGAATCTCATCCACACGACCGGCATGATCGTATCCGGTCCTCCCAACTCCGACTGTATCCGTGGCGTTGAGGCCTGCTATGATGCACACCCGCTGCCGCATGACAAACTTAAGGCCGGCGAAAGCCGCAGGTACTTCCCGCAGTTTTCATTTCCGGACAACTTCATTGTCTACCACGACCCCCTCGCTGGCTACCTGCAACCGGAAAAATGTGTGTCGGCAATCACGGCCATGGCCGTACAAAATGGCGCCCATCCATTTGTAAATGAGACGGTTCTCTCCTGGCAGAACTTGCCCGATCATGTCGAGATAACGACCAATATCCGCACCATCGCCGCAGACAAGCTGGTCGTTGCGGCCGGTGCCTGGGCCCACGGCTTACTGGCCATACCGGGCCTTCACCTCGATATCTGGCGTAAACCGGTCTTCTGGTATACCTCATCCCATATTCATGATTATCAGACATCGTTCCCCATTTTTTTTGTAGAATTTGACGGTGGCGGCTTCTACGGTTTTCCAGCCATTGATGAGTCCGGGCTGAAAGTCGCAGAGCACACACGGGCGGAACTTGTCGCGCATCCCGACGAGTTAGACCGGGAACCAGGCCCGGACGATGAAGCTCCGATCCTCAATTTTTTAGACCGGATGCTACCGGACTTCATACCACAGAGAACACAATTCTCCGTCTGCATGTACACCATGACCGCCGACGGACATTTCATTCTGGACCGTCATCCCAAGTATAAAAATATCGTTGTCGGCGCCGGATTTTCCGGACACGGCTTTAAGTTTGCGCCCGTGATTGGCGAAGTGCTCGCCGACCTGGCGCTGAACGGTGCCACGGATGTGCCGGTCGACTTGTTTGGAATCAATCGCCTAATAAAAGGATGAAGCTTGAAACTGGCAATCTTTGACATCGACGGCACTTTGACCGCCACCAGCAAAGTTGACGAATCCTGTTACGCCCGCGCATTCCAAGATGAATTCGGGATCGACCTGCGCGACTTTGACTACTCAGCGGTACAACACTTCACCGATTCGGGAATCATGGACCAGATCTTTCTGGAAGAACGCGGCAGGAAACCCAACACGAGTGAAATAACTGCGGTTCAGCGCTGTTTCATCCATTTACTCAAAGATGCCTTTGGCCGGGATCCAGAACAATTCAGACCCCTGCATGGGGCAGTGGAGATGCTCGCACAATTACAGAAATCCGGTGAATGGGCAATTGCTTTCGCTACCGGCTGCTGGCAACAATCGGCCCACCTGAAACTGGATTCTGCCGGCTTTGACTGGCAAGGACTACCACTTGCGCACTCGGACGCCACACCGGATCGGCAAGACATCTGCCGCACGGCTATCGGATTGGCCGAACAAACCTGGCAGGCGCAGTTCGATAAGAAAGTCTACATCGGGGACGGCCTGTGGGACCTGCGCACCGCAAACGCTCTCGGGCTCGGTTTTATCGGAATCGACTTTGAAAATCATCACGCCAGCCTGGCCGAGGCCGGGGCAGATACGATTATCGGCGATTATCGCGATTACACACACTTCGCTGCTTTGCTAAATGCCGCCTAGCCCGTACTATCCATAACCTCTCTTTTGGGTCACCCTGAAAGGCTTTTTTGGTAAGATCCGCGCCCGTCGGGCGGCAGCGGACCGGTTCAAAAGGGATTCCTCCTGAATGACACTGGCAGATCCAACATCAGGCGTGCCCCTGTTTTTGTCCTTGAATCTTTGCCCCGCTTTCCGTTCCTTTAGTGTTCGTTAGTTTCATAAGTCCAGACTTGAAAAGCTTGCGAGCAATACTGACTGCTGACAATCTCAGACAACTTGCAAAAGGTTCCAGACGGCAGCGCAAGGCATACCTGGCCTTGACGAGCCTAGGCGTTTTTGGCAAACTCAGCAAATACCGCCCGGTCCTGGCCAGCACCATTACACTGGCAATAGACACCGCGGACAGCGACCTCGATGTGATCTGTGAAGCGCAAGACCTGGATGAGTTTGGCAGTGCTGTCGAGTCGATGTTCGGCGGACAGACCGATTTTTTCGCCTGGCGCAGAAACCGGCACGGGACGGCAGGTGCGGTTGCCCGATTCACATATGCCGGTTTCCCCATTGAGATTTACGGGGAACAAAGACCGGTCGAGCAACAAAACGCGTTCAGGCATCTGCAGGTGTTTGCCCGTCTTCTGGCCCGGGCCGAGGCCAACACCGCCGGCGAGATTCGCAAGCTGAGAGCATTGGGCCTGAAACCGGAGCCGGCCTTCGCGCAATATTTCAGGCTGGCGGGTGACCCGTACCAGGCGCTGCTACAGTTGTACGATGCAGATGAAGCCACCGTGCGACGAATAGCCGGTTTTCACTCTGAGAAGTAGAATAGACACTGTGTCTCTATACGACAACTTTGTACCGGGTGTGACCCCATCACAAAAGACGGACGAACCGTCACTTTGGTTTGCGTTCCAGGAGGGCAACCTGCTCGTGCGGCAAAGCACGGCGGGGGACGAGGTCCCAACTGCCAAAGACAGGTTGACGGCGGCAGCCCACACGATCCGGCAACAGTACCTGGGTAGGCTGGGCGGTCAGCACTGTTATTCGCTCGAACTCACGCCCAAGTTCACCGCCGGACCAGATGAAGAGTTCCGGCCGCTGCGACAGACCTTTGGCAAGATACCGGAGCTGCAGTTCGCCATCGCGGGCCTGGCCTACCAGGTAGTGGAGTGGGACCGCACCCACCAGTTCTGCGGTTGTTGCGGCGCAAAAACTGAAGCGCTGGAAAACGAACGTGCTAAAAGATGCCCCGGCTGTGGCTTGACCAATTATCCCAGGCTTGCGCCGGCAGTCATCGTGCGCGTGAGCAGGGACGACCAGCTCCTCCTGTCGCGCTCGCCTCATTTTCCGGAGGGTATGTACAGCGTGCAGGCCGGATTTGTCGAGCCTGGCGAAACACTGGAGGAGGCGGTAGCTCGCGAAGTCGCGGAAGAGGTAGGTATAAAAACCGGTAACATCAAATATTTCGGCAGCCAGCCCTGGCCTTTTCCAAATTCGCTCATGATCGGCTTTACCGCGGATTATGCCGGCGGCGAGCTAAAGGTCAACCGGGATGAATTGGAAGATGCGCGCTGGTTCTCTGCAAACGAGCTGCCGAGAATCTCTTCAAGAATGAGCATCGCCAGACGACTGATTGACGCATTTGCTGCTGAATGAACAACCGGCCGGATTTAGTGAAGACCGATATTGGCTAAATAGTAACTCGATTGCAATGAATTATTCCAAAGTTAGAAAGACGCAGCCATGAGAAGAATTGCCCTGGCAACATCCAACGAATATGCGGACCTGACAAAGAATGATCGCGCCCTGCTGGACAAGCTGCTTTTTTGGGGAGTCGACGTCGAACCTATCGTGTGGACTTCAGAGGACGTCACGTGGAATCAGTATGATGCCGTGTTTATCCGCTCCTGCTGGGACTACCACTTGAACGTGGACAGATTCTTTGACTGGGTCAACACCCTCGAGCAAGAAGGCGTCGCTGTTTTTAATCCACCGCGCATCATGCGTTGGAACAGCAACAAGAAGTACTTGCGCGACCTGCAAGACAAGGAAATCGCCATCGCACCCACGGTCTGGCTAACACTGGATTCGCGCAAACCTCTGCGTACTATACTATCCGAACAGAACTGGGAACGGGCAGTGGTCAAGCCAAACGTCTCCGCCAATGCTCACGACACCTGGTTGTCGTCGGCAGAATCGGCCGAAGAGGCGGTCGAAGAAGAAAAGCTCCAGGAAATGCTGCGGAACCACGGCGAGGTAATGGTACAAAAGTTCTTGCCCCAGATAAAAGAAAGAGGAGAGTGGGCTTTTGTCTTCTTTGAAGGAACCTACAGCCACGCAGTCCTGAAAAAACCGAAAGCCGACGATTTTCGTGTGCAGGACGAGTACGGCGGCGTTATCCTGAACAACAGGCCATCGCGCGAGCTGGTAAGCCAGGCCGCCAAAGTGATCGAGGTCATTGAAGACCCCGGGTTGTACGCTCGTGTCGATGCTGTAGAAGTTGACCGCAAACTTCAGTTGCTGGAGTTGGAAATGATTGAACCAAGCCTCTACCTGGACCGGCACCCAAAGGCAGTTCAGCGCTTTGCAGACAGCATCCTGGGCAAAATAAACTCGCTGGCGCTCCCAACGGACGCCCCATCCTTTTAGTGAATATTGCCAAAGCCTCACCCGCCCGGCCGCTAAAGGTTACTTACGCAAAACTGATTCTCACCGCCACTTTTTGGGGCGGTACGTTCATCGCGGGCAGAACGATTTCCGCAACCGTAGCGCCGTTTTCTGCCGCGTTTATTCGCTTCGTCATTGCATCGTTCGTTCTCGTTCTCGTGCTGCTACGGGTCGAGGGCAGATTCCCCAAAATCAGTCCCGGGCAAGCTGCCAGACTGATTCTGCTCGGACTGACCGGCGTTTTTCTCTACAACTACTGTTTCTTTCAGGGATTAAAATATATCCCTGCCAGCCGCGCAGCGCTGATCGTCGCCACGCAACCGGTGGTGATTGCTCTGTTTTCAGCTGTCATTTTCCGCGAGCGCCTGACAGCGCTGAAAGGGGCCGGAATCATGCTCTCAGTGATCGGCGCAATGATCGTCATCGCACGCGGCAATCCGCTGCAGTTGTTCGCAAATGCCCCGGGCCATGGAGATCTTCTCTTCCTGGGCTGCGTCGCAAGTTGGGTGTTTTACTCGCTCCTGGGGAAATCGGTGATGAAAGAAATCTCACCGCTTGTGCTCACGACTTGCGCCTCCATTGTGGGCGCTGTTGCCCTCTCCATCGGTGCCTGGCAAGAGCAGGTGTTTGATAATCTGACCTCTTTTTCTCTGATAAACTGGGCCGGGTTTTCGTATCTTGGTCTTTTCGGAACCGTTGTCGGTTTCGTCTGGTACTCACAGGGCATCCGGGACATCGGCGCTGCCAGGGCGGGACAGTTCATCAGTTTGGTCCCGGTCAGTGCGATTGCGCTGGGGGCTCTTGTCCTGGGCGAGCCGCTGACGCTGGCTTTGTTGCTGGGCGGATTTCTAGTCGTGGGGGGCGTGCTCCTGACCAATCTGCAAAGAGAACCTGCCTGCTCGAAAACCGCAGGGACAATTCAATTAAAGGCTTAATGCTAAAACAAAGGCGATTTTCCGACAATGACTAAGCAAACCGATCCCAAGCCCCAACCACCTGCCGCCGCCATCGTTCCGAAAGACGCCAGTGTGCATGGCGATGAGCGCATCGACAACTACTTCTGGTTACGCGAACGCGACAACGAAAAAGTCATCGAGTACCTGCACGCGGAAAATGCCTACACGGATGCCATGATGCAGCACACCACCGCTCTGCAGGAACAGTTGTTCGGAGAAATCGTGGCACGAATCAAAGAAACGGACCTGGATGTTCCCGAAAAATGGGGCGAGTACTACTACTACAAACGCACCGAGGCCGGGCAGCAATATCCAATCTACTGTCGCAAGTGCGGCAGCATGGAAGGCCCCGAGGAAATCCTGCTTGACCAGAATGAACTGGCTGCGGGCGAGGACTATTTTGAGCTCGGCGCTTTCAAAATCAGCCCTGATCACAATCTTCTGGCCTTCTCGACCGACACCAGCGGTTCCGAGACCTACACGCTGCAAATCAAGGATCTCGAAACCGGTGAAATACTGCAGGATCAAATACCAAACACCTACTATTCGGTGCAATGGGCTAGCGACAACCGCACGCTTTTTTACAGCGTGCTGGACGAGGCGAAGCGTCCGTTCAAGTTACTGAAACACACGATTGGTGCAAAGGCATCCGCGGACAGCGAGATGTTTACCGAGGCGGACGATGCCTATTTTCTGTCCCTCTCCAAAAGCAGGGACGGTCTTTACCTCTTTTTGCAATTGGCCAGCAAGACGACCACCGAAGTCTGGTTTCTGCATGCTGACCATCCGGGACGTGAATTTACGCTGATTCATCCCCGCCAACTGGAGATGGAGTACTACGCTGACCACCACCAGGGCCAGTTCTACATCATGACCAATGAGGATGCGGTCAACTTCAAGCTGATGCAAGTGGAAGCGGACAATCCGGGCAAGAGCAACTGGCGGGAATTCATTCCGCATCGGCCACAAACCAAGATATCCGGCTTCGACCTTTTCGCAAAGCACATGGCCGTTTACGAACGTGAATCCGGCCTGGAACAAATCCGCGTGCTCAATCTCGACGACCAGTCGCAACACCATATCCCATTCGAGGAACCGGCTTACTCCATCGCGCCTGCCAGAAACCCGGAGTTTAATACCGGCTTGCTGCGCTTTCACTATTCGTCGCTGGTCACACCCGACTCCGTCTACGATTATGACATGGCCGGCCGTGAGCGCACCTTGCTAAAACAGACCAAAGTGCTCGGCGGCTACGACCCAACGCAATTCACTACCGAACGAATTTTTGCCATTGCCGGGGATGGCGCAGAGATTCCGATTTCTCTGGTTTATAAAAAAGGACTGCGTCGCGAAGGGACCAACCCATTGCTCCTGTACGGTTACGGCTCTTACGGCGTGACCATCGATCCCGCCTTCGCCTCCATGCGCCTGAGCCTGCTCGACCGCGGCTTTGTGTTTGCGATTGCGCACGTGCGCGGCGGCGGCCTGCTGGGCCGGCCCTGGTACGACGCCGGCAAGCTGCTGCAAAAGAAAAATACCTTTGCCGATTTCATCGCTTGCGCCGAGCATTTGATTGCCAATAAATTTACATCAAAGGACAAGTTGGCGATTTACGGCGGCAGCGCGGGTGGGCTGCTTCTGGGGACAGTGCTCAACCTGCGGCCCGATTTGTTTAAAGTAGCGGTTGCCAAAGTGCCATTCGTCGACGTCATCAATACCATGCTGGACGCCTCTATTCCACTGACCGTGACTGAGTACGAAGAGTGGGGCAACCCCAACGACAAGACGTTCTACGACTACATGCGCAGCTACTCTCCCTACGACAATGTCGCGGCAAAAGACTATCCCGATATCCTGGTCACCGCCGGACTCAACGACCCGCGCGTACAGTACTGGGAACCAGCAAAATGGACCGCAAAACTACGGGCCCACAAAACCGGGGACAGCGTTCTCTTGCTAAAAACATTCATGGGCGCAGGACACGCCGGCTCCTCAGGCCGCTATGAACGTTACAAAGATTTGGCCTTCGATTATGCTTTCATCCTGGACCGGCTGGGAATAGACCGTGGAGTGCGGTAACTGTGTTACCGCGTGCATTAAAACATTTAATGCACTCCAAAAGAAACCACACCGGGTTAGATTTCCTCTCAAGCTAGATCGCAGCAACACAGTTGCATCTTTCCCCGCTGTTTATAAATTGCACCTAACATTTCCCGCTTGACTTGCAAAGTCATTCTGAACGCGAAGTGATGGATTTTTCGGTTAAGAAACCCATGCCGGGGCGCGAAGAATCTCCTGCCCCTGCGAAGACCTCTCTGGCGGGACACATCGGCTCAGCACGCTGCTACAGACGCTGCAAAGATCTCGCATCGCGCTGCCTTTATACCGGATCCGTGGGGGCGGACGTGGAGTGCGGCAACTGTGTTACCGCAGCATTGACACAGTCAATGCACTCCATACAAATGATCTTACGCCAAACATCTTTACCACTAAAATAAGAATGGATTCTTCGCAATGAAACGACGTCACAAACCGGCGACAGGCCGGACCAGATCGAGCGTCCTCGCCTTGCTGGCGCTTGGCGCAATCTGTATGAGCGTTGGCCCCGGGCGCGCACAATCACTGCCCTCCTACTACGAACGTTCCGGATTCCTCGCGGCTCCGCCAGCCGCGGTCGGCGACGGGTTGCTGGGCTTCGCCAACCCCGCCAATCTGGCATTGCTGGCGCAACCGGAGCTGCGCTTCTACTGGAGTACGGAAGGTGACGAGGTGTTTTCCATCGGCGACTGGGGCGCGTTTACCGGCTCGCGCCACCTGGGGTTTGCCGTGCAGCGCCAGCTTGTTGCCGACGTCGGGGTCACGGACTTCAAGTTGTCCACCGCAGGCGGCACGCGTGCGCTCGCCTGGGGCGTCGGTTACGGCTGGTCGTCAGGCAAGCGCGATGCCGTGGGCCGGGCCAAACTCATTTCCGTCGGTGCTATTTCGCGTCCGTCGCGCTACTGGTCGCTGGGCGTCACCGGCAATTTCACGTTGGAAGACAGCGAGAGTGAAGGGATCGTCGAACTTGGTTGGCGTCCGCTGGGAACCCCGCAGTTGACCTTTTTCGCGGACGCGGCAGCCAGAGATGGCGTGCGCCTGGTGGACTCGCCGTGGAGCATCGGGGCCGCCGCAGAGGTCGCACCCGGCGTCCGGCTTGTCGGCCGCTATTTTGAGTCGGAGGCTTTCACGCTGGGCCTGAGTCTCAACCTCGGAAGCAGTGGCAGTGGCGCCGGCGGGCAAAGCCACTTTGACTCCGACGCCAAACACGCGTTTACCAGTCACTACGTTCGGGTGGGTGGCCAAAAGCCGAGCTTCGCCAACCGCTTTGGCAGCGGTACGCGCTACGTTCCCTTTTCTTTGAAAGGCCGCACAGACTACCTCAAATTCAAACATCTGGACAGCGGCACCAACCGGCTGCTCGACCTTCTCAGGAATATCCAGGCAGCCACAAACGATCACCGGGTGGCCGCGCTGGCGGTCAACCTTTCCGGCATGCGCATACGGTCGGAACACGGCTGGGAAGTACGTGAGGCCCTGGGCAAAGCCAAGGCGGCGGGCAAAAAAGTCGTGGTTTTCATCGATCGTCCCGGCATGACCGGCTACCACCTGGCGAGTGTGGCGGACAAGATCGTGATGGATCCGGAGGGCTCCATGATGCTAAGCGGTTACGCCACCAGCCGCACCTATTTCAAAGGTATGTTGGAGAAGTTAGGGCTCGGGTTCGACGAATGGCGCTTTTTCAAATACAAGTCAGCCAATGAGACTTTCAGCCGGGACTCGATGTCTGAGGCCGACCGCGAGCAGCGGCAAACCTACGTTGAGGATCTGTATGAAAGCACGCGCGCCGACGTCTGTACCGGCCGTGGTTTGACCACCGAACAGTTCGATGCGCTCATCGATACGACGACATTTTTCATGGCGGAAGACGCTCTGAGTACGGGGCTGGTAGACACGTTGGGGAGGTGGTCCGACCGCGATGCGGTTCTCCGGGACCTGAACGGCCAAACCAAGGGCGCAATTGGGCAGGCAAGCCTGCTCGCCAACTCTGTTGCCTCCCCGGCCTGGGGCAGCTTACCCAAAATAGCGGTCGTTTATGCGCTGGGTGTGTGCGCAATGGATGAAGGCATCAACGCCCGCCATCTGGAACAGGTAGTCAACGGACTCACAAACAGCAAGGCGGTTAAAGCTGTGGTGTTGCGGGTCGACTCTCCGGGCGGCGACGGCCTGGCCAGCGATGTCGTGGCGCAGGCTTTAAGAAAATGCAGCGCGCAAAAACCGGTTATCATTTCCCAGGGACAAGTTGCGGCCTCGGGCGGCTACTGGCTTTCGGCTTATGGCGACAAAATCCTGGCCGGTCCCGGCACGGTGACCGGCTCCATCGGCGTAATCTTCGGGTGGGTCTACGACAAAGGCTTTGGTGAAAAATTTGGCCTGAGTTCCGACCTGGTGCAGCGCGGCAAACACGCAGACCTCGGCCAGGGCATCCGCATCCCGTTCACACCGCTTACCGTACCGGCCCGCAACCTCACACCTGACGAGCGCAAAAAAGCGGAGCGTATCATCCGGCGGGCCTACGACCATTTTGTCAAAATCGTGGCCGAGGGGCGCGGCATATCGGATGAGCGTGTTCGGGAAATCGGCGAGGGCCGGGTTTACTCCGGCGTCAAAGGCAAAGAACTTGGACTGGTGGATGAGATCGGCGGGTTGCTCGCGGCCCTCTCCCTCGCAAAAGCCGAGGCGGGCCTTGCTCCGGATGCGGAAGTCAAGATCATCGAAATTCCTGACACCAAAGGATTCTTTAATCTGCAACAAGTCTCGCCGGTCTCAGTACAGGTTGCAGATGAACCGGTGGTGAAATTCATCAAACTGGTAACTGAGAAAAGAGGCGCCCCGCTACCTGTGCTTATCCCGGGAACCTACCCGGAGTTTGAGCAGAACTAATCCGGATCATACTCCTCTTTCCGCAGAGCAGACCTCCCATCCAGCATGGTCAGGGTGGGAAGAATCTCTCCGACAAGAGATTCCTCGCACTTCACAATTATGGAAATCTCCCGGGGATCGTGGAATCCGTGCTCAGAAAGACTCGGCTCTTTTAACGTCATGCTGAGCGCGAAGCTTCCGAACCATGCCCTTTAGGTAAGAATCTTGGGGCGCAAAGAATCTCTTTCCTTTTGGAGAAAATAATGTCGCAAAAACCTCGTGCCGCTCGTCTCGTAAGGAGTTGATTAGCCGATCAAATATGCCTATTATAACGAGAGGGAATCAAATAGACTCAAAACAAAACGGAGGGAACAATGGCACAAAACTATTCCAATCACAAGCAGTGGGTGCCGGCATGGCACTTTGTGGGGACTTTACTCTTGCTGGCAACCATTATCGGGTCGGGAGTGAATTTTTTCAAATCCATGGACGGTGGAGGTTTGTACAGCGCTTCTCTGATCATGGTCGCGTCCATCGTTTTGGCCATAACCTACTTTACGTCCAGAACTTTTTCTTTGAAAGCACAGGACCGTGCAATCCGTAGTGAAGAGAATCTGCGCCATTTCGTGCTGACCGGCAAACTGCTTGATGCCAAGCTGACCATCCGGCAAGTCATCGGGTTGCGATTCGCAGCGGACGATGAATTTGTGGACTTAGCCCAAAAAGCAGCCACGGAAAATATGAGTGAAAATGATATCAAAAAAGCCATCAATAATTGGCGGGGTGATACGTACCGGGTTTGAGCAAGCGGCAAGGTCAACGCCACTGGGTAACCGTAACTCAGCGGCGTTTTTTTAGGCTAAATCTTTATGTTCGGCCATTCCGAAATCGGCTGGGTCGAACGCACGATGTTCATGCCCTCATTTGCGAAGCGTTCGAAAGCCGAATCGGCCTCGGCGGAGTAGTCGATCACGCCGGGGATCACCACCGGTGACATGCAATCTTCCAGCAAGTAAACCCGCCTGGCCAGTTCAGGGTCGCTCATCCGAATAGACTTGAGCAAGTCATCGATGGTAAAAGCGACACAGTGGCTCTTTGCCTGGCCCGCGATGATGACCGCGTCAAATTTCAACAGACGCTGCACGAAGGAAGTGTTGCGGTAAGCGATCGGGTTTCCTTGGTGGTCCTCCAAAACTTCCGGGCTCAGGACCGAGTAATTTTCCGTCAGCGGGTTATTGCCCTTAACCTGATAATCAGGTTGGTTGAGCCGGGCCATGCTGTGAAAAAAAACAGCTTCCTCTACTGCTGAAACCAACGCGTGGCCGATGCCGCCGAGCATAGCATGATAGGGCCAAATCGTCAGCTCATAGCGGCCGCTCTCTTTTAACCTATTTACATAGTATTTCAAAAAGGACTGGGCGTATTTTTTTTCAAGGTCCAGTACTTCGCAGAGCTCTGTGTTGAAGCGCCAGACGCCTTTCTCGATATCTGAAACCGAAACCAGAGTGGCCGGCCCGGGGTGTTCACCTTTCTTGTTTATCAGAAAAATACTGTGAAAGATCTGCATCGCCTGATGGGTATCCATGGTCGGACAGATTTGTGTGATCACGCCCAGGTTGCGGTAAATAAACTCGCACAACCGCTTGTTGTCGGCCACGGCCCCATCCCCGCTCTTACCGCTCACAAACAACTCGTATCCCGGGATGCAGAAGGTATTTTGCACATCAACTAACATCAGGCAGATGCGGAACTTGTCACGCGCGGCCACCTTAAACCGGTGATGCCGCCGCCATTGTTCAGCCTCCGCGGCGCGTTCCTGGTAAGGGACTTTCCAGACTTCGCCAACATGCTCGGCAGCGAAGTGTGTCGGAATGGGTAGCTCTTTTTTCATACTTTTTCCAGACGTGGGTTGGGCAGGTACTCGCGGCCTACTTTAGCGAGGTTTTTGCCATTTAGGCGGACAGCATCTGCTGTAAAGTCAAACTGCCCTGATAGAATCCAACTGCCGACAGCGTAAGAATCCACCGGCACTGCCAGCTCTTCGAACGCAGAAATCTTGCCTGGATTAAAACCGCCCGAAACGACTATTTTAACATCCTTAAACCCTTCTGCATCCAGGGCCGTTCTGACTTTTTCCACCAGGGCGCTGGACACCCCTTCCAGCTTATCGGCACTACTCCCATTGGCCAGCGAAGCATCGATCAGATCGCTTGCCGTATCCAGTCGAACGCCCCACAGCTTGCCGCCCATTTTATGCGCGCACTCCACGGATGTTCGCACGCAATCGTTGTCAAAATCCACCAACGCGATGGCATTGACCTCCGGGTAGTATTGATTGAACTTCTGCACGGCTTTGATGGAATCCCCCTGGTACGAAACGATCATGGCGTGCGGTATGGTACCCATGCCTTTTTCTCCGTACCAGGAGGCCATTGCATTGGAGGCGACAGCATTCATGCCGCCAAGATGGGCAGCATAACCGTCGCCATCCTGTAGCCAGAAATGGTCAAAACGATCAGTAAAAAACAGAACCGGTTTGCCTCTTGCAGCCTCGACCACCGCCTGCGAATTGGTGCAAATCTTGGTTCTGCGGGCGAGCACACCCAGGTAGACAGATTCGAGGTGGGCGAAATGGGAGTATTTGCCCTCGATAAGCATGGCGGTCTCCCCTGCCTGCAGTTCATCACCATCGTAGAGTGACTGCACCGAAATCTCGGCGAACGCGTCGACCCACAAAACGTCAAGCTTGAGAGACAACTCCAGTCTTTCATCCACCAGAGTGCGCAGCTCCGGCCGGCCATGCTGATGACTGCAGCGGTTGAGGGCCTTTTTGACTTGCAGCAGACGCTCAAACAACTGTTGCGCCCGGGCATAATCGGAATAGAAACCGGTGGCATTTTTCAGAATTTGAATGGCTTCATCGGTGCCGCACACGCGCACGCGGTCATTCTTTTGAAAAAGCTGGTGAGTAATTTGGACTTCTTTCCCGTCCTGTTCCAGGATTCTCTTTGTGCGCCAAAAATAAACTGCGGAGCGATAGCCAGAACGCAGTTCATGGACAGGCAGATCGAAATTTGCCGAATCGAGCCGGGTGTGTGATTGTGAGGTCTTTGTGTTTGTCATCGGCTTCTTGAACTGTACTTGCTGTGGCCGTAACCGGCAACCATAGAGGTTCTAAAAACACAGCAAAGTTAGCATCTTTGTTCTGATTTGCAAATAGAATTGAAGTAATGACGGCTGTGGTATCCGTCTGTGGGAAAAGACCAGCATCGGAATGAGAAGGTAGGGAAGAATGTCGGCGAGAAAATCAGTTTTTCGGGAAAGTCCAGGTTTCAACCTTGGAGTTCATTAACTGTGTTGATGAAAGAACGAAGGGTCCCCACTCCGGCCGGCAAAACATTTGCCGGACTCCATAGACTCACCCGAAAACATCCAACTGCCTGCCAAGCCGTTTGCGTTCCATCATTTCGCGCGGCGACGGCCAGGTTTTGACTTTGTCCGCGATGAGATTGGCTTCACCTTTGATGCGCGATTGCACTTTGCCGATCACCGTAAACGGACCGAGACCGCGCAACACATCTGCATATTTTGCATAAACCTCGGGAAAAAAAATTACTTCGCAAACCCCGCACCGATCTTCCAGGGAGAGAAACTTCATGTACTTCCCGGTCACGGTTTCCTGCAGCCGGGAGGTCACATACCAGCCGGTAAATTGAACTCGGCGATTTTTGTAAAATTCAATTTCCTGGGAAGAAGTCATGTTTTCCCAGGGGATGAACCCGTCGTAAAGTTGCAGCGGGTGGCCGCTAACACCAAAACCGAGCAGCTCGAGTTCTGACAAAATACGCATCTCCGGCGTGTACGGCGCAGGCTGCAAACCCTGCGTCAGATATTCCGTCCTGGTTTTGCTCCTGGCATTCTTGAAATAACTCCGGCACTTCATAAGCAGAAGCGGTTCACTGGGATGCAGAGAACGTAGCGCGCCACAGCGGATAAGATGTTCCGCCTCCTTTTCTCCGACCAGGGTTCGCTCCAGGAAATCATAAAGATCCCGGAAATATCGCTTGCGGCGCTCCGCAACGATGCGTTGCTTTGACTTGTCGGACAGTTCAAAAACCGGGTTCAGGCCGACACGGATGCTGGTGCCTGCTGTTGTAAATTCAGCATTCGAAGCGTTCACATCCGGCGGCAAGAGGCGGATTCGTTCTTGCCGGTCGCCGATCCGCACACGCCGGCATTCCTCGATATAGACCGCAGTCCCGTAAAAACCGCCGTGGTTGTTCAGAACCGCGGTCATAAATTCAACCGGGAAATAACATTTCAAAAAAGCGGTCTGGTAGGCTAAAATTCCGTAGGTGGCGGCGTGCGCTTTGTTGAAGCCAAAACCGGTAAACTGTTGCAGGTGCTCCCAGATCGCAACTGCTTTTTTGCGCGGGACGCCATTCGCCTCCGCTCCCTGCAGGAACTGCCGCTGCATGGAATTCATCAACTTTGGGTCGCGTGTCTTAGTCATGGCGCGGCGTAATGTGTCGCCCTGAGCCAGAGTGAAGCCGGCCACAATGTGGGCGATGAGCAGCACCTGCTCCTGGTAAATGATGAGGCCGTGCGTTTCTCCCAGGATCGATTCCAGGACCGGATGCATGTAGCGGGTGGTTCGCAAGCCGCCGCGGCGCAGGATATATTCATCTTTCACAACGCTGTCGCCAACTCCGGGCCGAATGACCGCGACTGCCACCACGGTATCGTCGATGCTGTCGGTCCGCATTTTTCTCAACACACCGCGCACCAATGGGCTTTCAAGCTGAAAGCAGCCCAACGTTTTGCCCGACTTGATCAT
>JAJDAD010000039.1 GCA_029262055.1 Candidatus Zhuqueibacterota bacterium
GGTGAACCGGTGAAAGACGCCGCGATGATTCTGCTCAACAGCAACCTGATCCACTTTGTCGGCAGTGACGGTCACAATACCCGGCGGCGTCCGATGAAGCTGCAGGCAGCTTTCGACAAAATCTCTGAAACCTGGGGCTCCGAGCGTGCCCAGGCTTTGTTTTATGACAATGCCGCTAAAATGCTGGCCGGGGAACACGTTTCGGTACCGGACCCTTCGCCCGTGCAACCCTTGCGGCGCGGGCTTTGGGGCTCTCTCAAGAAGGCCTTCAGCTCGTCTTGAATAGCGAGTCTGCTAATCCTACATGCTGACGTTTCTCAATTCTATCGTCCTCTTTGGTCTGGCTGCTGCTGCGATTCCATTCCTGATTCATCTGTTTACCAGACAGAAAACCAAAGTGCTGCTATTCAGCAGTCTGCAGTTCTTGCGTGAGTTGCAACAGCAAAAAATCAGACGCCTGAAAATAAGACAGATTCTGTTGCTGATTCTCAGAACGTTGCTCGTTCTGGCCCTGGTGTTTGCTTTTGCCAGACCGACTCTGCGCAGCTCCGGCTCTGCCGGTGCGCACACAGACGCACCGGTGACAGCAGTTATTATTCTGGATAATACGTTGAGCATGGGGTTGCGCTCCGGCGGCCGCCGGTTGCTGGATGAAGCCAAGGAGCGGGCGACCACGATCCTGAGTACCCTGAAGCAGGGTGATGCGATGCACCTGCTCTATCCACATGGTGCGCCGGTGCCGGCGGTCACGGAACCCAGGTTTAGCCCAGAGACAATGAACGAGCTTGTGGCTGCGACTGACCTGGCTTTTAGCACAACGGACTATCTGTCGGCGCTGAGCGCTTCCAATCAAATCCTGGATAAGAGTTCAAATCTTAATAAAGAGATCTACTTAATCGGTGACCTGCGTGCCAATGGCTTCAACGTCGGCAAGCGCGGCGAGCAGCCCCATGCTCTGCTGGGCGATGATGTCAAGCTCTATGTCGTGCCGGTTACCGGAGATGGGCCCAACAATCTGACGATTACGACAGTCCGTCTCACGAATCAGATTTTGGAGGAGGGCAAAGTTGCCGAGGTTAGCGCCCAGGTCAGAAATGATTCCGAGGCCCGGGTCTCCGGGAAACTCGCGCATTTGTTTGTCAATGGCAAACGCGTGGCGCAACAGGTCTTTGACGTGGAGGCGAAGGCATTTGCGACCATCCTGTTTCGCATGGTGCCGGACCGGACCGGGTTCCAGTCCGGCTATGTGCTGCTGGAAGATGATGATCTCAATGAAGACAACCGCCGCCACTTCGGGTTCAACATCGCAGACGAGATTCGCGTTCTTTTGGTTGGACATAGCGCCGATGATGTTTTTCATTTGAATCTGGCTCTGCATCCGGGTGATGACGTTGCCTCTTATCTCAAAACCACCAGTATTACGGCCGACGCTTTTGAAGCCCACCAGGTCGCGGGATATGATGTCATAATTCTGTCCAATCTTCCGCGCCTGTCAAATCAAAGTGCCCTGAAAATTCAGAATTTCCTGAGAAATGGCGGTGGCCTGCTGGTCTTTCCCGGTGCTGACGCGGACTTGCGAAATTACAATGAAACCCTGCACAAGAAACTCAAGTTGCCCGCGTTAACCCAAACGGTGAGACGAAATTCCAAACAGTTCCTGTCGTTGGGCAGATTTGACTTCAACCACCCGATTTTCAAAGGCGTATTCGATGGTGATGAAAAGGTCGGATCCCCGCACGTTCAATTTGCGTTAAATGTAGAACCGGGCACAAGCTACCAAAAGGTGATCGAGTATAGCAACGGCTCCCCCTTTCTGTTCGAAAGTCAATACGGCAGTGGCAATGTTCTGTACGTGACTACCGGGGTGTCCAGCGACTGGTCTGACCTCGCTTTCCGCGGGTTGTTTGTGCCGCTGGTCAATCGCAGCATTTTTTACCTGGCCGGCGCGGCATCAACGGAAAGTCAACAAATAATTGTCGGTCAGGAAGCGACTTTTGCTTCCGACAGGATCGACACCAGAACGGATCTCGAGATAGAGAAGCCGGATGGATCGAGGGCGCTGATGCGCCGGCAGGCTTCGAAAGGGCAAACGCTCACGCAATTTACAGACACGGGCCGCCCCGGTACTTATCGGCTGCTCAGGGGGGATGAAGTGCAAGAGCAGTGGGCGGTTAATTACAGTGCCACAGAGTTGGAAGGCGATTACTGGGATGTGGCCACGCTGCAGGCGGAATTGGGCCAGGATCGGTCCATCTATGAACTTGGCAAAGATGATGATCTTACACAAGAGTTGCAGGAGTCACGGTTTGGACGTGAATTCTGGAAGGTCCTGTTATTTGTCGCGCTGGCCCTTCTGGTGCTGGAGGCCCTGTTGGCGCGTGAAAAGGCAATCGTAGATGCATCCGGATAGGAAGCTATTTTGCACGAGATAACGGAAACCAAAAAAGAGCGCGCCATTTTGGTGGGCGTCAGTAGAAACGGGGACCTCTGGCAGACAGAGGATCATCTGGACGAGCTTGCTCTGCTTGCGGACACCTGTGGCGCGGTGGTTGTCGATCAGATAATTCAGGAGCGACAACGCATCGATGCTGCCTACTTTGTCGGCAAGGGCAAGGCTGAGAAACTAGCCCGGCAGGTCGAAGAGATGGATGCCAACCTGTTGATTTTCGACGATGACCTGAGTCCTGCCCAGACACGCAACCTGGAGAAGCTGGTTAACCGGAAAGTGCTGGACCGCAGCGGTGTTATTCTGGATATTTTTGCCCGGCGGGCCAAGACCCGGGAAGCCAAAACTCAAGTTGAGCTGGCGCAATTGAATTACTTATTGCCACGCCTGACTCGACAGTGGACCCACCTTTCCAGGCAAGTCGGAGGTATCGGAACCAGGGGACCTGGCGAAACCCAGCTCGAAGTCGATCGTCGCCTGATTCGCCAGAGGATTGCGGCATTGACCCGGGCGCTGGAAAAGATAAAAAAGCAGCGCACCGTTCGCCGCCAGGGCCGGCGTGATTTCTATCAAGTCGCTCTGGTCGGGTACACCAATGCCGGCAAATCGACCCTGCTGAACGCTTTGACATCCTCAGACGTGTTCGTTGAAGATCGCCTGTTCGCAACTCTGGATGCCACTATCCGCCGCATGAAGATCGCGAACTTCAAAGATTTGTTGCTGATTGATACGGTTGGGTTTATCCGCAAGCTGCCGCACAATCTGGTGGCTTCCTTTATGAGCACACTCGAAGAGGCGGCGGCCGCGGACCTGCTCTTGCATGTGGTTGACGTTACGCACCCGCACTATCGCGAGCACATCGGGGTTGTAAACGGTGTTTTGCAGGAGTTGCACATCGAAACAAAACCGACCATTTTTGTCTTTAATAAAATCGACCAGTTGCAGCATAAAAAACTGCTGACGGCGTTGGAACAGGAGTTTCAGCCGTCCGTGTCCATTTCTGCGGCCAGACAATTGTTTCTGGGGGACCTGCAGGATAAAGTCCGCGCGGTTGCCAGCCTGTCCGTCTCCGAACTGGAACTGCTCATTCCACACGAGAATTCACATGTGGTCGCCCGGATATACGACATCGCAGATGTTGTTTCTGTCACGTATGGTGAACATCAGGTTGAGATGAAGGTGAGAATACCCAATGAGTGCATGCAAGCGATCTCACAGATGTTGACTGACAAGTTAATGTGCGTTTCCCCGGCCTCTCCATGAGATGCCGTACAATACAGGAGATTGTGCGGGTCCGAACAATCCTGGTTACATTGCTGGCTCTGCAGGTTTGGCCGGGCAATGAAAGCTCGGCCCAGGTTCCTTTTGTGCGTCAACGCGAGACCAACCCGAGCTACACGGAGGGCGATTGGGTAAGCTACTCCGTGGCGCGCTACGTCACCAGCATCGCGGTCGGCCGTGAATTCATTTACTTTGGTACGGCAAATTCAGGTATCACAAGATTTCATCAGTACCGCGAAGAGTGGGACTATCCCTGGACCACCAGCAACGGTCTGACGGACAACGAAGTGTCGACTGTTGCTTTCGACGCGGACACGGACTTTCTTTGGTGTGCGACCAGGCATGCCATCAGTTACTACCAGAGCAGCACGCAGCGTTGGCGCAATGCGTTCAAAGAGGATTTTGGCCTACCGGAAAACGATCAGATAGTCTCCATCGGAATCGGGACCGAAAGCATCTTTTTTGAGGCAAGTTCAGGACGTATCCTCGAAGCATCAAAGTACGGCGGCATCCTGCTGGTAAGTAACAGCCGGTCGCCGGATGCCGGCGCGGCCCATGCCGTTCGCTGGTTTGGCCGGCGCGCGCCGCGCCCGCGCAATTTTCCCCATTTTTTTATGACGTCCGGTTACCTCTTCGATGTGAGCGGCGTTGTCGAGGATCCCAACTTCAGGCGCGCGGAAGTCGTCACGGCGGTCGAAGACAAATGGGGCAGTATGTGGATCGGTACATGGGGGCTGGGCGCAGGCCGCGGCGACATGCGCTCGCTACGGCTGGACATGTTGGAGTTTGGCCTCGGCAGTCTTTCGGTGGATGCCATGATTTTTAACGGGGACGTCCTGTGGGCCGGGTCCGCACAAGTGGCCGAGGGCAATCACGGCATCACCGCGTGGGACACCCACCGCGCCGTCTGGCAACGGTATGAACAACGGCATGTGACGAATCTTCTGAGCGACCAGGTTTACTCGATCACGGCTGATCCGGAGAATCTTTGGTTTTCTACGGGATACGGGCTTTCACGTTTTACGCCGGGCCGGGGAGAGTGGTATACCTTCGACCGCTTTTCCGGTCTTTCCGACAACCTGGTTTTCGATGTGGCTGCAAACGACTCTCTGGTTCTGGTCGGAACCGACAACGGCATAGATCGCATTGTCAGAAAAACACTGGCGCACAAGGATAGTGTGGAGATAGAGCCAATCAGCCCCGGCAATCTGGCGTTGACAGCGGTGCGCGATCTCGAGCTGATGGGAAATCTGCTCTGGGCCGCAACCAACCGGGGCATTTATGTCTACGATCTTTCGAAAAGAGTCGGAGGGTTCAGCGACGAATATCAGGGCCCGTTCACGGATGCCATGACCTCGGTTTCACGTTACCGGAATGAGCTCTGGTTTGGCAGTGTTCGCGGCATTGATGTGTTCGATACCGAGTCGCGTGAATGGCTCGGCAGCCAGGCCGGCAGGCGCTTTGACGGTGTCCGGATCAATCAGGTTCTGGCAGCGAAGGAGGCCGTTTGGGCGGCAACGGATGCCGGGTTGATGAAATTTAATCGCAAGAGCAAGTCGTGGCGCACCTTCACCACGGCGGATGGTCTTATTTCCGACCGCGTGCTCGCCCTCCTTTTGGACGGTGACTACATCTGGTGTGGCACCGATGCGGGGCTGACCCAGTTCTTTTGGAACGCGGGGGATAGGATTGATTGACGACTTCACTATGTGTTCGCGATGAATCTGAGCACCCCTGAAGACGATGGATAACGACAAATAGAAATGGACCTCTTCGAAGACCAAGCCCGGGAGAACCGGCAGCGTGCAGCGCCCCTCGCTGATCGCATGCGCCCCAGAAAGCTTAGCGATCTCGTGGGGCAGGAGCATCTCGTTGGGGAGGGCAAGGTGGTAAGTCGCGCAATTGCCCGTGATGAGTTGATGTCTATGATTTTCTGGGGGCCGCCCGGAGTCGGTAAAACCACGCTGGCCAAAATTATCGCCGCTGAAACCAGCTCCGACTTCTTCGAGATGAGTGCGGTGACGGCCGGCGTAGCCGATATTCGGAAGACTCTGGAAAAGGCCAGGGTCAACCTGAGGCTGGGCAAGCGCACGATTTTGTTCATCGATGAAATCCATCGTTTTAACAAAGCGCAACAGGACGCGCTCCTGCACAGCGTGGAAGATGGCACGGTGCTGCTCATCGGCGCAACGACAGAAAACCCGTCTTTCGAGGTGAACAGCCCGTTGTTGTCCCGGTGCAGAGTGTACAAGCTGAATTCTCTTGCAAGCGAGCACATATCGGCTGTTTTGCAGCGTGCATTAAAGCAGGACCCGATCTTGTCCAGGTTGCAGATTGACTTTGCAGAGGGCAGTCTGGACCTGTTGCTCAATTTGTCCGGAGGTGATGCCCGCAGCGCGCTAAACGCTCTGGAACTGGTTGTGCACACTTCCCAGTCTTCTGAATCAGAAGCAGTCAAAATAAACCGGGAAACGATCAAAGAGGCTTTACAGGCGAGAACAACCCTCTATGACAAAAAAGGCGAGAATCACTACGATGTCATCTCGGCTTTCATCAAGAGCGTTCGCGGCTCCGATCCGAACGCGGCGGTCTACTGGCTTGCACGCATGCTCGAAGCCGGTGAGGATCCCAAGTTCATTGCGCGCAGATTGATTATTCTATCCTCTGAGGATATTGGCAATGCGGATCCGCAGGCGCTGGTTGTCGCCACCTCGGCGTTTACGGCAGTCACCTATGTCGGCTTACCGGAAGGCAGGTTGATTCTGGCGCAAACGGCAACTTATCTCGCCTGCGCCCCGAAAAGCAATGCCGCCTATCTGGCTATCGATGCGGCACAGGCAGAGATCCGGTCCGAGGGGGAGCGACCGGTTCCGCTGCATTTGCGTAACGCCCCAACAAAGCTGATGCGGGATGAGGGCTATGGCCGGGAGTATGCCTACCCACACGACAGCGAAGGCAGCTTTGCGACTCAGGACTACCTGCCGCAAGGCCTGGAAGAAAGGATATACTACCGCCCTACTGAAAATGGTCAGGAAAAGGAGATCGGGAAGAGGCTGCAGGCCTGGTGGTCAAAGTACCGTTCGGGCAAAGTCTCCTGACGCTTCCGTCCGGATTCACTGCCTCCGCGACTCTCAGCCGGGTCGACCGTATAGCATGTCCGTTGCTGTGGAATAAATCACTCATTCACCAGTGTTAAACCTATGTCCTGCAAGTCCTTTATCTTTGATATATTAACCCCAATTCACCAACCGTAGTAAACACGCCGACACAATGACCAGGCATATCGCACTCGCACCAATCTTTTACTGTTTACTGGTCTTTGTGCCGGGTACCGTGGCGGCTCAATTCAAAGCGGCCACCGTTGATACCGGCTCGGGCTTGTCTGCCGGCGGCGCCGGCGGGCTTGCATCCCCTCAGGCCAGGCCTGCCTCTACCGCGACAAGCACCGGGGTTGACGCGGTCGTCAGCTATTCGGCCGAGAGCATCGATAGCCGGAAGGCGGAGGGTGTTATTTACTTGCTGGGCCGCGCCCAGGTCCAGTACAAGGATGTGACAATCAAGGCAGGAAGGATCACCATCAAATGGAACGAGAATCTCCTTATTGCCGAGGGTGTCCCGGACACTGTTTTGGCTGATTCTGTCACGGCTACAGATTCCCTGCAAAGCAAGTTGAAGGATTATCCCGTCTTCTCTGACGGCAATGAGACAATGGTCGGTGAGCGCATGGAGTACAACTTCAAGTCCGAGAAGGGGCGCATCGTGCGTGGCCGCACTGAATTTCAAAAAGGGTACTATTTTGGCGATGCGGTCAAGCGCGTGGATCCTACCGTCTTCAACGTGGCGAATGGCGCCTACTCTACCTGCGATCGCGAGGACCCACATTTTCATTTTCGCGGCAAAAAAATGAAAGTCATGGTTGATGACAAAGTTGTGGCTAAACCAATCGTCTTCTATTTGGGGAAAATTCCGTTGGCGATTTTCCCATTTGCCATGTTTTCAGCGCAGGAGGACGGTCGTCAGTCCGGGATCATTTTGCCGCAATTTGGCACCAGTCCAGTCGAAGGGCGCTATCTGCGCAACCTCGGCTACTACTGGGCGACCAACGACTACATGGATATGCGTTTCACCCTTGACTTCTTCGAGAAAACCGGCATCCTGTTCCGGAGTCACGTCAACTACGCGCTGCGCTACAAGTTCAGCGGCTCGGTAAGTGGCTCTTTTACACGGAAGAACTTTGAGACCAGGAGCGAGCGGCGGTGGAATCTACGAATGCAGCATAGCCAGACCATCGACGCCAACACGAACCTGTCCGTCAATGCCAGCTTCCAGAGCAATAATAACTTCTTTCGGGAGTTTAGCAATAATCGCGACCAACGCCTGAACCGGCAAATCGTTTCGAATGCGACTCTTACCCGGCGCTGGGGAGAAGGCAGGAATAACATATCGGTGAATCTATCACAAACGAGGGACATCGAAAGCGGAAGTAAGAATACCGTGCTTCCGCAGATCCGTTACACCCGCAACCGTGGTGCCATCATTCCTGTGCGCGAAGATAAGAGCGGTAGAACCAGGCCGGTGCCGAAATGGTTCAACCTGATTCAATACAACTACTCGGGCTTTTTGACCAACAGTGTGCGCAGCGACACCACAGACCGCCCTGACGATATCGATCGAAGAGTCCAGCACGATATCGCTCTGTCTTACACAAATCCGAACAAACTGTTTGGCTGGCTAAGCTGGGGCCAGTCCTTCACTTACGACGAAGACTGGTTCGACCGCAGGAATGAGGATTTCAGGTTTGAAACCGACTCCACCAGCACGATCATTTCCGATGAAAACAAAGGCTTCTTTGCGCGCCGGCTTTTTAACTACTCAACCAATGCCAGCACAAACATCTACGGTACGTTCTCTCCAAACGTCTTCGGGATTACCGCCCTTCGTCACCGCATGAGCCCAAGCATTTCTTTTTCATATCGCCCTGATTTTTCGGCTCCGCGCTGGGGATATTATGAGACCTTGTTCAATGCAGACAGCGTCGCGGTGCGCAGAGACCGTTTCAGTGGGACGCCCGCCGGCCGCTCCATGAGCATGAACTACAGTGTGAATAATCTGTTTCAGATGAAGGTCGGTAATGGAGAGAAAGAAAAGAAAATAGATCTGTTTAATCTGAATTTTTCCGGTGGGTATAATTTTGCCGCGGATAGCTTGAGAATGAGCAAACTGAGCAGCTCTTTCCGGGCCAGCCCGCGTCGCAACCTGAGCGTCAGCATGAACATGCGGCATAGTTTCTACAGGTTCAACCGCACGCTTCTCAGAGAGGTAGATTCGTTTATCCTCCCGCGGTTGACCTCGCTGAGATTCGACGCACGCTGGAGTCTGGGGGGAAAGCAAACCACGAGCTCTGCAAGTCAGCCGCGCGACTCCGGTTTGCCTGCCGGTCCTCTCGGCGATGTGGGTGCACGTGCAGGGGGCGATTACGCCAGCGACTTTGATCCGGAGAGCGCATTCTCGGCCCTGTCGATTCCGTGGCGGGCGAGTCTTTCGTTCTCTTATAACATAACCAGGTCGAACCCGCTGAACACATTTAAAAGCGCCTATGTTGACCTGCGCAATGTGGAGCTGCAACTGACCAGGAATTGGCGCCTCGGCTACCGCATGCGTTATGATCTGGAAAGAACCGAAATCGTCGACCAGCGCCTGTCTTTTTATCGGGATCTGCACTGCTGGGAAGCCAGGTTTGACTGGAATGTATCCGGGATCGGTAAGGGTTACTATTTTATTGTGAACATAAAAGCTTCACATCTGCGGCAGGTAAAAGTCGAACGACGAGGTGGCACTTCTTCCGTCTTCAGTCCTTTCTAGGGTGCGAAAACTCTGTTGCAGGGAGAGGCGTTTTTGGAAAAATTCATAGAAATCCCTGCTCAAAATGACCTGAAACGCAAGTTGTTGCGACGCTCTTTTTAGCTTGCTTTTGCGCTGCACATCAACTATATTCATAAGTTTAACCAGAATATCAAACCATGCCGAAAATGCCACGCATTATTGCTATCGCAAATCAAAAAGGCGGTGTCGGAAAGACGACCACTGCGGTTAATCTTGCAGCTTGCCTGGCGGTTGCGGAGCATTCGACCCTCCTCATAGACATGGACCCGCAGGCCAATTCTTCAAGTGGTCTCGGGATTGACTCAAAGAGCGTAGACAAAAGCATTTACGAGGTCCTTATTGAAGGGCTCGACCTTCCCGGCGCAATCCTGAAAACCAATCTGAAATACCTCGATTTGGTGCCTTCGCATGTGCGCTTGGCCGGTGCGGAGGTTGAGTTGGTAAACACTTTGTCGCGCGAAAAAAAGCTGAGCGCCGCGGCGGAGTCACTCGACAGTGATTACGACTATGTTTTTGTCGACTGTCCGCCTTCTCTCGGGTTGTTGACGATCAACGCTTTGACCGCCGCTCACTCCGTCCTGATTCCGATTCAATGCGAGTACTACGCGCTGGAGGGGTTAGGTCAACTTTTGAATACCATTCGTCTCGTCCAGAAGCACCTCAACTCCAACCTCGTGATCGAGGGCGTGCTTTTAACCATGTTTGACGGCCGTTTGAATTTGTCGAGACAGGTTGCCGAGGATGTGAAGCGCTACTTCGATGACAAAGTCTTCAACACAATTATCGATCGCAATGTGCGTCTGAGTGAAGCCCCTAGCCACGGCAAGCCCATTATTCTCTACGATGCTATCTCTCGCGGCTCCGAGAGCTACATGAATCTAGCGGAGGAGTTGCTTGGCAATGGCCGTTAAGAGATTGGGCAAGGGCCTTGGCGCATTAATCCCCGACTTGAGTTCGGGCGCAGCCGAAGGGGCGCCTGCTGAGCGACTTTTTGAAATAGAGGTCGCAAGCGTACGTGCCAATCCGTTTCAACCCCGCATGTCCTTTGATCCGACCGCTCTCGAGGAACTTAAGCAATCAATATCTGAAAATGGCGTGATTCAGCCGATTACGGTGCGAAATGCTGGTTCCGGTTATGAGTTGATCGCCGGCGAGCGGCGCTTGCGTGCCGTGTCGGAGTTGGGTCGTAACAAGATTCCGGCCTATGTGTTGGACGTGACCACCGATCAGGAGATGATCGAGCTTTCTCTGATCGAGAATATCCAGCGGGAAAACCTCAATCCGATAGACGAGGCCAACGGCTACCGCACTCTCATTGCGGAGTGCGACATGACTCAGGATGAGGTGGCCCGGCAGGTGGGTAAGGACCGGTCTACCATCACAAACTTTTTGCGCTTGCTGAAGTTGCCACAGCAGATTCAGGAGAGTGTCGCCGCCGAGGAGTTGACCCAGGGTCATGCGCGCGCGCTATTGGCTGTCGAGGATAGAGGGGAGCAAATCTCGCTTTGGAAGAAAGCGCTAAAACACAAGTACTCGGTTAGGAAGCTCGAGAGTACTATTAAGGGTTTGGACAAAAAAGCCACCAAGCCAAAGAAGGCTACGGAGGTCGTGACTGTTTCACCGTATGTGGCCAATCTGGAGGGGAAGTTCAGGGACGCATTTGGAACACAAGTTCGAATCCATGAAGTGCAAAATAGCGGGACGGGTAAGATCGAGATTGAGTTTTATGCCACAGCCGACCTGGAGCGGTTCAGTGACCTTTTGGATGCTCTGTAGCGTGTATTAAGTGTTTGTTATCTTGAAAAAGCTCTTGATTTTTTGTTGCCCCGGTGTTAAGTTCGTGTCTGTATTTTTGAGAAACCGGATTGATTGGTAGCTTTTGTTCTGAGTAAGGCATGCCCCGTAGAAACAAACATGTGACGATACTTGTTGTCCCGGGCGACAATGTTGAGCCGCACAGCATCCGAGTAAGGACGGGGACGCTGAGAGTTCTTTATGTTGTCGCTTTCGCGTTGTTTGCGCATATGGTTGTCGGCGGTTATTATTACTGGAAGTACGCAGAGCTTGAGAGGGATAATCTTCAGACTCTTGACGAAAACCGGCAACTGCGCAAAGATAACCAGCGTGTGATTGCTCTCGCAGATCAGTTTTATGCGCTGGAGGGCGAGTATCAGAAAGTGCGCAGCCTGTTGGGTGTTGAGCCCGAACAAGTTGCGGGCGTCGGAGCGATTAACTCTACGAACAAGCCGACGCAACTGGTGGACAATATTGTGCCGGCAGTCCAAACCAACAGTCGATTGGTTTTCAAGGGATTTGAGCGTAGGGATGGCTATTTGTTGACGCCGCGCAAAGACGAGCTTTATGCGTATTCGGAGAACATGCCGACTCTTTTGCCTGTTAAGGGCGTTCTTACGCAAGATTTTCAAAAAGAGGAGTGGTTTGGTCCACGCAGGCATGGTGGCATCGACATCGTAGCGAAGCAGGGTAGCGTGATTCGCGCTGCCGGGGCGGGCACCATCGTGTTCGCGAACTGGACGCACGATCTTGGGAATCTGATAATCGTTAACCATGGCGGAGGAATTTTGTCGTATTACGGACACAATCAGAGGCTGTTGAAGTCGGAAAAGCGTTATGTCAAAAAAGGTGAGCCGGTTGCGCTGCTGGGAAGTTCCGGCCGCAGCTCTGGTCCGCACCTGCATTTTGAGATTCGCCAGAACGGGCAGCCGGTTGATCCGAAAGAATTTGTCGTTGCCTTTCAAGAGAATAATGAATAGTACTACTGTTTTAGCATTTTGGCGGGGAACGCTATGTTAGGAAAAAAAGAACTTGATGACATGGGTACGGGTAATCTCAATACCATAATCGGCAAAGGGTCCTCGCTTGAAGGCAAGCTGGTGGTGCAAAGTACTCTTCGTGTGGATGGGAAAATAAAGGGCACGGTTACCACGAGTGAATCTCTCGTTGTCGGCAAGGAGGGTGTGGTCGACGGAGAGGTTCAGGTGCGTAACGCCATTGTCGGCGGCAAGCTGAAAGGCAAGCTAACTGCATCCGGAAAAGTCGTGCTGGAGGCCAGCTCTCAGTTCAGCGGTGAGTTGAAAACGAGCAAGTTGGTCATAGATGAGGGTGCCTCATTCGAAGGGAACTGCTGCATGGGGGCGCCGGAAGTAAAGAAGAATGACCTTGGCGGTAGCGTCTCGGCCATTTTTGAAAAGAAAGATGAGAACAGGCCGGCGGAGGTTAAGGACGGTAAGTAGTCCTGCCGATAAGCCCGGTCCGGGTAAGCTTGGCCCGGCAGGTGCTTATGCCGACCTTGGGTTAAGGTTTGCCCTGGCAATTCTTATCTCGGCAGGCGGTGGGTATTGGGTTGATAGCAAAGTAGGAACGCTACCCTTGTTTACGATTGTTGGTGTCGCATTGGGTTCAGCTTCCGGACTTTTGACCATTTATCGAGCAGTTTATCCTACAGAAAAGAAAGACTTGACAAAAGGTGAGGGAGAACCTTAAGTTTCTGATACAGATATGCGGCATTACTTCCGTGATGCTGCTGATCGCGATTCTGGCCGTAGTTAAATTTGGAACGCCGCAATTAGCCTGGAGTGTTTTTTATGGCTATTTGGTGAGCTTGGTCAACATCCTGTTTGCTTTCTACTCGATCAAGTGGGCGTTTGATAAACCCAATAACACATTCTTTGCAGTAGTACTAGGCGGTATGGGGATACGGTTTGTGTTTCTCCTGGCTGCCCTTTTTTTTGTGTGGGAGTATGACCTGGTCCCGGTTTCAGGTTTCATAGTGTCTTTAATCGGGTTCTATCTGACCCTGCAAGTGTTTGAGGTCAGGTATATTCAAAAAGAACTCAACCTAAGAAAGGTCGGTAGCTAATAGTGACTGCTTTCGAGAGCGCTGCTGGAGGAGAGGCCGGACACGAGGCTCTGGGTGCGGATTTCATAATGCAACACATCCTGGATCATCCCATTATTCACCTGCATTTCATGGGCTTTGATCTTTCCATTACCAAGCACGTGGTGATGTTGTGGATTGCCTCAGCTATCCTGGTAGCGACGTTGACTGTTGCCTTCAGGAGACCGAAACTGGTGCCCAAAGGCCTCTCTAACTTTTTCGAGTCGATCATACTCTACCTTGAATCAGAAGTGATGCGCCCGTACCTGGGTAGCGATAGTCGCAAGTATGCCCCTTACTTGCTGACCGCGTTCTTTTTTATTCTGGTTTGCAATCTGTTAGGTCTGGTTCCGGGCTCTGCGACAGCCACGGGGGATATTAGCGTTACCATCGCGATGGCGACCCTGACGTTTATCGTCGTGCAGTTGGCGGGCATCAGGAACAATGGATTTTTCGGCTACATAAAGGGTTTGATTCCGCCCGGACTTCCGGTTTTCATCCTGCCGATCATGGTGCCGGTTGAGATCATCGGGCTTTTTACCAAGCATGTTGCTCTCGCGATTCGTCTTTTTGCGAACATGGTCGCCGGGCACGTGGTGATTTTTGCGCTTCTTCTCATTATTTTTACTTTCAAAAGTTGGCTCGTCGGCGGCATCACTCTGGCGGGCATTCTTTTTGTCAGTTTGCTGGAAATTCTGATCGGGCTGATTCAGGCCTATATTTTTACGATCTTATCATCTGTATTTATTGGTATGGCAGTACATCAGGACCACTAACGGGTTTGTGATTTATAACAACTATCTCTAGGAGGATTCATGTCAGATTTAGCTTATGCGTTTTTAGCTGCCGGTTTTGGAGCTGGCATTTCAGTAATCGGTGGTGCGTTTGGTGTAAGCAAGTGTGCCAGTGCAGCGATGGATGGCATCGCAAGACAGCCTGAGGCTGCGGGCGATATTCGCGGCGCCATGATTATTACGGCAGCCATGATCGAGGGCGCGGCTCTGCTGGGCCTGGTTATTTGTTTTCTTCTCGCCGTAAAAGCTTAAATCTCAGGGTGCTTAACCTATGGAATTATTAAGCCCGGCACTGGGCACAATATTTTGGACGGCACTTACCTTTGTTCTGCTTCTGGTTATCCTGCGCAAGCTGGCATGGGGGCCTTTGCTCGCCATGCTGGACGAACGGGAAACCAAGATCCGAGAATCGCTGGAGAAAGCTGATGCTGCTCAGAAGGAAACCGAGCAGGCTCTGGCAAGGAATCAGGAAATGGTAGAGCAGGCCAAGAAAGAGGCGCAGGAGTTGTTGAGCAAGAGTCGAAAGGCTGCCGAGGCCAGCAAGGAAGAGATCGTTCAGAAAGCGCATGCTGAAGCAACCAAGATGATTGACAAGGCCAAGAAAGAGATCGACGGCGAACGCGAGAAGGCCGTCGAAGAAATCCGCAGTCAGACCGCGGAGTTATCCGTCATGATCGCTTCGAAGTTGATCGGAAAATCGCTATCGGCTGAAGATCATAAAGACATCATCGACAGCTCGCTGAAAAAAATGGTAGGGACCAATTGAAAGATATTGTACTTGCCAGGCGATATGCCGGCGCACTTTTTGAAATCGCCAAAGAACGCAACATCCTCGACACCGTACAAAACGAGATTATTTCCTTTGGGCAGAATCTTGAGTCGCATTCCGGATTTCGTCTTTTTCTGTATTCTCAAGGCCTGAGCCAGAAGGAGAAGATCGCCAAAGTTGAAGAGAGGCTGCAAGATAGCGTGTCGAGCGTCTTCTACAACTTTCTGCTCGTCTTGCTTCGGAAAAAGCGCGAGGCTGTATTCCCGACCATCGCCAAGGAATTCCAAAGGCTGGTGGACCAGGAGAACAAGCGGATTTGGGCGACAACCACAAGTGCGGTGGCGCTGGACGAGCAGTCTTTAGCTCAGATAAAATCGTTGCTTGACCAGGCCTTCAAGTCAGACGTACGGATCAACAACCGAATCGATGAGAGCATTCTGGGTGGAATCATCGTTAGCGTTGATGGAAAGTTGCTGGATGGCAGCCTGAAAAGCCAATTGGACAAACTACAGAGCCAGTTGGCTACAAACAAGAACGGACGCACCTGAATCCGTATCCTTGGCAAGTGTACATAAATTTAACCGCGGAGGTTTTTTATAAGGATGGAAATACGTCCTGACGAGATCACTTCGATAATCAAGAAGCAGATAGAGGGTTTTGATGCTTCTGTTGAACTTGAAGAAGTTGGCGAGGTCGTGCAAGTGGGCGACGGCATCGCAAGAGTCTATGGCCTGGAAAAGATCATGGCTGGTGAGCTGGTCGAGTTTCCGGGCGGCCTGTCCGGCATGGCCCTCAACCTTGAAGAAGACAATGTTGGCTGCGTTCTGTTTGGAGAAGACACCGGCGTAAAGGAGGGTGACACTGCCAAAAGGACCGGCAAGATTACGCAAATTCCGGTCGGCGAGGAAATGCTCGGCAGAGTCGTCGATCCACTAGGCAAACCTGTCGACGGTAAGGGACCGATCAAGACCAGTAGCTTCCAGGAGATTGAGCGAAAAGCCTTGGGGATTGTACAACGACAGCCTGTGAAAGAGCCCTTGCAAACCGGTCTCAAGGCAATCGACTCCATGATTCCTATCGGCCGTGGCCAGCGCGAGCTCATTATCGGTGATCGCCAGACCGGTAAGACCGCCGTTGGCATTGATGCTATCATCAACCAAAAAGGCACGGATGTTTACTGCATCTATGTTGCGATCGGGCAAAAGGCTTCCAGTGTGGCCAGAGTAGTGAAAACACTGGAGGAACACGGCGCAATGGATTACACAATCGTTGTGTTAGCCTCAGCCAGCGACCCGGCCCCGTTGCAGTATATCGCACCTTACAGTGGCGCCGCTATCGGAGAGTTCTTCCGCGATAACGGCAAACATGCGTTGATTATTTATGATGATTTGTCCAAGCATGCCTGGGCCTACCGCGAGTTGTCTCTGTTACTACGCCGGCCTCCCGGCCGCGAGGCATATCCGGGTGATGTGTTTTATCTGCATTCGCGCTTGCTGGAGCGTGCTGCCAAGCTGAGTGACGAACTTGGCGGTGGTTCTTTAACCGCACTGCCGATTATCGAAACGCAGGCAGGCGACGTTTCCGCTTACATACCAACCAACGTCATTTCCATCACCGACGGTCAGATATATCTGGAATCGGATTTGTTCTACGCGGGTATTCGACCGGCAATCAACGTGGGGCTTTCGGTCTCGAGAGTTGGTGGCAACGCGCAAATCAAGGCCATGAAGCAGGTGGCTGGAAGCTTGCGATTGGACCTGGCACAGTTCCGCGAGTTGGAGGCTTTTGCAAAATTTGGATCAGACCTGGACAAGGCGACGCTTGCACAAATCACGCGCGGGCAGCGTATGGTTGAGATCCTGAAACAGAATCAGTACATCCCGCTCACGGTTGAGAGGCAAGTTGCGGTCATTTTTCTCGGCGTCAATGGCTATCTCGACGAGGTTCCGGTGGATCAGATAACCCGACTTGAGACGGAGTTTCGTCAGTTTCTCGATTCGAGTCACGATGGATTGCTCAAAGAGATAGCCGAGAAGATGAACCTTGATGATGATCTACGAAAGAAGCTAGCGTCAGCTTGTGAAGATTTCATGAAGATGTTTTCAGTCGAATAACCAGGTTAGAGTCTATTGGCAACTTTACGCGACATAAAACGACGAATCAGCAGTGTCAAAAGCACGCAGCAAATAACCAACGCCATGAAGATGGTTGCCGCGGCGAAATTGCGCCGTGCTCAGGAGCGTTTGCTGAGCGCGCGACCCTATGCTGAAAGCTTGCGGACGATCATATCCCATGTTGCTGCACAAGAAGACCAGAGTTTGCACCCGTTGCTGGCAGTAAGAGACCCGAAGCGCGTTGGCTATCTGGTCATCACTTCCGACCGCGGTCTTTGCGGAAGTTTTAATGCCAACGTCACGCGGCGCGCACAGGTAGAGATCGACTCCCACCAAGCTGGCGAGGCAACGCTCAGCAATTTTGGCCGTAAAGGCGTTGAGTTTTTTACGCGCCGTGGTTACGAGCTTTCCGAGCGGTACGTCAATCTGTTCAATGAGCTGGAATTTCGGCACGCTCAGGAGGTCGCTGCTTCCATTCAAAGCCGTTACCTCAGCGAGGAGGTCGACCGGGTTTACGTGGTGTACAATCGGTTCAAATCAGCCGGGTCACAAGAGGTTCGTGTTGACCAGGTACTGCCCATCGAGCCAGCTCCGCCGACAGCGGAAAAGTACATTCCTGCGGAGTATTTTTATGAACCCTCTGCCCAGAGAATTCTCGACGAAGCGATTCCCAGGAACCTGCGGACCCAGATCTGGCTAAGCCTGCTGGAATCCAATGCCGCGGAGCATGGTGCGCGCATGGTGGCGATGGACTCGGCTACTGAGAATGCAAAAGAAATGATTTACAATCTTACACTGACGTACAATAAGGCCCGACAGGCAGCAATAACCACAGAAATATCAGAGATTGTTGGGGGCGCAGAAGCACTGCGTGGTTAGCTAATGTTATAGCCGGCCATGACTGGAACGGCCTGGTGAACAGAAACTCTATAGAGGAAAGTACTTACATGATGAACGAAGGTCAAATCTCCCAGATCCTCGGCGCGGTTGTAGATGTCAAATTTGACGATGGTGAGCTGCCGGAATTGATGACCGCCCTTGAAGTAAAGGTCGCAGGTGATAACCGCCTGGTTTTAGAAGTGCAGCAGCATCTCGGTGAGCAAACCGCGCGCTGCGTTGCTATGGATACGACCGATGGTCTCGTACGCGGAATGAAGGTGATGGACACCGGTAAACCCATTTCGGTACCAGTCGGAGAGGGCACTTTGGGCCGCCTCCTCAACATATTGGGTGATCCGATTGATGGTCTGGGACCAGTCAAACACGACAAGACCTATCCCATCCATCGCGAGGCGCCGAAGTTTGCTGATCTTGACACGAGTTCGGCAGTGCTTGAAACGGGCATCAAAGTCATCGATTTGCTTGAACCGTACTCGCGCGGCGGCAAGATCGGCCTCTTTGGTGGCGCCGGTGTTGGAAAGACCGTTCTGATCATGGAGTTGATTCGCAATATCGCTACCGAGCATGGTGGTTATTCTGTCTTTGGTGGCGTTGGGGAACGTACCAGAGAAGGAAACGATTTGTGGCTGGAAATGAAGGAGTCCGGCGTCCTGGAGAAGACCAGCCTGGTCTTCGGACAGATGAATGAAATGCCCGGCGCACGCGCCCGGGTTGCATTGACCGCTCTCACAACGGCCGAGTATTTTCGCGACGAAGCGGGTCAGGACGTGCTATTGTTTATCGATAACATCTTCCGTTTTACCCAGGCCGGCTCTGAGGTTTCGGCCTTGCTTGGCCGTATGCCGTCCGCGGTGGGTTACCAGCCTACTTTGGCGACTGAAATGGGTGAGTTGCAGGAGCGCATCACCTCGACAGACAAGGGGTCGATTACATCCGTGCAGGCGATTTATGTGCCGGCGGACGATTTGACCGACCCGGCTCCGGCTACCACATTCTCGCACTTGGACGCCACGACCGTGCTCTCGCGTCAGATTGCCGAGTTGGGCATTTACCCCGCAGTCGATCCATTGGACTCTACCTCACGAATCCTGGACCCGCATATTGTAGGAGAGGAGCACTATCAGGTAGCGCGCCAGGTGCAACAGATTCTGCAGAAGTATAAAGATCTGCAGGATATTATTGCTATTCTTGGAATGGAAGAGTTGTCTGATGACGATAAGCTTGTGGTCAACCGTGCCCGCCGGATTCAGAAATTTTTATCGCAGCCGTTTTTTGTCGCGGAGGCGTTTACCGGTGCTGCAGGCAAATATGTTTCTTTAGAAGATACAGTTCGCGGTTTCAAGGAGATCGTCGAGGGTAAGCACGACGACCTTCCGGAGCAAGCATTCTATATGGTGGGTAGCATCGACGAGGCCATAGAGCGCGCCCAATCCATGAAGGAAGCGGCCTAAATGCGTAACAGGAAAGCAACATGATTCCGGATAAAATCAAGTTAGAGATTTATACACCAGACCGTAAAGTTTTTTCTGAAGAGATAGATTCGGTGCGATTGCCGGGGGCAGACGGGTATTTTGGCGTTTTCCCCGGACATACCCCCTATATTTCCGTTCTGGGCATTGGCGAGATCAAGGTTGAGACCGCAGGAGAGAGCAGGTCATTCGCAACCACCGGTGGTCTGGCGGAAGTCCTGCCCTCGGGCATTGCGGTGTTGGCAGAGAGCTGCGAAGTCGCTTCTGACATTGACGTTGAGCGTGCCCAGTCAGCTGAAGAAAGGGCGCGCACACGGTTGCAGGAAGGCCGCAAAACCTGGGATGTGCAGCGTGCACATGTTGCACTTGCCAAAGCTATTAATCGAATGAAAATCGCGTCCCTCTAAAGATTTCTACGCTGTTCTTACTCACCGCATCTCCCCTTTTCCAAAAACTCTCCTAACCAGAAAGTGGTCCTGCTTTTGTCCTGAGGTTCGACGTTTGCAATTCCTTACTGGTGCGTGTATATTACACAAGTGTAACAGACCGTAGCCATAAAAACGAATTGCTAAAAACGTCATGAATGAACCCAATAATGATGCCGATGTTTTCGGCGCCCTGCGCATCCACGCAATATGCCTGGATTTGAGACTTCCCAGTTCGGATGCGAGACTTTTCACCTATATTTTTGCCAAAGCCTCTAACAGCGAAGTGGGCTGCGACTATTTTCGTCAACCGCAAGAGGCGGATGTGGCCGCACTGCAGCTCTTGTTGGCCGACGCCGGCGGTGAAGCCATTATCAGTGAACTCGCCCCAAAGTACTCTTCTGTTGCCGGACAATTGCAGCAGGTGCTGATCGGCCGGGAATTGGCTCGCATCGACCAAAAAGCGAAGAGTGATTTCGGCCTTGAGTTTCCTTTGCGCTACGAATTGGAGAACAGACTACGTTTACATAAGGATGCGGCCTTCCGTGAGATCAAGCTGCGTACGTTCGAGTCCTGGATTGAGCCTCAGGTTACAGAGTACGATACCGAGCGAGTAAAGTCTGCGTTTCGCAAAGAGCGTAAAAGAAATAAACAGCTTAAGCAGCAGTTAGATAGGCTGGCAAAGCCGAAATAAACGTGCTGTTCCGCATTGTTCCAGTCCGTCCGGGTTTTCCTTCTACCAGTGCCGACCTTCCGGTGTTTTGACGAGAAGACATGTCTCTGGTCTGGCCCCTAACCCTGCAACACTTCCTGAATTTGAAACCTCCGTCAAAAGCCTTGAGGTTTGTCAGCTTCGTGACGACCTAGTTCTGGCGATCCCCCACGGAATTCTCCGTGGGGAAATACCTCCCAGCGTTCATTCGCCCAGGGAATCTTGGTAATTATCTAAGCTTGCCGAGGAAGGTCACATGTCACAACGGGATGATCTCATCCAGATTTTCATTGCTGAGACCAATGAACTCATCGAGGAACTGGATCAGAGCTTTGTACGCATGGAAAGTGAGCCGGACGACCAGGAGCTGGTTGCCGCCATATTTCGCGCCACACATACTTTGAAAGGTAACTCGGGCCTGGTTGGGATGACTAACTTCGAGAGGATAGCCCACAAGACCGAAGAGGTCTTGACGGAAATCCGCGATGGCAAGAGGAAGATCGAGCCGGACGTGGTCAACTTCCTGCTGGATTCTCTCGATCAGCTCAAAGTCCTGTTTGCCACTATTCAGGAGTCAGGCCACGACCAGGTTGACTTGCCAGAAATCCCTGTTCCCGGG
Source organism: Candidatus Zhuqueibacterota bacterium (assembly GCA_029262055.1). GTDB lineage: Bacteria > Zhuqueibacterota > Zhuqueibacteria > Oceanimicrobiales > Oceanimicrobiaceae > JAJDAD01. The sequence continues at coordinate 21,311 of JAJDAD010000039.1, forward strand.
GAGGTGGCCGTCAAAGACAGCGCCGGCAAGAAAGCGGCGGGAAAGACCAGTAAAAGAAAGGCCGCCCGGAGAACCAAGGCCAAAGGCGGTCCTGCCCGTAAGACTTCCGTTCGCAAGAAGAAGCAACCTGCCGCCGCCGGTGATGGGGCAAGTGTTGAAACAGCCTGGGAGGTATTCCCCGAAGATACCGCAGACGCGCCGGCAGAGGCCGTAGCTGAGGATGAGAGCTGGGGTTTGTTTGATGAAAGCCTCTCCGACGACAGCAGCAGCGAGGCGGTTCAGGAGATTGAAGCAGAAACTAAATGCGCTGAGCCTTCCGCCATACAATCTGCCACCACCTCCCCACCGGTCGAGCGGGCAGATACGACCATTCGAGTGGATGTTACCCTTCTCGACGGCCTAATGAATATGGTGGGCGAGTTGGTTTTGGCTCGCAACCAAATTCTGCAGTTCACCAAGGAAGTTGAGAACAGTCATTTTCAAGCGGCTAGCCAGCGTCTGGATTTGTGCACCAGTGAATTGCAGGAACGAATCATGCAGACGCGACTGCAGCCGATCAGCAATGTCTTTAATCGCTTCCCGCGTGTGGTCCACGATATTACCCGGGTCAACAACAAGGATGTCAAACTTACGCTTGAAGGTGCGGAAACAGAGCTTGACAAGACCATCATCGAGGGAATCAGAGACCCGTTGACCCACCTGGTTCGCAATGCCATCGATCACGGCATCGAGGATGAAGACACCCGGCAAGCGGCCGGGAAAAGCACCGTGGGAGCGCTGACTCTTCGCGCATTCCACGAAGGCGGGCAGGTAAATATAGAGGTCATTGACGACGGCTCCGGCATTGACCCCGGGAAGGTCAAAGCAAAAGCGGTCGAAAAGGGCGTCATGACTCAACAGCAGGTGGGCGCACTTTCTGATCGAGAGGCCATCGCGCTGATTTTTAAGCCCGGTTTTTCTACCGCGGAGAAAGTGACTAAACTCTCAGGGCGAGGCGTCGGCATGGACGTCGTGAAGACCAACATAGAAAAAGTCGGCGGCAATATAGAAATCGCCAGTGAGTTGGGTCAGGGCACGACTATAAAGATTAAGATCCCCTTGACTTTGGCCATCATCCCGGCTCTGGTTATTAGCTCAGGCGGGCAGAAGTTTTTCATTCCGCAGGTGAATCTGCTGGAGCTGGTTCGTCTCGAGGGCGAGGCTGTCAAACAGATTGAGGAAGTCGGCGATGCGGAGATTTACCGTTTGCGTGGTAAGTTGTTGCCAATCTTGCGCTTGAGCAAAGTACTAAACTTGTCCTCGGAAGCGGCGGCGAAAGACGATGTCAATATCGTGGTGCTGGCTGCAGGGGAAACAAAGTTTGGCCTGATCGTCGACAAGATTCACGACACGGAAGAGATAGTGGTAAAGCCCCTGAGTAAGTACCTAACGGAGGTGCAGGCGTTTGCCGGGGCGACGGTGATGGGCGATGGCAAGGCAGCTTTGATCCTGGATGTGGTTGGGTTAGCAGGTCTTGTGGAGATACCCTTGAATGAACCATCGGACATGACAGGAAAGACCGGGACCGATGAGAAACGGGCTGTCAATCAAACCTATCTGCTCTTCTCGGTAAGTGACCGGGAGCAATTGGCTCTGCCGCTGGCCCTGGTCTCTCGACTGGAAAGAACCGACTACTCGGCGTTGCAAAAGGCCGGCAAGCAAGACGTTATCCAATATCACGGTAAAATTTTACCCCTATTGCGCGTCGAGCAGTTCATCGACATTGCGCCCCCGGCAGCGAAGGAAACAGCGGCAGTCATCGTCTTTTCCGTCGAAAAGAACGAAGTCGGCTTCTTGGTGTCACACATCATCGGCATTGAGGACTGCGATGCAAAACTTGACACGTCGTCATCGCAACAACCGGGCATTCTCGGCTCCCTGATTGTCGATGGAAAGATTACACTTGTGGTCGATGCCTTCGCTTTGATCCAGTCGCAATTCCCGGAATGGTTTCGTCGCAGATCCGATTTTGTCAAAACCAAACAGAGCGAATCCGTCTCACGAATATTGGTGGTCGACGATTCTCCCTTTATCCGCGCCATCGAGCGCTCTTACCTCGAGTCGGCAGGCTTTACCGTGGTCGAAGCCAATGACGGCGAAGAGGCGCTTGCGCGAATGACCACCGAAAGTGTGGACATGATTATCACCGACCTAGAGATGCCAAAAATGGACGGGTTGGAGCTCACCCGGACCATTCGTGCCAACGAGAGCCTAAAAGAGCTTCCAATAGTGGCGGTCACCAGCCCTGGCAGCAGTGCCGATGACCTTAAGCGCGGTCTGGAAGCAGGTGTGGACGCGTTTCTAAACAAGGTCGACCGGGAGGAACTTATCTCAACGCTGGAACAGGTCATAGATTCGTCAAACTGACTAGGCGAGGCATCAATGGCTAATACAATAGAAAGCTCTGAAGCGATTCACCTGGTGGATGCAGAAACCCAGTATGCGACCTTTAAGTTGGACCAGGATTATTTCGGTGTTGAGGTCTTGCGGGTTCAGGAGATCCTACGAAGGCAAGAGATGACGCATGTGCCTTTGGCACCTCCCTATGTGTCGGGCTTGATCAATCTGCGGGGCCAGATTGTGACAGCCATCGACCTGGGCGCGCTGCTGACGGGCCGTGCTGGGCCGGCAAGGCCAGACAGCATGAACGTGGTGGTCAACAACGGCGACGATGTAGTCAGTCTCCTCGTCGATGAGATTGGAGATGTCGTTGCTGTACAAAAGAGCCTGCTGGAGCCGGCTCCAGCTACCTTAACCGCTATTCCGCGGAGCTATCTTAAGGGGGTTTGTCAGCTTGCCAAGGCTGTGCTAATGGTTTTGGACCTCGGTGAAATTTTGGAAATAGAATCGAACAAATGAACATAGGGTGCTGCCAGGCATTTCATGCAGCAAGGGAATGAGAGCAAGGGGAGGGAAAACTCATAGATGGAGGCAAAGTTATGGCAAGTAAGAAAAAGGCCAAATCGGTAATCCGCAAGCAAGCCGATGTAGATGAGCGGATTAGTGAAATCGAGCAAACCACTGGGTTGTCAAAGGCTGCGCTTGACGCGTTGCAAACCAATGTGTTCATCGCTGACCGGGATTTCAATCTCGTTTACATGAACAAGCGGGCTGCGGAGACGCTAAAAGTGGCCGCTCCGGAGATTAAGCGAATCTTTGATTTAGACATTGAGGAACTACTACATGGTTCAATCCACCGCTTCCATCGTGATCCTGCGGCAGTAGAGAAGATTCTGAACAACCCGGGCGCGTTGCCGCATAAGGCGACATTCCATTTTGGCAATGTCTATCTGGAAACCAACATCAACGCCATCTACAATGAGGCGGGCGTGTATGTCGGCAATGTTGTTAATTGGGAAGAAGTCTCTGAGCACCGCAGGCAGGTAGAACAGGCCGCACGGCTGCTGTCTGCAATTGAGAGTTCCGGGACAGCGACGATGATGGTTGATCGCGATCTGGTTATTACCTATGTCAACGCAGCGACCGTCAGCATGTTTCACCAACATCTGGCTACCTTTGAAGCGCAATTCCCAGGGTTTGATTTAAGCAAACTTGTTGGGACCTGCGTCGATGTCTTTCATGAGAGCCCCGGGCACCAGCGTCAAATACTGTCCGACAGGGGCAATCTGCCCTACACAACCAACATCAAAATCGCCGACCTTACATTCAAGGTGAATGTCTCGGCTATGCTCGACGCTGGAGGTGACTACATCGGCAACTCGATGGAGTGGGCCAACATTACGGACCGGATCGACATACGTGAAGCGACCAAAGCTGCTGCCGAAGACTTGAGCAAATCTTCAGGGGAATTGGTGGCTATTAGTAACCAAATGGCTGGCAGCGCGGAAGAGACTTCCGTGCAATCAAACAATGTCTCCGGTGCCAGCGAAGAGGTGAGTCGCAACATTGGCAGTGTCGCAACGGCCATTGAGGAAATGAACACAACGATAAAAGAAGTCGCGGACCGCGCTGCAGAAGCCGCAGGCGTGGCTGACCAGGCTGTAGAACTTGCCAACGAAGCAAACAATGTCATTTCAAATCTCGGTAACAGTTCGCAAGAAATCAGCAAGGTCACAAAGGTGATTACTTCCATTGCTGAACAGACCAATCTCCTTGCTCTAAACGCTACCATCGAGGCGGCGCGGGCAGGAGAAGCCGGAAAGGGGTTTGCCGTGGTCGCCCATGAAGTCAAGGAACTAGCCAGGGAAACAGCAAAAGCCACCGAGGATATCTCGTTCAAGATTGAGCAGATACAGTCTGATAGTAGCGGCTCAGTTGAGTCGATCAAATCCGTGTCTGACATCATCAACAAGATCAATCAGATTGCCAGCACTATTGCCTCAGCCGTAGAGGAACAGGCAGCTACCTCCAATGAGATTGCGCGCAATGTTTCCGAGGCGGCCAGCGGTGCGGACTCAATTGTAGAAAACATATCTCAAGTCGCGCAGGCAGCTGGTGAAACCGCGGCCGGCGCCGAAACAACTAAACAAAATGCGGAAGGTTTGACTGAGCTCGCTGGGCAGTTGCAAGAACTGGTTACGCAACTCGAGATATGAGAGTCGTAACGCATTTTTCGCACTGTGGTTTTACCCGCCGCGTGAAATCCCGGCCGAGCAGCAGAAACTACATGCGTCATGCGCACGCGCCCTATGCACCATCAGGTGCCCATAATGCAGGTTGATTCAGTGATCCCGAGAGCGGGTACGGAGCAGGCTGCATGACCGAGCCTTTAAAAATCATGGTCATCGATGATTCCGCGCTCTACCGCGTGGCCATTACCAGGGTGCTGCAGCCTGACCGGAGCCTCGATGTTGTTGCGACTGCACCTAATGGAAAGATCGCGCTCATGAAGATGAGGCAAGCGGCTCCTGATGTAATCACTCTGGATATGGAAATGCCAGAGATGGACGGCCTAGCCACGCTCAAGGAGTTGGCAAGCCAATATCCGGACATCAAGACCATCGTGTTTAGCCAGCACTCCACGAGAGGCGCCAAGATCACTCTCGAAGCACTGGAACTCGGCGCCGTGGATTTCGTGACGAAGCCGGCGTCCTCCGCTTCGCTCGACTCGAACATCGCAGATATCCGTGAGGCGTTATTACCAAAGATGAGGGAGCTCGCCCGTCAGTGCGGTACGGCAGAGACGGATCGGTTGGTCCCTGTTACGTCGTGCAGTAAATCCCGGATCAGGGCGCTGCCGCGTGATGTCATCGCCATCGGTGTCAGCACTGGCGGGCCCAGCAGTCTTGCAACACTGTTCCGGCAATTGCCCAAATCCATGAAGCAGGCCATTCTTATTGTGCAACACATGCCGGCCATATTTACGAAACAATTGGCTAAACAACTCGCAAGGATTGGGACAATACCGGTCTCGGAAGCGGTCGACGGAGAACCGATCCGGGCGGGACACGCATACGTTGCACCGGGCAATTTTCACCTCGAAGTTGCCCTAAACGGTGAGTGTAAAGTGCTCAGAACTCACCAGGGCCGACAGGAGAACTACTGCCGGCCTGCGGTAGATGTGCTGTTTCGTTCTATAGCCAAGGTGTACAAGCAGCGCTGTATCGGCGTTGTGATGACGGGAATGGGCAAAGACGGCCTTGCCGGCTCGAAGGCCATGAAATCCGCCGGTGCCGCCATTGTTGCGCAAGACAAGGCATCCAGCGTGGTGTGGGGAATGCCCCGACTTGTCATTGAGAACAATTTTGCCGATAGTGTCGCACCATTGGACCGGATGTACGAGTCTATCAAAGAGTTTCTTCTGTGACGTCTTGGGGAGCCGGGGTGAGCCGCCACCAAGGACACGACGGCGCTCCACGGCTCTGACCGGGATTATGCCTGTCCGACCTTGCTGACTATTCAAAGCCAGCATTCCATTTGTCAATAGGTGTGCCCTACTAAGCCGTGGAAGCTCCGGGCGGCGGTTTCAGGTGGTATATGACGTGAGTTTTGCACCTGTCACTTGGCTCGAATCGGACCAGAATCCCCAGCCTCGATAGCTCGAGTTTTACACCCCTGAAGCAGGAATAGCAATGGGGCCGGGACTGCCGGTGAAATTGCCAGCCTCCAAGTACGTTTTCTGCTCAAGAATCCTGATTCAAGACCGAATTATTATGATAATTGGAGACTATTGCCCCGGATAACAACCCGATACCTCAATATTCTCCTACCAGGGAAGGTGTCTCCAGTATTCCGAAACTGATATACTAAGGTTTATCAACTACTAAGCCCCAGAAGAATTCATGCGAAAAAGTAGAATCAACTACCTGTCTGCGTTAGTGGTCCTCGCCGTTCTGTTTTCGTTTTCACCCTTGAAGCCGCAAGAGACCGCATCCGACGAAACCAGTACGACAGGTGTAATTGACTTCAAAGACCAGACCTCTCTCCAGCTAGATTTGGAAGGTCATCCGTTTTTTAGGGACATGGCCCGAAGAGAGTATGTGCTTCTGTCTCTGTATCGCAATCTTCGCACGGAGCTGGATAAGCGCGGCCCCGCAGCATTGCATCGTCCGGGCACACCATTTCAGGCCATCTATGATATCCCGGTCGAGCAGGCGCAAAGCGAAAGACAGCAAGGGCAGGCGTTGTCACGTATCGCCAGAGGTATTGCATCTGTACGGGCACTTGTTGAGCAGGGACCACAGGTAGTAGACCTCTCCGATGCTCTGCGGCGCCTGGAGACGCGCATATACGTATTTCTGAAGCGACAACCCGAGCCCTCGTTCACCAACATGGACCTGGCGACTTCAGCGGTTCTGGCGAAATACGATGCAGAAGTGAAGGCTCTGATCGCATCGTATGAAAAGCTGCATTCGATAGAGCGGGACAATTCTGAATACGGGAACAACGAAATAGCCTCCCGGCTCCGGGAGCAGCGCCAGGCGCTTGACGTTCTCCTGGATGAACCCGTTCTGAATAGTCCTGTCCCCGCGAATGCCCAAAAGCCGCTGCACGACATCGTGGCCACAGTTGAAGATCTGGGAAAGACCGTTTCCGCCCCTGGCACCCAGCGTCAGCAAGCGGCTTTGCTTCAGAAACTGGAATCTCAGGTCGCATCCGTTATCGGTCCCGTCGCAACTTCGAAAAATGCCGACGTCTTCAGCCTCTTCGGTGAATGGCGTGCACAGACTTATGCCGAATATCAGGCCGCCTTTGTCCGTCAGCGGATCATTAAAAAGTATCTTTTGACTTCGGGCTCAGAGAAAGAAAGAGAGCGCATGTTGCAAGCGGATCTCAGCGACGCCGTCGGCTCCTTTAATGTCAGACAATTCGATCTGGCTGCGGACCTGTTCACACGGATTTTGCATGATTATTCACCGGTCTATCAGGATCTGACAAGCGTTCGCTTTCTTAGAGCGGAGTGTTTCTATCAACAAAACCTGCTGGATCGGGCCCGGAATGACTATGCGAAACTCCTGAGCGAACAGCCTTCGTCTGCACACGGCGGTGATGCGCTTCTGCGGGTCCTGCAGATTGCCGTCAAGCAACAGGACTGGCATGCCTTCGACCAGGCATATAGCCGGATCAACCGCGCGGGACAATTTGTTTCTGCAGAGACTGAGGGCAAATGCCGCTATCTGGCCGGCGTGGCTTATTTGCAGAATTCACGCTATGTCGAGGCAGAGCGAGCGCTTGCGGCAGTGACGAAGTCATCACCTTACTCACGGCAAGCTCGTTTCCTGCTCGGGTTAGCCAAGCTCGGGATGAATGACACTGCCTCGGGTACTGCGATATTGCAGGAGTTCGCCGGCCGCAAGCAGTTCTTTCGCTTTAGTTCGGAAATTGCCTACCTGCGGAGCCAGGCTCTCTTGAAACTCGGCTACCTGCACTACAATCGCGGCGAGCATGACAAGGCGCTGGCGCTTTTTTTAGGAATCCCGGCCGATTTTGAGCTGCATGACAAAGTAATGCTGGGATCAGCATGGGCCAACTTCAGGCTGGGACGCCACGAACAGGCCCTTGCGTTGGCAGATTTTCTCACTGAGAGATATCCATATTCCGAAAACCTTTATGAGGCGCGTGTATTAGCCGGACATTGTAGAAGTCTGCTCGGCGAGGAGGACCCGGCGCTGGAGCGATTGCGCTATGTCACCAATGCCAGGGCGGTCTTGATGCAGTCGGCCCAGATCAGTGAGGAACGCAGACGGCTGCTAAAGACACTCAATGAATCTGAGAGCCTGGAGCAGCAGGCCGTTAGAGCGAATAATCGCGAGGTCTATGAGGCAGCCGCAATCAGAAGTCAAAAGCTATATGGCCTGCTCGCAGATTTACGCTACCGTGGCAGCGCCCGTGGAACCCTGGTTGCAGACTTTGCCCGCGAACGCAACGCAATACTGGACCAGCTTGATGAACTCGACGAAATCGCAGCAAGCGCCGAAGCGGCTGAGAATGAGAAATTGCTCAACGAAATAGATTCGCAGCGTCACCGCCTTGCCCGGGCACTGGAAGTCTATCAGTCAGATCTGGCTCTCTCAGATAAGAGTTTCTTCGTTGACTACCCGCTCACGACCAGTGAGGCCGTAAGCAGTTATCGCGCCCAGACCCATAACAGAGTCCTGCGCGAGCTTGCCGACGAACAGGCGAAGCTAAGCGCCAATGTCAGACAGATTCAGAGCCTTCTCGCAAACAGCAGAGACAGTCGGAAAGCTGAACTCGGCCTCGTTCAGAGAGATTTTGCTCAGCTTGGCGTGAACGCCGAGCTTCTGCGCAACCGGATGCTACAACACCCTGTGGTCAAGGAAAACACCGATTATGCATTTTGGGCTTCCGTTTCCGGCCTGGCGGTTAGCGACATTGTATTCAACAGAATGAGGCAGCGGGATACGGCCGTCGCCGATCTTGCCAGAAATGTGCGCGCCGTGGATGCGATTATTGAAAAGCGTCGAGACGTCCTGGAACAACGGCTGCTCGAGTATGACGCAGTTATCGCGCAGATCGAACGCGAAATTGAATCGGATGCTTCTGTCAGGGCTGAGAAGCAAAAAGAAGAGTATTTTAAAGATTCCTACTTCGATAAGTCGGAGAAAGAAGAAAAAGTGAGCAATGACTAGTCATCTTGCATTCAGGAAGCGATCCATGAAGCCGTTTGTCATGAAAACTTTGGTTATTTGTTGCTGGGTGTTCGCCGTGATTTCTCCGGGCCCCGCGCAAGCGCAGCAGCAAAACCCCACTCCATCGACGGATGCCGTTAACGATTCACTGTTACTGGATTTTTCTGTCGAGGAGCTTCTCAAAATTCGAACCTCCTATCAGGCTGAGACTGAACGTCTTCTCAGTGAGAAAGACCTGTTGCGCGGCGAGGCCATCGAAGAGATTCGTTACATGCTGGGATTTGACTGGGAGATTCCCGGGCTGGACAGAGTCCTTTTGCAGTTGGCCGAGCTGGAATATGAGGAGGCTGTGCGCATCTATGGCAAAGCTATGGATGAATACAGCGAGGCCCTCACCCGCTTTGAAGCTGGTGAACTGAGTGAAGAGCCTGCAGAACCGGCGGTGGATTACGAACGCGCGCTTAAACTCTACCAGCGAATTCTGAATGAATTTTCCCAGGGGGAGTTTGCGGCAGCGGCACATTACAACAAAGCCTTCCTGCTGGAAGACAGTGGCCAGGGGAAATCAGCCTTTCGTAGCTTTCTCGCGTTTCTGCAGAATCACCCACGGAGTCGCTTCGTTCCGGACGCACTGATGCGGGTTGCCGAGTATTACTTTGCACCGCCACGCTGGGAAATTGAAAAGGCGATCACCTACTACGAACGTGTCCTGGACCACAGAGACACGCCGCAGTACGATGCAGCGCTTTATCGTTTGGGTTGGTGTTACTACAAGCTCAGTGATTATCCCGCCGCTATTTCGTACTTCACCGTTCTTGCCGACGACGTACAGCGCATGAAGAAACTTGATCCGGAAGTGAAGTACCATCTGCCGGTCGTGCGTGATGAGGCGGTTGAATATATCGGTATCGGCTTCCTCGATTTCGGTGGAGCTGAGGATGCGGCCAGATATTTTGATGAAATCGGTGGCCGGGGTTACGGCATGATGGTCTTTAAAAAAATTGCCGACGCGTTGATGGATTCCAAGGAAGAATATCTTGATGCCATTCAGGCGTATGAGTTTCTTCTCGCCATGTATCCGGAGACTCCGCAGGGACCGTACATCCAAACGCGTATAGCCAGCGCCTATGAGAAATTAGAAGACAAGAGGATGGCGCGGCTTACGTTGGCGGATCTTTCGCGCAGATTCGGAACGGACAGTGGCTGGTGGCAGAGGCTGGCACCGAATGAGCGCAAGCTCGCCGGGCGCAGCATCGAAAAAAGTACGCGCGAGAGTATTAACGCCTTGTTGAAGGAGGCTGAAGAGCAGCAGGACATGCAACTCTACGACCAGGCCATTTCCGATAGCCGCAGCTACCTTAAATCGTTTCCGACGGATAGTCATGCGGTGCAGGTGCACTGGAACATGGCTCTGGCGCTCGACTCAAAGGTGAATCGGCCCGAAGAGGCTTTTACCGAGTATCTGAGTATCAGCGGTTCGTACAGTGGTTCAGAGTATCAGAAGCAGGCTGCGGCCAATGCTATTGCCCTGGCAGATATGTGGGTTCGTCGGGACAGCCTGGGCTTGGCAACGTCAGCCGCGGGCACAGAGGGTGAGGTCATCGGCCTGACTGAGTCGGAAGAGCGCCTGATCCTGGCAGCTAACAACTTCTTGAAGAACTTTCCTGACGAAGAGGAATCCGCAAAAATTCTGGTTCGTGCGGGTGACCTCTACTATAAGAAGAAAGACTTCAAAAGCGCCATCCAGTACTTCAAGACGCTTGCCAAGCACTTCCCGGAATCGCAGGAGATGGATTATGCCCGCTATCTGATCATGGAAAGCTATTTTGGCAAAGGGGACTATGAAAGCACGGAGCTGGTTGCCGGCCGGATCAAGAACATAGACTCCGAGTACGCTGCCAAGGCAGGTGCGCGCGTTGCCGAATCGGTCTTCCTGCAGGCGGAAACCCTGTCAGGCTCCGAAAGTCATGAGCAGGCCGCCCATGAGTATTTACGGTTACTCGACGTTGCACCCGACGCTGAGTTCGCAGACCTTGCGCTGTACAATGCCGGTGTTGAGTTTGAAAAAAGCAGTGATTTTAACAATGCGATTGCAGCATACGAGAAGCTGATCAGCGACTTTCCGCAATCGCAGCATTTTATCAACTCGATGAATAATCTGGCTTTTGATTACCGGGAGATTGAAGACTACGCCAACGCGGGGCGCACGTATGAAAAGTTAGTTACGCATGCGACCGGGGACAGCATGGCGCAAACCGCACTCTTCAATGCCAGTGTTTCTTACGTGCAGGCAGAGAAGTGGTCGCGAGCTATTTCTATCAACAACGCCTACGCTGAGCGTTTCCCCCGCGCGCCGGATGCCGCTGACTTGTTGTTTGACAACGCCCGGTATCATTTGAAGCTCGATGAGGTTGACAGCGCAAACGCAATCTACGCACAATTCTCAGCAAAATACCCTGATTCGCCCAAGGTTATAGAAGCGCATTATCGCCGTGGTCAGTATTACCAGGAGGGCGACAACGCTGCGGCAGCGCGGGCAGAGTTTCACACAGTTCTGCAGAAATACGAAACCTTCCAGTCAAGAAAGCTCGAAACGGATGACTTCATCGTTGCCGAGGCGCAATTCGAGTTGACCCGGTTTAAGTTTGATGAATTCGCCGCAATTGAGTTGACTTTGCCGGAGAGCAACCTGGAAGCAGCCAAATCACGAAAGAAAGAGCTGCTGGTGCAACTGACAGAAGACTACACGAAGGTTGCCGGTTTTGGCACTCACCGCCTTTATGAAGCTACTTTCAAGATGGGGCAGGTTTACGAGATTTTTGCTCGCGCGTGGGCCGAGCAGGAATTGGCCGCTACGGATGAAACGCAAAGAATCGTTGCCAAGAAGGATATAAATCGTGGCGCCGCTGATCTGTACCAACAGGCGGTCCAGGCGTACAAAGATGGCGCAACCGCATTACAGGAGTTTTCTATAAAGCGTTCGCAAGAAACTCCGGCCCATGTAGAAGGTGAACTCGACAAGCTATCACTCGAGGACTCTACACTTGCTGCCGGCAAGGCCTGGATTGTGAAATGCCAGGGGAAAGTCTCTGAAAGCCTTTACCTGATGGCCGAACTGAATACCGAATCCTTGCAGCTCTTGCGCGAATCTCCGTTGCCGGAAGGTCTGTCGAGTCTGGAGCAGTTGATTTACCGCAAGGAGATATTGCATAAGGCTGTTGCGCCATTGGCTCAGGAAATCGTTGCAGCGCATACTCACAACATCCAGGAAAGCGCGCAGCTAGGACTGGAAAATGAGTGGGTCGATTTTTCTCGAAAGAATGTGTTAAAAATCGGCAACATTGTGCCGATTGAGACAGAAAGGCTAGGAACAAAGGCCCTGAAATCCTATTCCGACATGCTTGTATCGTATGAACAACTTATTGCAACTGATGATGAACAAGCCGTCGATGTTGCTGAGCAAATGACGGCCTTGTTGGAGTTCAGTTCAACCTCAGCCCAGGCCAGCGCCCGTATTTTTGAGCAGATTTGGCCGGCCCTGCAGACTCAGGCGGCCAACGCGATGGCCTCTGTGGAACACGAAGAATTGCTGTTTTCCGAGTTGTATGCCTACTCCGTGCTTGCTGATTCGCTTGCCGAGCAGGCCTATCAAAAGCGGAAACATTACGAAGCGAGGTTTGCCGAGGCCGAGCAGATCAATTTTGAGGATGCATTTTTCACTTTTGACGATTTGCATTTTACCTTGAACGATGGCTCCGAGAAAGTGCTGACAGCAACGTACCAAATAAGTTCTGACCCGGCCGTCCCAAACAGTTGGCGCCGCCGGATCGGGCTGGCACTTGCCAAACGCAATCCGGCAGAGTACGCGGAGGAAATGGGGTTAGCCATGGAAGAACTGGTTATCCCTTCCGGGTCAGACTGGGTGGTTTCTTCTGACTCGACTGGCGGATGGTACCAGACAGACTTTGCGGATGAGCAGTGGAGCAACGCGTACAACGAAGGCCTCGCGGCCAATATGAACGGCAGTGCACAACAGATTTGGCTTCTGGATATTGATTCCGGCATGCTGGCGGCGGTTGATTCCAGCGCGCAATTTACGCCGGCAGCAGCGATGGATGGCGCGCAGCAGACGGCCCTGTTGGGAGCTGTGGAGAGACCCCAAACAGTCTATTTCCGCAAGTCCTTTGAGCTTGACGGGCCAGCGGCTTCCGGGCAATTGCAGATCGCAACCGACGATTCTTACACAGTCTACGTGAATGGCGAGCAAGTTGTGCAAGCCGTGTCTACAGGTGCGGCGCAGAGCCATGACTTGACCGGGCAACTCAAGCTAGGTCGGAACACCCTGGCAATAAAAGTTGTGGACGCGGACCAGTCACATGGCAGTTTGGAAGCAATCGTCAGTGTGAGGACTATTACTGACTGGTCGCAGCAGGCTGCAGGCACAGATTGAACCTCGGCAGTTTGTATGACAATGATTGGGAACAAGAGAAATACTCAGGAGTAGGCAGATGCTTCGTCCAATAATGTTGATTCTTTGCTTTGCCGCAGCAGTTGTTCTGTTTTGGGGGGAATCCCTGAAGGCCCAGGACAGCTCGGCTGTGAATACTGACAATCGCGCCGAAGAACAGGTGACAGCACGCGACGAAATCGTGTTTGACGAAATCCAGATAGAGGGCGTGATCGATAAACCGAATGTCTCCATTCTGCCGACGCGCACCAAGCCGGAGTTTGACAAGCTTGAGTTTGTTGGAAGATCTTTTGATTCGGAGATAAAGGCTTTGCCCCCTCATGATTTTCTGTTCGACATTGAATTCGATGCAGGTCAGCAGCAAGTCAGAGTGGGCGATATTTTATCACAGATAACCAAGAAAAAATAACCTCGAGCGCAAACCACCAACATTTACTTAGGAGTAGTATTATGGATATCTTTGAGTCTTTTCGTCCCGGTGCATCTGGCTGGCAATTCATGTGGGCGCTTCTCTTTGTTGGAGCTTTCATGATTGCCATCGCCTTTGAGCGCGGTTATTACATTTGGGTGAAGGCGAACTTGAATACCAGAAGCTTTATGACCGAAATAAAGAAATTGGTGCGGGCTGGTAAGTTTAGCCAGGCTGTCGAACTGTGCGACTCTCTGGGTGACAAGGCGCTTCCCAAGGTTGTGAAAGCCGGACTTTCCCTGGTGGCAAGAAACCAGAATGTAGACTTTCGCGCCATCCAAAACTCTGTAGACGAAGGCACACTTGAAGTGATCCCAAAACTGCAGGAGCGAACCGGCTTTTTGGCGCTGATCGGCAATGTTGCAACGCTGATCGGCCTGATGGGAACCATTTACGGCCTGATACTCGCATTTAACGCTGTCGGTGAGGCCGGATATGACGCTGCGCAGAAATCCGCTTTTTTGGCAGCAGGTATTTCGGCTGCAATGAATACGACCCTGATGGGTTTGGCAGTTGCGGTGCCGGCCATTACCATCTATACGTTCATTCATACGAAGACGGTTCGGCTTATCGATGAGATTGATGAGCATACAGTAAAACTGATTAACATTTTAACGGGGAACCAATAGGCCATGGCGTACAGACCCTCACGACGTCAGACCCGGAAGGCCAACGAGGCGTTGGAGCCGAATATGACGCCGATCATGAATTTGATGGTGGTTCTTATTCCCTTACTTTTGTCTTCGGTCGAGCTCATCAAGATGAGCGTCATCGAACTGAATCTGCCACCCAATGTGCCAAATCAGTTGACCAGCACTGAAGAGCCCGAGTTACTTGACCTCGCTCTTACAATTACTGACGAGGGGTTCTATATTTCCAGTGCTGCCGCGATTTTGGCTTCTGACGATGGCAAGCCTTCGATACCGAAGAAAGATGGTGAATACGACTATGAGTTGCTGGCTGAGAAACTCTATGAGATCAAGGGTAAGGCCGGGAACCGGTTTGAGGACTCAACCTCAATAACCATCCAGGCGGAGCCCAAAATCAACTACCAGACGTTGGTTAGTACCATGGACGCTGCTCGTTCGATACGTCTGGATGGGCAGGACGTTATGCTGTTTCCGCACGCTTCGGTCAGCGCGGGCATACTTTAGTCGGGAAAGTCGCACAACCTATCGCTAAATAAAGTGAACGAGTATTTCTATGGCTTACGTACCTTCTAGACGAAAGAAACATGACACATTTGTAAGCGGGGTGAAGTTAAACCTGACTTCGATGATGGACATGTTTACCATCATCCTGGTTTTTCTTTTGAAGACATACACCTCCGAAGGTCAGATGATACAGCCTTCCGAGTCTCTGACCTTGCCAAAATCGTCGGCTACCGCTCCGCACGAAGTGGCCCTTGAACTGGTGGTTTCCAAGGAGATGGTCATGCTCAACGATAAGGCTATCGTCTCAATGGCTGAAGTGAAGCAACAAAGCGGGTTTGTAATTGAGCCACTCAGGGAAGAGTTGGCACGTCATGCCGATGAGGCCAAGGCCATGGAGAAAGAACTCGACATTGCTTTTTCGGGAAAAGTCGTGATTCAAGGAGACAAGACAATAGAATATCGCGACCTGGTAAAGGTGATGGCAACTTGCGGTATGGCAGAGTACCCCAATATGCGCTTGGTTGTTTACAAAAACATAAACTGAGAAGATAGTTTCCGCAACCCAGGGATCTTCATCCTGAGAATGAAAGGTGAGTAATGAGTAATCGGGAAAAAAGAGAGCATCAAGATTCCAATAGTTCTTCGACCATGGACTGGCCGAAGAAAGAATCGCGAGGGAGACATCGCGCCCCCAACGACTTCAGCAGATCTTTTTCTGATCTGTTTGACCGGGACTTCATGGGCTTCCTGGCTGGTTCGTTTGTCTTGCATGCTGCTTTGGTGGTATATTTTCTGTTCAATCCGGTCTCGTCTGAAACCATGTCAAAACAAATTGCTGACATGCAGCGCCGGATAGCACAAACGATCAAGGAACGGGAGAAGGCGCGTGAAGAGCAGTTTGTGCAGTTTAAATTTGAAGAGAAGGTTCCCGAAGTTGAGGAGGTCGCAGAGGTGCCGGAAATCAAGCCGGCGGATGCTACGAAGAAAGTAGCCAAGGCGGAAGCCGTGCCGGAAAAGAAACCACGGGCCCGCCGACCCCGGAAGAAGATATCACAGGATCAGATTGCTAAGAATGTCAGCAACAAGGGTGTCCTTGCGCTCCTGGCAAGCAATAGCAGTACGGCATCGGGCCGGGAGGTCTCCATGATCCTGAGCAATGCGAGTTCATCCATGGGCGACCTCGATGCCACCCTTTCCAAGATATCCGGGCTCAAGAGCAGTGGCAAGTCTGATATGGCAAAAGGGGCAGGGGACATCAAGGGCAGCCGCGACGGTGGCGGTGCCGGCATCGACGCTCTCGTCGGTGATTTAGGCTCGGCAAACGAACAGTCTTTTGAGCGTAGCGGCGATCTTGTTATCGCGTCAGGGTCACCGGAAGTTGAAGAGGGCGGAGTCGGAGTTGCCGGCCGGCAGCCGGAGGATCTGCAGGAGGTGGTGGTTACACATAATAAATCGATACAATACTGCTATGAGCGTCAGCTAAAAAGAAACCCAAACCTGAAGGGCAAGATCAGTGTTCGATTCACGATTGCACCCGACGGGACAGTTAGCAATGTTGAGCTGATATCTTCGACTTTGAACAACCAGGCCGTCGAAAGATGTGTCGTCAGCCGCATTCGCCGGTGGAATGATTTCGGGGTCATCGATACTTCTCACGGCAATACCACTATCCGCCAGACCTACGCATTCGGCTACTAGCTATACGAGGGGGGGAACTCTCGCTGTCTGCCAGCGTTTAGGCCATTTAAAATTTTACCAGATTTAGATGGCGAAACATAGGTTTTTTCTTATATTTTGTTTATTATAGAAATTCCCAAGGGAGCGACTGCCCTTGGGTTTCTTATTTTGGTTTTCGAAGGAGGAGCGTCATTTTGGAACAACTGGAGGGATGGAAAAGAACCCACACCTGCGGAGAGCTAAGTTCTCAGGATGCAGAGAGAACAGTTACATTGATGGGGTGGGTCCACCGGCGCAGGGATCACGGGGGCTTGATCTTTATTGACCTGCGTGACCGCTATGGCTTGACGCAGGTTGTTTTCGATCCGAACTTGCTAGTTGAGGGTTTCCCAAAGTCCAAGGGCCTGCGCGGGGAGTTTGTGATTGCGATCCGGGGCCAAGTCCGCAAGCGCCCGGACGGTATGGTGAATCCTAACCTGCAAACGGGTGAGATCGAGGTGGCTGCTGTCGATCTTAAGATTCTTAATCCCGCCAAAACACCGCCATTCGAAATCGACGAAAACATAGACGTATCAGAAGAAACCCGGCTCAAATATCGCTACATCGACCTGCGCAACAGCAGCATGAAAAAGAATCTTCTGCTACGGCACAATTGTTACCAACTCGTTCGCAGTTACTTCAACGACAATCGTTTTGTGGAAGTAGAAACTCCCATTCTGATGCGCAGTACTCCGGAGGGTGCACGGGATTACCTGGTTCCCAGTCGGATCAACAAGGGCCAATTTTACGCGCTGCCGCAAAGTCCGCAAACCTATAAACAGATCCTCATGGTGGCCGGCATGGACCGTTACTATCAAATTGTCCGTTGTTTCCGGGACGAGGACCTGCGAGCAGACCGGCAGCCGGAGTTCACCCAGATCGATGTCGAAATGTCGTTTGTTGAACGCGACGATGTTTTGCAGCTTGTCGAGGAGCTGATGGTGCGGATTTTCCGTGAGATACTTGGTGTCAAGATCGAGACACCGATTCAACGGCTGACTTACGAGCAAGCTCTTAATCAATACGGTTCCGACAAGCCGGATCTCAGGTATGGTCTTGAGCTTGTCAACATTAGCCGGATGGTCGGCAGTTGTGACTTTAAGGTCTTTTCTCAATGTGTGAAGGACGGCGGCACTGTGTGTGGTCTGCGGGTCGAGGGCGGCTCATCCTATTCACGAAAGCAAGTCGACGACCTGACTGCTGAGATGAAAGTGGAAGGGGCTCAGGGCCTGGTCGCCATCAAGGTCGGCGAGCAGGGTTGGGATTCTCCCTTGTCAAAGTTCTTTTCAGAAGATGAAATTGCCGGCATTACCAGGGCTTTCGGCGCCTCGGCAGGCGACCTGCTTCTCATTGTCGCAGACCGGGCACAGGAAGCATTGGAGCTTGCCGGTAGCCTGCGCCAGAAAATAGCCAAACGTGAAAACCTGATTCCGGAAGGTGTTTACAAGCTAGCGTGGGTTGTTGATTTTCCCTTGCTGGAATTTGACGATCAAGAGCAAAGGTATGTAGCGAGACACCACCCCTTCACCTGCCCCATGGATGAGGATCTTCAGTTTATGGATGAACGTCCGGGCGATGTGCGCGCCAAGGCTTACGACCTTGTTTTGAACGGTTATGAAATCGCAGGTGGCAGCATCAGGATTCATAGCAGGGCGTTACAGGATCACATGTTCAGGCTGCTCGGTATCTCTGAGCAGGAGGCACGTGACAAATTTGGCTTTTTGCTGGACGCCTTTGAGTACGGCGCACCACCACACGGTGGGATCGCTTTTGGTTTTGATCGGATGGTCATGATTCTCGCCGGTGAAACCTCGCTGCGCAACGTGATTGCCTTTCCGAAAACCAACAGCGCGATGTCACTGATGGATGGCGCTCCGTCCACGGTTAGTGCACGACAACTCAAGGAGTTAGGCTTGCGGGTGGTCTGAGTTTTTGCTTGACAATGGGTGTTTTTATTGCTATTATTCACTCCAATATCTATGTAAAATCTACCCTTAAAAACACTCTTGAAATATTCCGCAAGCGCTTCAGTGATTTTTTACATGAATGCGAATTGCTTTGACAGAGGGTAAAATCAACAGTTAAAAATAACAAGGCAGGAAGGAGGTGTCCCATTATGAGGAAACTCTACCGTACGGTGTCTACACTACTTGTCGCTCTTTTTGCCGTGTCAATGTTCAGCTTCATTGGATGTACAAAGTACGCCAATGAGCAGGAGCTTCTGGCACTTGAAGAGCAAAAGCAGGCCGCTGTTGCAGCGGAGAAGACCGTCGAGGAGCGAAAGAAGGAAAAAGCCAAGTTGGAAAGCGAGCTCTTACAAAAGAAGAAGGAACTTCAGGATGCTAAGAAGGAACTTGAGAATGTTAAGAGAAGGCTCGCTGAATAGAACTTACCATCGTATAGGAGGGTTGAACATGAAAGCTGTTGCAAAGGCTCTCTTCATCAGCTCATTGGCGGTTATGCTAACCATGACTTTTGTTGCCGGCGCTGCCGCACAAGAGAAAATGAAGATGGAGGAATATCGCCTCCAGCTCAAGTCATGGGCTGACAAAGAAAGTGCAGCCAAAGCAGAGATTGCTGACTGCGACGCAAAAATTGCTGCGTTAACGTCTGAGAAGTCTGATGTTGTAGGTCAGATAGCCGGTACATGGTCAGAGATTTACGCTGCCATCGGAGTTAGTGAAAGCGACGTCAATGCTTACCGGCAAGAGTTGAATGCGCTGGACCAGGAATTGAACGCTCTGGCCGCGCTGTCGCCCGAAGACCTTTTCAAGCGCCGCAAAGAGATCGATGAGATCGAAGCCAAACTTGAGGAGATGAAGGGCAATCGAATCTATGCCTTGACCGAGATGCGCAACAAAGTTGCGGGAATGGAAGGCAAGATTGCTCAGTTAAGGGCAAAAATGCCGAAAGGCATGTATGATGAGTATACCGTAACTCGCGGGGATTATCTTTGGAGAATCGCCAGGAAGTCTGATGTTTATGGCGATCCGTTCCAATGGGTCCGGATTTACTCGATGAATACGGATCAAATCACAGATCCTGACTTGATCTACCCTGACCAAATCTTCAAGATTCATCGTGAGAGCGGCCCGCATCAGTATTTGGTGGGCAGAGGCGACAATCTTTCCAAGATCGTCGGCAGCATGGAAATGATGGGCGATCCGACCAAATGGCAGGACTTGTACGAGGCAAACAAAGACGTTATCGGCGATGAGCCAAGCCTCATTTATCCATACCAGGTATTGAAGATTCCGGGTAACTAGTGGGAGGAGGATTGTTTGAACGAGCAACCTTCGTTTGAACTACTCTTTATTGTCTAGTTGAAAATAAGCTTCTCCATTTAGGATTATCAATTTGTAAGCTCTTGGCTCGTCCCGGCATTTGCGGGACGAGCAAGAGCTTTTTTTGTTTCGATGTCTTCTAAGCCAAAAACCACAAGAGAGATTTGACCGAGACAGATATTTTGCGCAAAGGACTTTCCATCAAAGGAGTTGACCAGTTACAACTCCTGGGTCTGCAGGATAGAAACCTGAAAGTGATCGCGGAGAAAATACCAGTCAAGATTGTTGTGCGCGGGCACGAGCTAATGCTGACGGGCAACAAGGCTGCGATTGAGAGTGCGGAAAAGGTGCTGGCGGAACTTATCGCCATGATATCCCGTGGACAGAGCTTCAACGAAACAGACCTGGAAACGATTGTTGAACTTGTTTCTCAGAACGGAAGCTATGCGCAATCGTCAGAGGGATCGAATGAGGTCGTTCTCTACAAGAAGAATGGCTTCATCAAGCCTAAGAACAAAGGACAAGGAGCCCTTTTTCGTGCCTGCTCTGATAATGACGTGGTTTTCGTTGTTGGTCCTGCTGGGACGGGCAAAACCTTCATGGCGGTAGCAATCGCAGTGGCTGCCTTACGCGACCGCGTCATCGACCGGATTGTGCTTACACGGCCGGCCGTTGAGGCAGGGGAGCGCCTGGGCTATTTGCCCGGTGACTTCAGAGAGAAAGTCGATCCCTACCTGCGACCGCTGTACGATGCTTTGCACGAGATGATCCCAGCCGACAAGCTGAAGAAATACCTGGAGTCCGGGATTGTGGAGATCGTGCCTCTGGCGTACATGAGAGGGCGCACTTTGAATAATGCCTTCGCCATTCTCGATGAGGCGCAGAATACGACCTTCAACCAAATGAAGATGTTCCTTACAAGATTGGGGACAAATTCTAGAGCAATTATTACCGGCGATATTACTCAGGTGGATATTCCTGACAGCGAGTCCTCAGGACTGATCCAGGTGCAGTCGATACTCCAAAATATTGAAGGTATCCAGTTTGTCTACATGACTGGCGAAGATGTGGTGCGACACAAGCTCGTTCGCGACATCATACAGGCGTACGACCAATATCTGCAGAAGCCCCCGAAGGGGGCCAAGACCAAACAGTAGAGCGGACTAGTGGCACGTAACAACAGCACAATTACAAAACTTGTCAAGCGAACAGAGGAACGGCTTGAGGCCTTGCAAGAAAACCGCTCTGTACGCAATGCTCTGCTCGCTGTGCTTCTACTTTTTCTTATTGTTTCCACTGTCGTAATGTTTCCTTCCAGGCAATCTACCCAGTTCTCGAACCTAAAGGCCGGCAACGTCTACACCGGGAAAGAGATTATCGCTCCTTTCACCTTTTTCATCAAGAAGGCCACAGAAGTGTTGGAGGAGGACCGCAAGCGTGCTGCAGAGCAGATTCCGATCGTGTTTGTGAGAAATGATAGCATCGAACAAGCTTCCTTCAAAGAGTTTGATGATTTTTTTCAGAGCCTTGCGTCTATACGGGGCATGATCGGCGACGATTCATTGAAAGCACTTCGGATCCAGGATTTACTCAACAATGATGGCATCATTATTGAAGCCGGCAACATCCGAATGTTCTTGAGTCAGGCTGATGGCGCCAAACCGCCAGCGGGGGATTCCGGCATGCAGCCGGTTACCTTCCCCGAGTTACAAAAGAATGTCCGCCGTATTCTGGTGGACCTGTTTGCCATTGGCGTCTTGAACCAGAACTCGGACAACATTCCGCCCTACGTTAGGAAGATCACTGCGATCTCAGAAGCCGGTGAGGTGCTGCAGAGCCTGGATGACTTCCACAAGCTTGACGACTACAAGGGCGTGGTATTAGACAAACTGCGCCAAAGTTTCCCCGATCAAAATGACCTGGTAAAGGTGGGGTATCCCATTGTAACTGCATTTCTGCAGCCGAATTTGATATTCGATGAAAAGGTTACTCAGGACCGCATAGAACAGGCCGTGGCCAATGTCCCGCTTTCCAAGGGGATTGTGCTGGAGAATGAACGCATTGTCAATAAGCATGAACTTATCACTCCTGAAATCCTTGAAAAGCTGAATTCGCTTGCGGAAACAAGGGCTGAAAAAGAGAAATATGAGGGCGGCACGAAATTGGTATTGCCTATCGTCGGACGGCTACTCACGGTCGTGCTTGCGCTTTCTTTTACCGTGATGTTTGTGGGCTTGTCGCGCAGGCCATTTCTTTTCGACCTGAAACGTGTGACTATGATGGTTGTCATCTTTGTCTTGACAATCGGGACAGCGTTTTTTCTCATTAAACTTGGCGTCACGGCCCATCCTGAGTTTCTGGTTCCCATATCTGTCGCCTCGATACTGATCACAATATTTTTCGATGTGCGAACTGCTTTTATCAGCGTGGTGACCCTGAGCATTATCATTGCTGCTATGTTCGGCAATGATTTTGGTTTGGCTGTCGTTCTGCTGTTTGTCGGGACCATGTCGACTTTTTCCGTTAAGCAAATCCAGGCCCGGTCATGGACCCTCAAGGGGATGTTGTATGTGTCGGGCGCCTACATGTTTGCAATCGCTGCTGTAGAACTCCTGAAGCACACGGAGTTTAGTGAGCTTTGGGATATGTGGTTGCTGGGCCTGCTCAATGGCACTTTTTCGCCCTTTCTCGCCTATGGGTTTATGGTTATTTTTGAGTATGTTTTTCGGATGACTACCAACTCAACATTGCTGGAACTTTCCGACCTGAATAAGCCGCTGTTGCGTGAGCTTGCGATTCGGGCACCGGGGACCTATCATCACAGCATTATGGTCGGGAACCTTTCGGAAGCTGCTGCCGAGGCGATCGGCGCAAATGCTCTTCTGACCAGAGTAGCCTCCTATTATCACGATGTCGGAAAAATGGAGAAAGCCGAGTATTTTGTGGAGAATCAAAAGGGGGGCAAGAATCCGCACGAAAAACTCGCCCCCAGTATGAGCTGTCTGATTCTGATAAACCACGTGAAGAAAGGACTGGAAATTGCGGAAGAGTATAATTTGCCGGTAGAGATTCGAGACTTTATTGCTCAGCACCATGGCACGAACATTATCCGCTTTTTTTACCAGAAGGCGTTGGAGTCCAGCGAGAACGGCGAAGTGAGTGAGTCTGACTTTCGCTATCCCGGGCCGCGCCCACAGACTAAGGAAGCCGGCATCGTTATGCTGGCGGACGCCATCGAAGCAGGGTCGCGTACTTTGAAGGATCCGTCCACGTCGCGGCTGCGTAGCATGGTGCGAACGTTTATTCAGGAGCGGCTGACCGAATCTGAGCTGGATGAATGCCCTCTGACCATCAGTGATTTGAATTTGATAAAAGAGAGCTTCGTCAATACCCTGACCGGTATGTTTCACGGTCGTATCGACTATCCCAAGCAGGAGAGTCGCCCGGTTCGTAAACAGGCAGCAAAGACAATTGAAGTTTAACATCGAAATCGTCAACACACAAAGTCAACTGGTTGACATCGACGATTTGAGGGGGTTGGCGCAGCTGATATGGCAAAGCGAAGGCAAAACCAACTGCGATATTAGAGCCATTATCACTGACGACAAGCAGCTCCGCGATCTCAACAGACAATTCAAACAACGCGAATATGACACAGATATTCTCAGTTTCAGGCTTTCGGATGAACCGGGTTCTCTGTTTGAAGGAGAAATCTATATCAGCGCTGAGCGCGTGCGGGAGAACGCTGTTCTGTTTAAGGTGACTGAAGCGGAGGAATTTCGGCGTATCCTGGCCCACGGTCTGCTTCACTTCCTTGGTTATGATGACTTGACAGAGGCCGACAAGGCGGAGATGACTGAGCGAGAGAACTTTTACCTGGCGCGAACGTTATCGGACATACCTGATTGATTCCACAATTCTACATTATCTGGGCGGGCCTGCTGCTCTTAGTGATCGTGCTTCTGCTCTTTTTCGCGAGTGTTGAAAGCGCGTTTTCGTCTCTGGCGCAAAGCGAATTTGTCGACGTCAGGAGGCGGAAAATGAAAGCCTCGGAGCGTCTGGAAGAGATGCTGGCTCATGCGCAGTCCTTTTTGTTGTCGATTCGGGTTGCGCGCCTCAGCCTGGGTATCCTCTTAACGGGCGGTTTGACTGTGTTTGCCTGCTATTGGGGAATCCGGGAAGCGCCCGGCCTGGTACCCAGCCTGCTGGTTGCCGGCTTCATTGCCACAGTTATTCTGGTTGCGATTCATGAAGTTTGGACCGCCCGATACGTTTCGAACAGAAGCCTGGCCTTTGCCGAAAGAGTCGCTCTGCCGGTCTGGTATTATTTCAAAATTGTGCAAACACCGGCTCGGATTTTGAGCAATCTTATCGACAGCATGGCGACCGGCGATAGCGAAGACGCAGGCTCACCACATCAGACCATTATGACGGTCGTGCGCGATCCCGATCACAGCAAGCTGAAGGAAGCCGGCCGCGAGATGATTCACTCCATTGTTGAATTCAGCGACACGGACGTTCGCGAGATTATGGTCCCGCGTACCGACATGGTCTGTATCAATGAGACCGACAGTTTGGCCACTCTTAGAAGACTGGTCAAGGAAAAGGGTCACTCCAGGATTCCACTCTTTCGGGAGGACATCGACAATGTATTAGGTCTTATTCACGTAAAGGACCTCTTGAATTATGATGCCAAGGGCAAAGGTGGGGAGCCCAAACTGAACGACCTGGCCCGGCCTGCCTATTTTGTCCCCGAAAGTAAGCAGTTACCCGACCTGCTAAAAGAGTTTAAGAAAGAAAAGTACCACATGGCGATTGTCCTGGATGAATACGGTGGCACCGCCGGCCTCGTGACCCTGGAAGATGTTATTGAGGAAATAGTCGGTGATATCCAGGACGAATATGACCGCGAGGCACCTCTCATTCGCAAGATCGATGAGCGTCATTTCGCCATAAATGCAAAAATAGATCTGCATGAGCTTAACGAGTCTCTGCAGATTGACCTGCCAACCGAGGGTGATTATGAGACGCTCGGCGGATTTATTCTCAGCCTCACCGGATACGTCCCCGAGGAAAAGGAAACAGTACCATTCGCGAATTACCGGTTTACCGTGGAAAAGCTTGACCGCAACCGGATTGTAAATGTCAGGCTTTCCGTCGACAGCATGCCTGTGGGCGATCCGCACTCGGAAAACGGTGCATAACTGGGAACGAGCCATGACGAACAATCAATTCCGTAGAAACCCCATTACCGGAGAGTGGTCGATCATCCTCGAGGAGGAGTACAACGTTAAGGAGCTATTGGGGCGAACCCAGCCCAGGGAAAACACCTATTACGGCCAGCCTACCAGGTACGTTTCGGGTTCTGAAGCCGAGACCCTTCCAGAGATCTTTTCCATCAGGGACGACGATTCCCAGCCCAATGAGCCTGGATGGAACGTGCGGGTTTTGCCCATGGAGCAGCCGTTTCTGCAGATTTATGGTGACTTGAACAGCCGCGGTGTCGGCCTCTACGATGTTCTCGACGGTATAGGCGCCCATGAACTGGTTATTGAGTCCGATCAGGTCAACCTGCAAATCTACGACATGGACCTTACACAGGTCCAGAACATCCTGAGGTGCTATCGGGAACGGATTCTCGACTTGAAGCGTGATAATCGTTTCCGGTATGTTATGGTGCACAAGCATCACGGTGAGGGCGACGGCCAGCTACGCTGGCACTCTCATTCTCATATCCTCGCAACACCCATCGCGCCTGCCCGGCTCAGGGGTGAACTGGTCAATACACTCGAGCATTATCGCTATAAGGAACGCTGTCTGTTTTGCGACATAATTTCGCAGGAACTGTCGGATGGTGAACGGGTCATCTACCAAAACGAGAAATTCGTCGCGCTTTCGCCATTTGCTTCCCGCGTACCGTTTTCCGTCTGGATTCTGCCCATAAAACATGAGACTTTCTTCGAATGGAATACCGAGTTTGGCAAACTCGCGGCCCTGCTCAAGAGTATTTTGGTCAAGTTTAAGACGATACTAGGTGATCCGAATTTTGTGATGGTGCTACACACCGGGCCAAACCTTGCAACCGGCAAGGAGCGCGGCTATTGGAAAACACTAGAAAAAGACTACCATTGGTACATCGAGATCACGCCTCGCTTCCGGACTTTTACAAGCTTCGAAGTCGGTTCCGGTTTTCAGGTAAACGTTGTTTCTCCGGAACGAGCGACCAAGATTTTGAAGACCGGTGAGTTGCAATGATCGATAGGGCCACAAACTGGTCCTGGCGTATTCGTTTTTTGGTAAGGCCAAAAGGCGAGCACTCATGGATTAATAAGGAGGATGAATGAGTCAGAAATCTGCCGATAGCACAATGAGCAAGATCGTTTCGCTATGCAAACGGCGCGGATATATTTTTCAATCGAGCGAAATTTATGGCGGGCTCGACAGTTGCTATGATTATGGTCCCATGGGTGTGGAACTAAAGAAGAACATCAAGGAATTCTGGTGGAAGAGCATGGTCCGGCTGCGGGAGGACATCGTGGGACTGGACTCGTCCATCCTAATGCACCCGCGCATTTGGGAGGCATCGGGCCACGTAGCGGGATTTGTCGACCCATTGGTTGATTGTAAAACCTGCAAAGGCCGCTTCCGGGCAGACCAGCTTGAGTCGATGCCATGCCCGCGCAAGCCCAGCAAGATGGTCACCGAATGTGGCGGCGAACTGACGGAAGTCCGGGAGTTCAACCTGATGTTCAGAACGCACATGGGGCCGGTGGCAGAAGACGCAGCAGTAGTCTATCTGCGCCCTGAAACTGCCCAGGGTATTTATGTCAACTACAACAACGTGCTGCAGTCATCGCGGCAGAAGGTGCCGTTTGGCATCGCACAGATCGGCAAAGCTTTTCGTAACGAGATTACGCCGCGCAACTTCATCTTTCGCACCCGGGAGTTCGAGCAAATGGAAATGCAGTTCTTCGTCAAGCCCGGGACGGACACGGAGTGGTTCGAGTACTGGAAAGAGCAGAGGATTCAGTGGTATGATAAGATGGGGATTCGCAAAGCCAATCTGCGCTTTCACCAGCACGGTGACGGGGAGCTGGCACACTATGCTGCCGCTGCTTTTGATGTGGAGTACAACTTTCCGTTCGGCTGGAAGGAGTTGGAGGGAATTCACAATCGTACGGACTTTGATCTGCAACGGCACCAGGAGTATTCAGGTAAAGATCTGCAGTATTTTGAGGAAGCGACCCGCGAGAGATTCATCCCGTTCATCATCGAAACATCTGCCGGCTGTGACCGCACACTGCTGACCGTTTTGGTCGATGCCTATGAAGAGGAAGAGCTGGAGAAGGACACCAGAACGGTTTTGCACCTGGCCCCGCAGTTAGCGCCGGTCAAGGCCGGGATTTTCCCGCTGGTCAAGCGCGATGGTATGCCGGAGATGGCACACAAAATCCACGATGAGCTGAAAAAGCACATGATGGTTTATTACGATGAAGGCGGCGCAGTGGGTCGCCGCTACCGGCGCCAGGATGAAGCCGGAACGCCCTTCTGCATTACGGTGGATTCGCAGTCCCTTGAGGACCAAACGGTTACGGTGCGGGAGCGAGATTCGATGCAGCAGGAGCGTATTGCAGTCGATGGTTTATTCGAATATCTTCGCTCACGGATTGATTAGGGCGACCCGGGAATACCGTTTTCGTCAGGCATCTATTTTTTCCGAATGTAGATGTTTCCATTCCACGTGGAGAAGTGGTAATCGGGGCCACCGCCGTTGATATTTCCTGTCATGGTGCTTTCGACGGAGAGCTTGAATCGCCCACCCTTTGCGCGGGAGTCCTCTTGCATAATCTGCGAAGAGTTTTGGCTGAAGTCTATGTCAAAATCGCTGTACACATCGCCGTTTTCCGGCTTGACCCTGAGCGTGGCCTGCGTATTCGCTGGCAAGGTCACGTCAACGTCGCCGTTAAATGAGACAAATGACATCGCTTTGTCACCCTTCACTTTTTCGAAGGTCACCACAACTTTTCCGTTCGTAGTATTGGCCAAAACGGAACCTGAAACGTTGTGTGCTGTGACCTCCCCGTTAACATTGTGCAGATCGATTTCCCCCGTGACATTCTCTACCTTTATGTGACCACCATTTACAGTGTTGAGTTGCAACGATGTTTTGCGCGGAACTTGTATGTTCAGGTCCACGGCCCGTGTGAGAGTTGCCGCTTCAACAGCCATGACATTATCTTTCTCCGTGACGCTGAGACCGGTCGCCTTGGTAGACAGGCGGCGCATGCCGCTTAATTCTGTAGTTGTCTCATCTTCCTCGCTGTCTGACCGGGTTTTTGCAACGATAATCACTTCTGCCCCATCAGAGCCTTCGACGACGATCGAGCCGTGAATCAGGTCGACCTGCAACAGGCCGGAGCTGCCGGGATGGCTAAAGGCAACATTGACTCGATCCTCGCCCGCGGTTTGCGCGGAAAGGGTAGAGAAGCCAAAGAGTGAAAAGATGACCGTCGTACAGATTGTTCGAAGTATGTTCATTTTATTTCACCTGCTTTTGTTACGTGGATATCACCATTGAAAGCATCAAAATGAAACTCAGGCCCGCCCTTGCCTACTCGTGCGCCGAAAAAATCGTCTGCTTTGTAGACAAACCTGCCGTCTTTGTGCTGTTTTGTGGCTGCACGTGACTGAAGATGGGTTACGGGGAAATCCGTGTACACATCGCCGTTGAAAGTTTTAAAACGAAAGTCAGCCGCCAAATCATCTTTGAAGCTGACTTCGACTTCTCCATTGAGTGAACCAAATGAGCAACTGGCGGTCGGGTTGCGGGCGAATTCTACCCGGACGTCCCCGTTCAAAGCATAGACTTCACCTGAACCTGCTACGCCCTTGAGCATAATTCCGCCATTGATATTCTTGAGTTTGAAATCCCCGTGCACATTGTGTATGACTATCTCGCCGTCGTTGATCGTCTTGAGGTTCAGAGATGTTTGAACCGGCACTTGAATCTTGAAATCAAATTTGGCCTCGTATCCGTAGTCGTCCCAACCCCGATGATTGGTCGACCCATCACGGCATCGATAGGGGGCATCAACAAAGAGAACGACAGCGTTTCCATGCTCCGAAATATCAAGCTTTGTCTCTTCCCGGGCAGTTTCGAACAGGTTTTCGGAATTGGCGCGAATTTTTTGCTTACACGTCATTTGTACTGTGTCACCGTCATATCCCGTAATTTCAATTGAGCCGTGAATGTTGTCTACCGTCAATCTGGCATTTGATAGATCTGAAAACCGGAAAGTCCGTTGGATAGTTTCGGTTTTCTCTATTGGCGAAGAAAGTGGAGAAATCCCCGTAAAGAGCAACAGAATCCCGGGTGCAGCCAAAAGAAAACTAGTCTGTTTCATCGTAACCTTCCTTTATGGTTAAATACAGTAAGGCCCTGTTTTCTTATCTATTCCAAACGTTCGATGGCCGCGCCGGCCCGTTCTTTCACCAATGCCTCTACATCCTGGTTGCTGACCAGATCCCTGAGCGCTGCAAGGGAGCGCTGGTCCTGCTTTTTTTCCAGGATCCCGATAAGTGCGATCTGCAGCATCGGTGAAGTCTGTCTTTGCAAAGACTCTATCAACCGCCAACTCGACTTCTCCTGATCGTAGACCAGGGACAAAGCGTCTGCTGCCGCCAGCCGGACATTCAGATTGGGGTCATGGTCCAGTATATCTAGCAACATACGCAGAGTCTCCTCAGTCGGTCCTGTCGATTTGTAGCCGTAGGAGACGCCCCGCAGGCGGTCGCTTGGTGAACGGCTTTGCAGAAGAGATGCAGTAACCAGTTGTTGCAGTCCGTTGACTTCACTGCGCAGGGCGGTAATGCTATCCGTCCTCGAGTCGGGAATTCCCCAGCGTCCAAGCACAAAACCGATCAGTACGAGAATTGCGCCGAATGAAAACTGTCCCACAGGCATGCGCGGCAACGCGTTCTTTAGCCACTCAACGACGGCGTGCTGACTTCTGCTATGGGCTTGAGACTGACCCGCCTTGTATGACTCAAGCATTGTGTGGAACTGGCTTGACAGTGCCTGGCTCGGCTCAGCCTGAGGGAGCGCCGCAAACAACAGCCATGATTCTTTTAGCTGTGCGAGGTTTTCTTCACCCGCGACTTTGCAGAATTCAGTTTCAAAAGCCTCTGCTTCTTCTTCCGCCATTTCATCGTTGAGATAGGCAGGTAAACGGTCCATCAGCCGGTCAAACTTTTTGCTGCTCATGTTGACTCTCCTGAAAGTTCAAAAAAAGCCACTCTAAGCCTGCCCATGGCCCGATGCACGCGTGCCTTAATTGTGCCCTCCCGGCATCGCATGATCTTGGCGAGATCCTTGTACTTCATATTTTGAAAGCGAGTGAGCAAAAGAACCTCGCGATCTTCTTCATCGAGCCTTAGCAGAGATGCATGAATAAGTTCTGATGCCTGATGTTTTTCGTAGTTTTCTTCAACTGGATCGCTCGCCTCAAGTGCCTCAATCTGCACGTCTGTCGCTACGGGCTCGCGTTGCCTCTTGCGATGGTAGTCGAATCTGGCGTTGCGCGCGATGCAAAACATCCAGGTCGTAAAACGACTTTTCCCTTGGTAGGTAGACCGGTATCTCAGCATCCGCAGGAAGACTTCCTGGACTAGATCCTCGCTGGCCGGCACGGTGCCGGTTAGCGCCAGGAAGAAGTTGTACAGGGTTTTGTGGTGGCGTTGGAACAAAATGCCGAGCTTATCCAGGTCGCCATCACGTACCCGGAACATCAGTTCTCTGTCAGTCAATTGCCAATCGCTTCCAGCGTTGTTCAGGTTTCATAACTATACACTTATGCCAGACCAAAAGGTTAGCTGCAAGTTAGAAAAAATGTCGTATTGAACAGCTTAAAAAGGATGGATGGGGGATTGCCTTACAGCTAAGAGTCGTGTAAATGCTGAGGTCTACTCGGCCCTGGCAGAACTGGAGGAACGAGGGTGGTGTAAAGGGGTGGTGCGAGTGCGCAATGTGGGTAATTCGTCGGTTATCTGCTGCAGGTCTGCAATAAAGTCTTTCAGGTTTTGATAGCGTTCCTCTGGGTTGCGGGCGATGGATTTTTCAAGAAGTCGTTCGATGAGTGCCGAGTTGCGCGGAAAAATACGCTTGACTTGGGGAATCAAGTTGAACAAGCGGCTGTGTTGAAAAGAAATCTTCATTTCGCCATTGGACATCAATTCATCTGACAGCATGTTTAGGAAAATAACCCCAAGCGAGTAAATGTCCGCCCGGCCGTCGATCGAGTTGGTTTGAAAGAAAACTTCAGGAGACATGTAGTTTGATAAATGACTAGCCTCAGCGGTGCCGTTCTTTAGCAGGTCTGCCACAATCCAGGTGTAGCCGAGGTCATCTATTTTGATGGCGCCTTGTGCGTGATAAACACTGGACGGATTTAGCAGGCCATGAACGACCCCTTGCAAGTGTATCTCACGAAGCGTCTGGGCGATCGCCAAGACAAGACCTGCGGCCCTACCGAGAGACAGCGGGGATTCTTCCTGGAGCAGAAGGCTAAGTGGTTTTACGCCCGTTGGCTCGGAAACGATGAAGTAGTGACCGCCACTGCTACCAAAGCTGTGGACTTTGCAAATCCGATCATTGTCGAGGAGTTTTGCAAGGCGCGCACCATTCAGAAAATTGAAGACATTGGTTTCATCCGAAGCGAGTCTGGGGTCCAGTACTTTGACAAAAACATCTTTGCCGTCAAGGTCGTTTTCGGCTTTGTAAAGATCAAAGCAAAGTTTGTGGCAAACGCTCAGTCTGATGTTATAGTTTTGTATGTGCGGTAGCGTCATGCTCGTTTCTTAGGCTAGGGATGTTACAGTACCATACTATTTATCGCTTGGTTTGCAGGAAGACTTTAAGCGTATTTTGCACTATCGGCAAAAAGCCTTCCAGAAGACAGCCCACAAAAAAAATGGAACCGCCGGAGGGTTCCTGACGGTTCCAAGCTTCGAAGGACCAGTGTACTTGAGTTATCGACGAATCTGTATCGGGCTTGCCCTTTTTTGTGCGAAAGTCCTGATGTGTGGTTGCTAACCGTGAATATGCCGAATGGTCCCAGGCTGTCCCGGCCCAGGATAAGGGCAAGTCTTTGGGACGAAGAGTGGCAGATAGTCCCGGCCAGGCTGAGGTGCCGATAGGGGTGCTCTTCTTTTTATTTGACTCTGTTGGCTCGTAACCCTATATTTTGAGTTAATCCAGGTCTGATCCCACTAGCTGTGGACCACCTGTCCTGGGTGGCGCCGGCACACAACCCGAATCATTTTCATTCAAACCTAAGGAGGAGAGATGAAAAAGCTGATTTGTGCGTCCGTTTTCATGCTTTTGGTCGTATGCTTGCTCATTGTACCGGTACAAGTGTATGCGAACGTTTATGCTGCTCAGCTCAAAGCGAGCAATCCGGACGGCTCCGACTTTGACGGCAATTTTTCGGATGGCACCGGCGCGTTGCTGTCATTCATTCTGAACGATGCGGCAACCGCGGTCAGTGTTTCCGTCAGGGATTTGGAAACGGGCACAGAAGTCGCGAGCATTACGGCCGGCGCTTTGAGCCGCGGGAGTAATTCCGTCGAATGGGACGGCACGGGCAGTGCAGCGGGCAGGAGTTATTTTTTTGAGGTGACCGCTGAGCAAGCAAACGCCTCTATCACGGAGTGGACCGTCTTTTTTGACTCGGGCGACATCGAAATTTTTACGCGCGGGGTCGATGTCGTGCGTGACCAGAGTAGTTCATTGTTCGGGTTGATCTATGCTCCGAATACTGGAGGTGCGCTGGAAAAAGGGATTACAATTTACAATCCCGATGGTTCCTTTCATGATCCGTTTCTAGTAGCAGCCGATATTTCTGCCGGCGGGTCCATTGACTGGGGTGGGGGAGCAGATCCCATGTTTGGAGGCGTGCTCGATGATGAAGAACGTTTTTATGTTTCTGCCATCGAAGCGGGTGAGGTCAGGCGTTTGAACACGGATAATTCGTTAACCACGGTAATCAGCGGACTGGTCAATCCGAAAGGACTGTACATGGTGGGAACCGGTGCAGATCGGGTTCTTTATGTCTGCGACGATACAACGGTGGTACGGGCAGCCATTGGTAACGATGAGGTGTTCTCCGGAACGGTCGAGTTGATCGGCACTTTCAGCGATGGTTTTCCGAGGAACATAGCACTTGATGACGAAGGTTCGATGTACGTATCATTTCGAGAAAATAACCAGCTCAACAGCGAGCCCGTCAGTTTGAACAAATACGAGATTTCAGGCGCTCTTCCTGTCACCGACAATGATGCCTTTTGGTTCATCAATCCAGCACAATCATTTAGGGTTGCCGACCTTTGGGTTGACCACGGCGATCCTGGAGATTTACTTGATGATATCTTGTACTATTCCACGCGGGCCGGTGAGGGCACCTTTGACGATGGTGTTTGGAGGGTAGACGATCTCAGTTCTTTTTTTCCAACCGTGACAAATCTTATCGATGAACGGGATCTATATGGGAATGACGACGGCGCAAACATCCAAGATCGCGCGGCAATAGCCCAGGATGCCGCCGGTAATATCATATTGATGGAGAATGCAAACGAGCACGTATTCTTCCTCTCGCCACCCGGCGAAGGAGCCACCAACAGCTTTACGACCAGCAGCCCGGACACCATGACGGTTGGTCCACCGGTGAGCGTTGGGGATAGGTCCGGCCTGGTACCTGATGGCTTTCGTTTAGGGGCGAATTACCCGAATCCGTTCAACCCGAGCACGACGGTCATCTACACTCTGGATGAATCCCGGCAGACGACGCTAACCGTTTTTAACGTTATTGGTGAAGAAATAAGGGGACTTGTGGACGGCGTACAGGTGGCCGGTGAGCATTCAGTTGTTTGGGATGGAAAAGACAACTTTGGTAATGTGGTCTCTTCCGGTGTTTATCTCCTGGTGCTGAAGTCGGGAGAATTCTCGCAATCGCGCCGCATGACCTTACTGAAATAGAGACAAATGCGGGGGCTGCGTCAGCACAGGCATTTGACGCAGTCCCCATATTACATTAGGCAAAGATTTCATTTGAGTTTAGGCCTGGCTACGAGGAAATGTCAAAAGTGTAAAGCGCAGACATTGTTGTCGCCGGGTCAGGCTTTCGTTTCCATTCCCAACACGGTCACATCATCCCACTTGTGTTTCGTACAACTAAACTTTTTTGCCGACTGGGTTAAATGGTGCAGTATAGATACGCAGGACCTGGTATTGACCTCTGTGAGGGCCGCCATGATATGCCCGTCAAAACGCTCACCATCCTTGTTTTCAACTTCGCTGATGCCGTCAGTAAAGAATAGCAGCTTGTCGCCACGGGCCAGAGTTAGGCTTATTTCCTCGCCCGGTTTAAATTGTACATCATCGGTTATTCCGAGTAGCAATCCATTGGCGGCGATTCGCTCCACATCACCGGAACAAGCCCTGACTGCGAATGGGTGGGGAACGCCCGCATTGGCCAACCGGCACTGTCCTGATACTGAGTCAATGACAGCAACCAGCGCAGCGACATATAGATTTGCCGGCAGTACTTTGTAGACCAGGCCGTTGATTTTGCGCAAGATCTCACCAGGCGTGCATTCGCTGTCTTTAAATGAAAGAATGGCAGATTTGAGCAAACTTGTGATCAGGGCAGCCTGGATGCCATGACCGGTAACGTCCGCGATCATAACTGCGAAAGACGAACCGGCCAGTGGTACGACGTCATAGAAATCTCCCCCGATCTCCAGAGCCGGGAGATATTCCGCGTGAATCGAAAAACGACCAACCGATGGCAGAGAGGTCGGCAACAAGCTCTGCTGTACGTTTTTGGCCA
Organism: Candidatus Zhuqueibacterota bacterium; assembly: GCA_029262055.1. Lineage (GTDB taxonomy): Bacteria > Zhuqueibacterota > Zhuqueibacteria > Oceanimicrobiales > Oceanimicrobiaceae > JAJDAD01. The sequence goes on from JAJDAD010000039.1 coordinate 56,376, forward strand.
ACTGCAGCTCTTCATGCAACATTTCGTTGTGGGCCATCAGCTTATCGCGCTCCAGTAGCAACATGTCGAGCTCGCGCACCTTATCCTCCAGAACGTCCCTCAATATCTTGTTTTGCAAGGCATTGCGGACGACCAGCAGAAGGTGTCGATTGTCCCAGGGTTTTTCCACATACTGAAACAAACTCACCTGATTGATGGCCTTTATGGCGCTTTCTTTGTCGGCGTACCCGGTCAGTAAGATCGATGGCATTTGCGGAAAGAGCTTCTGCACTTCGCTCAGGAACTCAAGGCCATCCATTTCCGGCATCAGAAAATCTGTAATGACCAGATCTACCGGCCCCTTGCACAGCCGGGCCAGAGCGTCATGGGGCGACTGGTAGCATTCGATCACATAATCCGTTTCAAGCTGAAAGTGGGCGCTGAGGGCTGTTGTGATAATCTCCTCATCGTCCAGGACCAGGATAACCGGCTGAGCCCTCCTTGACAAATCGGTGGAATCATTCACGATAGGATTGCCTCACCAGCTGTGGGTGACAGACCGCCTGGCCGTACTCTGCAGACTGCTGCAAGTCTCATTTGAAAACTGATTTTCCCGGGTAGACTGCTGCTGCGCCCAAAATCTCCTCGATACGCAGAAGCTGGTTGTATTTTGCGATGCGGTCGGAGCGGGAAATCGATCCCGTTTTTATCTGCCCGGCATTGGTGGCAACGGCGATGTCGGCGATGGTCGTATCTTCGGTTTCGCCCGAACGGTGCGAAATGACAGAGGTGTAAGCGGCGCCTTTGGCCATTTCTATCGCATCCAGCGTTTCCGTCAGGCTACCGATTTGATTCACCTTTATGAGGATGGAGTTTGCAATTTGTTCATCGATGGCGCGGCGCAGTTTTTCGGTGTTGGTGACGAGCAAGTCATCGCCGACCAATTGGATTTTTCCGCCCAGTTCTTGCGTGAGAATTCGCCAGCCGTCCCAATCGTTTTCGTCCAGGCCATCCTCTATCGATACCACGGGGTAGTTGTCAGCCAACTTCTTAAGATAGCCAACCATCTCCGCGGAGGTCAACTCTGCGTCTTCTGAAGAGAGCAGATAGCGTTTCTTGTCGGCATCATAAAACTCGCTAGAGGCTACATCCATCGCAATGAAAATATCTTCACCGGCCTTGTACCCTGCTTTATCGATGGCGGTCATAATCACTTGCAGCGCCTCTTCGTTCGATTCCAGGTTTGGCGCAAAACCGCCTTCGTCCCCGACCGACGTGTTCAGGCCCTTGCTACTCAAAACCGATTTCAGGGAATGAAACACTTCGGCTCCCATTCGCAGAGCTTCGGAGAAAGCCACTGCTCCGGCAGGAACGACCATGAATTCCTGCAAATCGACGTTGTTGTCAGCATGCGCGCCGCCATTCAAAATGTTCATCATCGGGACTGGCAGGGTTTTTCCATTTACGCCGCCCAGGTATTGATAGAGTGGCAGGCCCACGTCATTGGCAGCGGCACGGGCAACAGCAAGAGAAACACCCAGGATTGCATTGGCTCCCAATTTTGCTTTGTTTTGCGTGCCGTCCAGAGCCAACAGAATGCCGTCAACATAAGCTTGTTCGGTGGCGTCTTCCCCGATTATCTCTTCTGCAATTGTTTCGTTCACGTTTTGGATGGCCGTCAAAACGCCCTTGCCGCCATAACGGCTTTCATTTTTGTCGCGCAGCTCTATGGCCTCATGCTCGCCGGTCGAAGCCCCGGAGGGTACAGCCGCACGGCCCAGGGCGCCGCTATCCAGGTAAACATCAACCTCTACCGTGGGGTTGCCGCGGGAGTCAAGAATTTCGCGAGCGAAAACTTCAACTATTGTAGACATCAAAATCTCTCCTAATCTTTGTAAGTCCAATATGGGATCAACCGTCGTCTCAGCACTTCCAGGCGAGTCCTTTGGTGCGCCGGTGTTTGCACTTAATATTGCAAGAAAAGTCAAGATATTCAAGCAATGATTCACGGCAAGAGAAGTTGGCAGCGAGCATCTCTAACGTCTGGCCCGGTTTTGGGAGTTCCATTCAAGAAGAGGTCAAAATAGGTTGCTTCTCTGAGATATGTTGTTTAATTTGGTTGGCAAGAGTCCATTTACCCAAAAAAGCTCGCCATTTACCCACCACTTAATTTCAAATCTAAAATCTTTATTTCTCAACACTACAAGAAAACCGGAGGTCCTTGTGGAAGTAGAAAGCATAAGTACTTTAGCAGATAGTCGTTTGAGGGTCAAAACCTCTCTTAAAGATAGTTCGGTACAACAATTTGAGACTGATGTATTCTACGGTTTGACATCAAAGCCCAAGCGACTATCGCCGAAGTACTTTTATGATGAGGAGGGGTCAAAGCTGTTTGAGGAGATCTGTGACCTGCCGGAATACTATCCGACTCGCACCGAACATTCAATCATTGAAGCACGTACCCCGGACATTGCCGAACTGGCTGGCCCTGAAGCTGTCCTGATCGAGTTTGGCAGCGGTAGCTCGACGAAGACACGGGCGATAATCGAGGCCTTTCTGGCCCGCTTTGGACGTTTGCACTACATCCCGGTTGACATTTCCAAAACAATGCTTACCGACAGTGCCCATGCTCTGTTGCGCAACTATGAAAACCTGCGCGTAACCGGCGTGGTTTCCGACTATGTCACTGCTCTGCAGTTGCTCAATGACCAGAAGATAAAGAACAGGTTCATTATTTTTCTTGGTTCAAGCATCGGCAACTTCACAAAGAATGAAGCCCGGGATTTTCTCAGACGGGTCAGGGACACGATGCAGCCGAATGATCACTTCCTGCTCGGAATGGACATGGTTAAGTCCGAAGAGACGCTGCTTGCTGCCTACGATGATGTCCAGGGAGTAACCGCGGCATTCAACATGAACCTGCTGACACGCATCAACAGAGAGTTGGGCGGCAGTTTTGACCTGACAAAGTTTCGCCACAAGATCCTGTTCAATCCTGAGGAGAGCAGAATTGAAATGCACCTGGAAAGCACGGTTAAGCAGGAAGTGGCTATCCATGGCATCAGCCGTACGATCAATTTTGAGCAGGGCGAAACCATCCATACCGAAAACTCTTACAAGTTCTCGAAGGAGCAAATTCGTACGATGGTGCAGGCGTCCGGTTTCGAGTTGGAAAAAACATGGTATGATCAAAACGAATGGTTTAGCCTGAATGTGATGAAACCAGCTCCGCGCTGATGAATCCCATCGAATTCAACGAGGTTGCAAAGTCCTACCGGCAACATCAGGCGTTAAAAAACATCTCTTTATCGATCCCACCGGACTCGACCACGGCCATTATCGGCCCCAGCGGCAGCGGCAAATCAACCTGCCTGCAACTCATAAACGGACTTGTCAGGCCCGACCACGGAGAGGTCCAAGTCTTTCAGGAACGTATCGATTATGCACAATTGCCAAAATTACGAAGGCGGATTGGGTACGCCGTGCAGGGCACCGGACTTTTCCCGCATCTGACTGTAGCCGGTAACATCTCGCTGCTGGCACAAATGGAGGCATGGCCGGTTCCTGTAATCTCTGAGCGGGTGGCGGCCCTGATGGATTTGGTTGACCTGCCGGCGGCCTTTACCGGCAAATATCCGCACGAGTTGAGCGGCGGCGAGCAACAGCGGGTCGGACTGTGCCGGGCAATGATGCTGGACCCGCCCATCTTTTTGCTCGATGAACCGTTTGGTGCGCTCGACCCCATCACGCGTGCTGAAATCCATATGGAATTTGAAAAATTGCAAAAAGCAGCATCCCGGACCATCGTGCTGGTGACGCATGACCTGCGGGAGGCGCTGAAACTTGCCGACCTGTTGGTGATCCTGAATCGTGGGGAAGTCGCGCAAATCGGAACACCGAAAGATATTCTGCGCGCGCCGGCGAGCGATTTCGTAGGAAAATTCACTCACCTGCACCTGGCTGATGACGTTACCGGTCATGATTCGTAAAATAGCCAACCTATTTGTGCTCGGCTGCTGTCTCTGTAACCTGACCGTTGCTTCTGCCCAGTCGGGGACAATACCCGCCGTTCGGATCGGTTGCAAGCACTTCAACGAAAACTATATCCTCGCCGAAATTATGGCCCAACTCCTGGAAGCGAGCGGGATCGAGGTCGACCGCAAGTTTGGACTCGGTGGTACACTCATCTGCTACCAGGCGCTGGTCAACGCCGAAATCGACCTCTACCCGGAATACTCCGGAACCATTGAGCAGGCAATCCTGAAGTTGCCGGAGAGGCTTTCCTTTGCGCAATTGCAGTCGAAGCTCGCCAGTGAGCACAATCTGGAGTTACTAGGGACCTTCGGTTTCAACAATACCTATGCCCTGACAACCCGGGCCCAGTTTGCCGCCGATGAAAATATCGGAAAGATCTCGGACCTGCGCACCAGAGCTGACGTCCGTTACGGATTTAGCTACGAGTACATCGAGCGGGGTGACGGCTGGCGGGCCCTGGCAGGCGCCTATGGCCTCTCCGCGACCCCGGTCGGCATGGAGCACTCGCTGTCCTATCTGGCGCTCAACGATGGCAAAATCGATGTCATGGACGTTTACTCCACGGACGCGGAGATTCTCAAACACAATCTTGTCCTTCTGCAGGACGATTTGAATTTCTTCCCGATCTATCTGGCCGCGCCGCTAATGCGTGCGCAATTGCACCCCCGTGTCAGCGTGATTCTTGCGCAACTGGAAGACCTGATCGATGAGGCGGAGATGCAGCGGCTCAATGCTCTGGTTGTGATCGAGGGGAAATCCTTTGCCCAGGCTGCGGACCGCTTTCTGACCGAGCACGGCCTGAAGGATGAAACCTCGCCAACATCGGAAAATCGTTGGCGAACGCTCGCGGCTAAGACTCTCACACATTTGATGCTGACCGGTGTTGCTCTTATCCTCGCTGTGCTGGTCGCCATTCCTGCGGGCATGTATATTTACAAACGCCCATCCATCTCAGGCCCGGTCATCTACATCGCCGGCTTGCTGCAAACCATTCCGTCACTTGCCCTGCTGGCGCTGATGATTCCTCTGCTGGGAATAGGTGTAAAACCCGCCCTGGTCGCGCTTTTCCTCTACGCGCTGCTGCCGATCTTGCGCAACACATTCACGGCCCTGATTTCACTCGACCCGGTTTTAAAAAAGGTGGCTGTCGGAATCGGGTTAACCGACTGGCAACGGTTGCGTTACATTGAGTTCCCGCTGGGACTGCCGACTATTCTTGCGGGCGTCCGTACGGCTTCCGTGATTCTGATCGGGACGGCAACCATCGCCGCCTTTATCGGCGCCGGTGGACTTGGGGAGTACATCGTGACCGGGCTATCCCTGAATGATCCGTACTTGATCATGTGGGGAGCCATTCCCGCCGCCCTACTTGCCATTGTGGTGGAGCTGCTTTTTGAGCTGCTGGAACGCCTGGTTGTGCCGAAGCATCTGCTGCAAAACACGCCTTCCTGATTCTACATCCTGGGGTTGCCCCTGATCGAACAACTTCTTCTCCCTGCCTTTATTTTCACTGATTTCAGGTCGATGTAGTAGAGATAGAGAACCCACAAAATCACGAAGGTGTGGGCGGTACTAGACTGACGAAAGTCATATTCAGTTCAAGTGAAACTGCTATTCAGACAACCGGGCAGATACGGTCTGTCCCTGCTTTGCTTTATGAAGTCGACATTGGCTATCATGTTGCTGGCCACACTCGCCTCAATATGTCCCGCGCAAAACCTGCACTTTTCAAACTACTCCACCGGAGATGGGCTGCCGCAATCCCAGATTCATTCAATCATTCAGGACCGGGGTGGCTACCTTTGGTTTGGGACGGGCAGCGGCGCTGCGCGATTCGATGGCATAGAATTTGAGATTTTTGACCAATCCAATGGTTTGCCACAGTTAGATTTTGTCTATTCTATGTTGGAAGACCGGGACGGGAATATTTGGTTTGGGACCTTTGGTGCAGGGGTTGTCCGTTTCGATCCGCAGGCCCCTCCGGGCAAGCGCTACACTCATTACGACCGCACACGCGGATTTGCAGGCGATCGGGTTTTCGCAATATGTCAGGACCAACAGGGAAGCCTCTGGTTTGGGACAGACAGTTCCCGGGTTATCAAGCTGCAACATGGAAAATTCGAAGCCATGCAGCTTGAGCGGCAAGGCGTCACTCAGGAAAACTCGATTCGGGCGATCGCGCAAGGTGCTGCTGGCCATCTTTGGTTCAGTGTCTATGGCAAAGGGCTGTACAATTTGTCAGATGACAATCTGGTTAAGTATACTGTGGCGGACGGCCTGCCGCACGCGGAGATTTTTTCGGTCATTGTCGACACCAAAGACGTGTTATGGCTTGGAAGTCGAAGCGGCCTCACATCTCTCAAGCGAACAGCGTCGGGCGATGTTCTCATCAGGACGTTCACTGTGCAGGACGGATTGCCATCCAACACGGTCTACTCGATCGCGCTCGATGATAAGGGAACCATGTGGCTGGGGACCAGAAATGGCGTCAGCAGGTTTGATCAAAATGGTTTCAAGACCTATCGGGTGGAAAACGGACTGGTCAACAATCGCGTCATCAGTGTCATGGTAGACCGGGAAAACCTGCCGTGGCTGGGTACTGTCGGTGGAATCAGCAAGTTGGCGCAGGAGAAGTTTGAGAACTTCACAATGAAGCACGGATTGCCTGAGAACTACATCTCCGCGGTCTATGAAGACTCTAAAGACGATATATGGTTCGGCACGATTGGGCGCGGTATTGGCATTTTGAGAAATGGTCGATTCATACATGATTCCGCCCTTGACAGGATAGAGCATGGAGCTGTTCGCGCAATTCTTGAAGACAGTCACGGCAACCATTGGTTTGGCACCCGCTTCGGGTTGGTCAGGCGTTCTCAGAGCGGAGTTGCGGTCTACCGCAAGTCGGACGGACTCCCCGGTGAATACATTAGAGACATAGCTCAGGACTCAGAAGGCCGGCTATGGCTTGCCACTGAACACGGTGTATGCTTTTTCAATCCCGGCATCGAGCACCCACAGTTTGAAGTCTTTGGTACAACACAAGACATCGGCACGACCTCTGTTTGGGATGTTCTTGTTAGCAAAGACAACACGATTTGGTTTGCGACCAGCAGCAACGGGGTCTTTCGCCTTGACAGCGCCGGAGTTCGGCAGTTTACAGTGGCGAACGGACTCAGTGACAACAAGGTTTTCTGTGCGACGGAGGACGCTGGCGGCAATATTTGGTTTGGGACCAAGCGTGGGGCGACGCGCTTTGATGGGGCAGAGTTCACCGTATTGAGTAAAGACGACGGCCTGTCCGACAATTCTGTTTGGTCAATTCTGGCTGACAAAAAGGGTAACTTCTGGTTTGGCCACAATCGCGGCGTCGACCGATTCGATGGCCAGGCCTGGCAAAATTACAATTCGAAGAACGGGCTTGTTGGAGACGAGGCAAGCATCCATTCTATGTTGGTAGACCGAAACGATCATGTTTGGATCGGTACCAGCGCCGGTGTCACCAGATATGATCCGCAAAAAGAGCGTACCTCTACGGTTACTCCGATTGTGCACATAAACAAAATACACACAGCCTCATATACCGGCCCACCGCTGGACAGCCTTGAAATAGAAGCGGCACATAACAACATTGCCTTTGATTTTGTCGGCCTCTGGTTTAAGGATGTGACGAACATCCAATACCAATACTATCTTGCGGGATTTGACAGGGATTGGAGCAAACTGACACCGAGGCGATATGCCAAGTATACGAACCTCAATAATGGTCTCTACACTTTTCGCGTGCGTGCTAGAAGCGGTGCCGGCGCCTTCAGCAGTGATTACGCATCTCTGACTTTTCGGGTGCTGCCGCCCATTTGGCAGGCCTGGTGGTTTATCGCTGGCGCCATGGTTTTCAGCGTCACTCTTATCTTCCTGCTGACCAAATGGCGATTCCGGAAGATCGAAAGGCATACCCGGAAGCTTCAACAAAAAATACGGGAGAGGACGCGCGAGCTCGAGGAAGCCAAGCTTGAGGCTGAAAGAGCTTCTCAAACAAAAAGCGAGTTCCTGGCTAGCATGAGCCATGAAATCCGCACACCCATGAATGGCATAATCGGGCTTAGTGGCCTCCTGCTGAACACCGTGCTTTCGGAAGAACAACGTGACTATGTAGCCACGGTTAAACACTCCGCCGATTCGCTGCTTACCATCATCAATGACATTCTGGATTTCTCGAAAATCGAGGCAGGCAAGCTGGACCTGGAAGAAATACCGTTCGATCTTCAGGCACTAGGCAAGGAGGTCGGCGCTTTGCTCAGGCTAAAGGCTGAAGCCAAAGGGTTAGGTTTTATTTTCTCTATAGATCCGGAACTCGAACCATTGCTTGTCGGAGATCCCGGCCGCTTGCGGCAAGTTCTTATTAATCTGACGAACAATGCCATCAAGTTTACTGAAAAAGGTCAGGTTGCAATTCATGTCAGTGTGGAAGATAATGTAGGCGAGGAGGTTCTTTTGCGCTTCAGCGTAACAGACACCGGAATTGGGGTTCCGGAATCAGCGCAGAGAGCGCTTTTTATGTCGTTTGCACAGGTGGACGCTTCGGTAACCCGCAAGTTTGGGGGAACCGGCCTGGGACTGGCCATCTCAAAACAGCTCGCGGGACTCATGAATGGTGAAATCGGCCTGGAGAGCAAAGAGGGAGAAGGCTCTACGTTTTGGTTTACAGCGCGCCTGCAGAAACAGTCGAATCTCCACCTGATCGTCGAACCTGCAACCCCTGTTCGGATTGTTGCGGATGCAGCCCTATCCAGTGATCAAAGGCGCAACCTGAAAATCCTGTTGGCGGAAGACAACAGCGTCAACCGGAAACTGGCTCTGAAACTGCTTGAGAAGCAAGGTTATCAGGCTGACCATGTGGCGAATGGCAAGGAAGCGGTCAAGGCGACAGAGACAACTTCTTATGACCTAATCCTGATGGATTGTCAAATGCCTGAAATGGACGGCTACCAGGCCACACGTGCCATTCGCGCTTACGAGGCGGAACATAAGACCCGGCATGTACCGATTATAGCCATCACGGCCAATGCGATGAAGGGTGATCGGGAGAAGTGCATCGAGGCCGGCATGGATGACTATCTCAGCAAGCCGATAGCGCCGTCCGAACTTGCAGAGGCGTTGCTGCGCTGGGCGACCGCGGCTAAGCCGGACGAGCGCGAAAGAGAGGCGGAAGAGTCGCAGGTTGAGAGTTCATAGAGAGAGAGCCAGGAACGCCTGCTTTTATGCCCGCATCAGCTCCTGGAAATTGGCCATTCGGGCTATAGCTTCCGAATCCGTAGCAGACCCCCCGGAAAGAAACCGATAGCGCCCGGGCCCAAACGGGCTGCAGCACTTTCAGAAACCTTCCTGACTGGATTTTACTTCCGTCTTGTGTAAACCATCTTGAAATGTCTGAGCAGGGCCAGGCACCCTTCACATTCATCCTTAAGTCCGTCTGTACTGATGGGTTCCAGACGGACTTCATAGCCCAGTTCACCATAGGTGTCGAGCGCCTCTTTGGCCATTCGTTTGTCCGCGATATATCGCCGCTCCCAACCCTGAGCAGTCAGGCGGGGATCGGGTGGCAGGGAACAGCCGAGGAAGTCGATTTTGTCAGAGATTGATTTGTTCATGGAGGCCGCAGCGCTACATCAACTCGGTCTTCAAGGTGCGGATGGTTGCATCTGTAACGGACTCCACGCCGTAAGCGCGGCACAACTTCCCGGCGACTTCGAGAAAGTCGGCATGTCGGCTTCCACCCGCCTTAGACTCTATTTCTTTGAAATTTCCAAGCAAATCGTCCGCCGCAGACGGCGCTATAACCTGGCCGGCCATGGGGAACAGCACCTGATCTTCTTTCTGGATGTGAGCTGTTAGCAGGGCGATGAAGTCACGGGCGTTCTGCGTGAATTCCGTGATTGCTCCGCTGTCGCCATCTGCCGCCCTTTCTACGGAGCGGGCCATTCCGCGCACGAAGTGCCGGCCTGCATCATGCTCGGTCAACATTACAGCGATAGGCCCGCCGGAGCTCGGCAAGCCTGCTTCCTGCATGGCGATGAATAGGCGGTCTTCCTCTTTTGCGTGGTGGCAACCATCGGCAAATTCGCGGAAAAAGGTGATCGCCGTATTTGCCGCTTCCGCATTTAAGCGGCCGGTTTCCTCCGCTTCGGCAATGATTTTAGTCAGGCATTCCAGGACCGTCATGATAATGCGGTGCTCTTCATAGAGAATGTCGGTTGCTTTCATTCTTGTCTCTGCTTTCGGTTAGTGTTTGAGCCTAGTTGGCTTCAACCAGGTCTTCTGTCTGTTTTTCTTTCGCTAACTTGTTCAGCCGGATATGGCCCAGGACAGCACAGCCCAGCGCTGCTGTAAACTGTGGCCATTCACCTTCCGGCACATTGACTTCGGCGCCAAGCCGTTCACGAATGACTTCGACCATCTTCTCCCAACGCAGAATCCCGCCGACTAGGGTGAATTCCGCTTCGGCTTTGATGCGCTTCAGGAGTTGCACCGAACGATCAGTGAGTGACAGGATAGAGCCGTACATAATGTCCTCCGGCGGCACACCCTCCGAGAGGTGGCTGATGACTTCCGACTCCGCAAAAACCGCACACACGCCTGAGATTGGAACCTTTTCCTTGGACAGGTTCAGCAGCGAACCGATGTCTTCGGTCGAGTACCCCATGTATCGAACGGTTTTTTCGAGGAAAGCGCCGGTGCCGGAGGCGCACTTGTCGTTCAGGCGAAAGGTTACTACTTTGGCGGCGGCATCGAGCCGGCTAGCCTTCATGGTCTGCCCACCGATGTCAAGCACAGTGCGTGTACCAGGGAAAAGGAAGTGAGCGCCGCGCGCCGTGGCGGTCAAGTCTGTCACTTGCAGATCCCGAAACGGAATCTGGTGTCGCCCATAGCCGGTCGTGATGGTGTAGTCAATTTCTTCAAGCCTCAGTCCGGCTTTCTCCGCCGCAAGCTCGGCGACCCGGGTTGTGACTTCCTGCAGTTTAGAACCGGTGAGTTCCATCTGGTTCGAGAGGGTTTCATGCTTGTCATTTAGAACAACTGCTTTGGTGTAAGTTGAGCCGACATCCAGACCAAGCGTACAGGGCATGTTCAGTTTACCTCCTTAACGGCTGGTTTTCTACTGGCAATGATGGTATCCAGGGCGAAGAGCGCCGCTCCGAGCGCTCCCATAAAATGCGAGTCCTCGTTGACGTTGAGCCGCGTGTGCAGGCCTTCTTCCAGAGCTTTGATCATGCCGGAGTTTTTTGCTACGCCACCGGTAAAGGTAACCTCTTCTTCGATGCCAACCCGGCGCAGAAGGCCAATCGAGCGCGCTGCAATCGACTGGTGCACTCCCCATAATATATCTTCGACCTTCTTGCCTTTTCCAAGCCAGGACAGGACTTCGGATTCTGCAAATACAGTGCAAGTCGTGCTGATTCTGACAGCCTTCTCCGAACGCAGAGCGGTTGTTCCAAGTTCGGAGAGCGGGATATCCAGCGCCACTGCCGCTGCGCCGAGAAAACGCCCGGTTCCGGCGGCGCATTTGTCGTTCATGCAAAAGTCAACTATCTCGCCGTTTTGGTTGACGCGAATCGCCTTGCTGTCCTGTCCTCCCATGTCGATGACTGTTCCTGTCTTTGGAAACATGTGCGCTGCGCCGCGGCCGTGGCAACTTATTTCAGTGACCTGTTTGTTGCCGAAGGTTACCTTGTAGCGGCCATAGCCGGTCCCGATGACGTACTCGACCTCCTCCTCACCGATGTCTGCTGCGACCAACGCTTTTTGGAAAACTTTTTCAGCGGCGGCAGTGACGTTTGCACCTGTGTCTGCAAGCGCACGGCTCACAATATCCCTCTGCTCATCGATTATTATCGCTTTTGTTTGAGTGGAGCCGACGTCAACTCCTGCTGCGTAGGCCATTGCAATTTCCTTTCACTTTGTATTCTATGGAAAACGGATGACGCAGATCGTCTGACCTTTTTTAGTCCGTAATTATCGGTCAAATCCGTGTCATCTGTGTTCTGTGAGGCCTCTTCAGAGCCTGTCTAAATATCCGCAGCCAACTGCTGCTTCGATATCAGCCCTTCAAAAAAGGCGTCAATTCTGTTTTTCATCTGTGCTTCGGATACCACTCGCTGGTCCATGAGATCAGACTCGATAAACAGAGTAGGGATGTCGGTTTTTTCCATCAGGTGCCTTCTACCGTCAGCTAAACCGGTGGAGACGGTCCGGCAACTTTTGATGGGATGATAGACCACACCCTCGACGTTAAACGGGGTGATGAAAGACTCGGTTACGGCCTGATGGTGAAACATGCTGTCCATCGCATCGCGTACGCTGACTAGAACGCCCTCAGCCAGGCTGTCGAGCGGGTTTTGCAGGTCGTATTGAAAGCCGACATTGGCGCCTCCGGATGCGAACCAAAGATAAGTTGAGTGCACAAAGACGCCGCCCCATTCTGTAAAGAACTCGTTGAACCGTCGAAAAATCGGATAGCAGGGCACACCAACGAAAACCAAACGAAATTTCTCCTCCGTCAAGGTCCCGATCCCGTTCATTGCTTTGAACTCCATTTCCTCGGCAAGCTCCTCAAAGAACTTGGCGCCCTCCGGAGTCCCGCGCAAACCGTTGGCAACCCCAAGGTAAATCGTGCCATCGGTCAAAGCGTTCAGCACCGCCGGGCTCTTTTGGTTGAACTCCAGGATCTTTTGCCAATTGCGGTTCATGGTGTTCGTATGCTTGAGTATCTCGCGAAATTTGTCGATGTCGAATTTCTTGCCGGAGACCTTTTCACAAAGTTCGATGAGTTCCTGGAGTTGAGCAGCCACGTATTTCATGTCGTTCTCAAAATTAGGTGTACCCGGTAAAAACTGGTTGCCTTCGCTACGAGTGCCCGGAATGTCCAGCGTAAAAATAGGCACATCATACATGCGCTCCCAAATCTCGGCCCACTTGATATAGGTGTTGCAGGCATTGGTAACAACGGCCAAACTCGGCTTGGGAATGCGGCCCATCGGATGTTCTCCACCACGCAATTGCACGCCGACGTCAGCCTTCACGTAGCCACAAATATCAGGGGAGTAACCGTAGTCTTCGGCCTCGTTGAGATAATCGAGCGCCACGCGCCGGACAGCCGTCTGCAGTGAATTGATCTCCGGGAAAACCACCGGGAAATCGAATGTCTTGAGGATTTCGTTCAAGCTGCCCATCACGAAGACATACGCAGCACCCTTGCCCTGCTCCGCGACGCCGGTTAATTCCTGAAACCAATCCCGAAACAGAGCAGCTCCATCTTTGCTGCCGCGGCCGACGATGTCATCTGACAGGTATTTTTGCGCCATCTTTCAGATTCCTTTTAACTGAAAAGAATATTCTCCACAAAAGTCTCTAACTGGATCCCCAGGTGGTCAAAGGTCGTTTGGTTTTCCTCAAACTCACTGACGAAGTACGGAATGTCGGCCTCTTCCAGCGCTTTGCAATAGGCGACCTGTTCCTCGAGCCCGGGTTCACACATTTTGGCGGCGGTTATGATTGCGACCTCCGCCTTTGCATTTCGAATGCGCTCGAGAAGCATCTTTTCCTTGGGTTTGCGCAGATCGTGCTGCACCGGGCTATATGATGATTTTTCGAGGTAAGCCTCTGCCAGGTTGTACAAAGGATCGCCTTGAACTGACACGTCTTCGGTGATCCAGCGCAACCCGATCATCAGATCATCGTCTACCAAATAACACGAGCGGTCGATGGTCTGCAAAAGATCGAGAGGCGGCTGCTCGCAAAAACCACCCTCAAACACCACCCGCATCTTGTCCTGACTTTTGGTCTGACGTGCCATTAACCTGGGCAGAATTGCGCGCATGCACTCGTTATGCTCTTCACGCGGCAGAAAACCGGCCAGAGCAACCAGGCAGTACGCTTCTTCGGCAGAGACCTTCCACGGCATATCTCGCTTCAGCGCATAGAGCTGACGCATCAGGGCCCGGCTTTCGTTGTAGACCGCGACTGAGTTGGCCAGAGCATCTGCGGTAATGGCATGCCCGGCAATTGTTTCGATTTCAGTCTGAAGACGGGCGTACTCGTCACGCAGGTAAGTAATCGAGTGGCTGGAGTTGGGGTTCTGCGGCAGGTAGAGAATTTGAGACGGGTAGGAAAAGTTGCGTCCCCAGATCGCGGCCAAATTGCGTGCGGCATCGCAGATGGGGTGCGTGACAAACATGTCCAGCTCAACTTTTCCGGTCAGCGCCAGCTCCAGAGAGGTCTTGATGACGGAACAAAGGTACGAGCCGAAATGCGACTCCGATTCCATACCCTGTACCTGTGCACCCCGAATTTTGAGAGGGAGTATTCCTGCCGCGTGCGCAATCTCCTCCGGAAAGTAGACCTGGAAGTGCCCGAGGACTTTGCCGCCGGCTGCGCGCCAGCGCCGGACTGTCGGGTGCTCGGGGTCTTCCAGTAGGTCGCGGCAGAATACGAAAAAATCGTCCAGTGGCTTGTCATGCCACGCGGAAAACAAATTATCAGTCTGGTTCATTGTGCAGCTCCAGCGTCAACAAAGAGGCGATCTGAATTGCTCAAATATATTGCCCTCCGTCCACTTTGATCACTTCCCCGGTAATGTGTTTCGCTAAGTCAGAGCATAGAAACAACACCGCGTTCGCCACGTCCTCGGGTAAGGCGAGTCGTCCGAACACGGTCTCGGACGTCGCCTGTTCGATTATTTTTTCCGGCAAGCTTTCGGTAAGCGCGGTCAGGACATAGCCGGGAGCAACTGCATTGACGTTAACCTGGTGCCGGCCAAGTTCTTTCGCGATAGTCTTGGTTAGCCCGATTAAGCCGGCTTTGGAGGCGGCATAGTTTGCCAGGCCGAACTTGCCGCGCAGGCCGTTTATAGAGGAAATGTTCACAATCTTGCCCCTATTCATGTCTCTGAAGTGAGGCGCCAGATGATGGATGAAGTTGAACGCACCTTTCAGATTGACTGCAAGTACGGCATCCCAGTCTGATTCGGTCATACGCCAGACCGTCGCGTCGCGTGCGATGCCGGCATTGTTGATCAGGCAGTCGATGCGTTTTTCCGCGGCAAGGATTCGCCCAATCCTGCTTTCGACCTGGTCAAAATCGCTGACATCCGCTTCACAAAAAGTGCACTTGTCTGGCAGTTGCGCGGGTGGTTGCAGATCCACTGCAACGACGCGGGCGCCGGCATTGGCGAATTTTGCCACAATTTCCTGCCCGATGCCGCCGCTGGCGCCGGTAACCAACACCACATTATTTTTGAAATCAAGACCTGTCATCTTCTGCTCCATCCCTGTAAAACGACTCTCGACATGTTTAACTTTGTCATTTGCTTACTTATGACACCGGGGTTATGCATCTTTCCACGTCGGCTTGCGTTTTTCCAGAAATGCCTGAATGCCTTCGTTGGCATCAGCGGTCGTCATCAACTCCTCGACATACATTTTTTCGACCGCCGCGATGTGCTGCAAGAAAGCCTGATGCATCTCGAAACGAGCGGATTTGGCCGCGAAATGCAGCGCAACAGCGCTCCTGGGTAGAATATATTTAGCGATGAACCCGTCCAGCTCTGCTTGCGGATCATCCGACACCGAGTGCACCAGGCCACAGGCGGATGCTTCGCCGGCAGTTATCGAGCGCCCCGTGAGCACCAGGTCGTCGGAAGCAGACTGCCCGATGCGGTATGGCAGGATCAGCGAGGCGATCGGCGGGAAGACAGCCAGCTTAATCTCCGGCTGTCCAAACATGGCATCATCTGAAGCGAAAATCCAGTGACAAAATGCCGCCAGTTCCAAACCGCCACCCAGGCATTGTCCCCGCACCAGCGCGAACGTCGGCTTGCCGGTTTCGATCAGGGTCCGCAGGAGACTGCTGAAGGTCACAAGCATTTCGGCGACTTGCTCTTTCTGATGCTCAGGGACGCTCGCCCCGAATGAAAAATGCTCCCCGGCACCTACGAAGACCAGTGCTTTCACATGCTTCTGCCGACCTTCCTCGCGGATGGCAGTGGTCAGCTCCGACATCATTTGCTTGTCAAGAACGTTGCCTTTTGGCGCGTTCAGGGTCAGCCGCAAAATCTGATCATCCTGCAGCCTCTCAACAACTATCTTTTTAAATTCGTTCATTGTGTGCTCTCTACACTTTGCCCGGGTCGAGATTCAGATTTCAAGTTCAAGTTCAATAAACGGGCCAGCCCGAAATCCGGAAGCACGAAAAAAACTGAGAACGTCTATGTCGTCCCGGCGGACCATGGTACGCACGGTGTTGACGCCCAGCGACTTGAACTTCCGGCAAACTTCCTGGCACAGTGCCAGCCCCACTCCTTTTCTTCCGCAGTCGGGGTTCACTCCAATTGCAAAAATCCAACCACACAGCGGTGAGCCAAACTCCCAGGCCCGCCCTTCCGCCAGGATGTAGCCGACGACTTCGCCTTCCAGGACTGCGACATACCCCAGGATAATCTGCTGCTTGCTCGATTTTTTCAGGAAAGTCCTGAGCCGATCATGCCAATAATCGGGCTTGTGGTCACCGGAATGGATGGCGTCAATCGCGATGATCGCATCCCGGTCGTCCCCCCTGATTTTGCGTAAGGTAAAATCCATCGTCAGGTTCGCTCTTTCCAAATTACTTCCGGGGCGGCATGACCGCGTCGATCAGTTGTTCCTGCCACTTTTCACCCCGGGCCAGCAATTGTCTGAGTTTGATGAAATCGACCTCGCGGTTGCCTTTGGCCCCTTCGTTAAAAGCACGGAAGCCGGCCTTGCCCTCGGTCAACATGTTCATTCCGAGCCAGGCGCGGTTGCTCTCCCGGTTGCGGTCCCAGTGTTCCAGCTTGTGTTTGCGAGCGGATTCGACGGTTTTGGTCAGACAGCCGGGAACCGTCATCATCAACGATGTGCAAAGGCGGTCGACAGCCTGGTCGAGGAGCGACAGGTCTTTTTCGCATTCCCTAAGCAGTTGCTTGGCCTGCTCCTTTTGCGGACCGGAAAGAGCTTCCCCATAGACGATTTTTCCGGCCGCATCAACCCAGAGATCTGTAACGACCAACGGATTAGAAATAAACTCACCCTGCCTTTTCAAAACAGGGACGATTTCTGTGAGCAGTCCGAGACGATAAGCTTTGTGAGCGCTCCAGATCTCACACAGTGTCAGGCTGACCATGGCATTTTCGATGCCGACGAAAAGCGGCAGAAAGTCCGTGGAACCCCCATCCGGGGCGGAGCCGTGCTTCGGGCCTGCCTGGCCAAACAGAGCCATGTCGGCGGCCAGAGAAAAATCACACGCCATTCCGATCTCCTGACCGCCGGCGATCCGCATGCCATTCACCCGGCAAATCACCGGCTTATCACAATGCAGGATTGCCGTAACCATATCGTTGAACAGGCGCATGTACTGGCGGTACTCTTCCGGTTGGCCCGCATAGTACTCGGCATATTCCTTTGTGTTGCCGCCGGTGCAAAAGGCCGTATCACCAGCACCGGTAAAAACGACGGCCACAACATTTCTGGCGTTCGAGGCGGTCCTGAAGGCGAGAATAACCTCCTTAACCATCTTGGTGGTATAGGAGTTGAGTTGCTGCTCATTGTCCAAAACAATCCAGGCGTTGAACAGCCCCGCTACTTCTTGTCCGTGGCGATCCAAGCATGGTTTGAGCTTATACTTGATTGTAGAGAACTGATACTCCGGGACTAAATTGTGATCTTTGAATGATTCCATGGTTGACTCCTAATCGAAATCCGGGACCAGGATAGGCCGTTTGTCTATTTCGTGCCGGTGCGCCCGTTCAAATACCGTGTTGATTTCGGACATAGGAAAAGTCTGAACAAATGGCCCAAGTTTGATTTGCCCTGTACGCACCAACTCCAAAACCGGGGGGTAGTATTGCGGGTGGCAGCCCCAATTCCCGAGGGCGCGGGCGTCAAAAGCCATCAAGTTGCTCATCCTGATCTGGATTGACTTCATTGTAAAACCGACAATGCTTAGAGTTGCACCGAATGTCAGCAGAGAAAAGGCAAGCTCTTGCCCGGCGGGGGTCCCGGAGGTTTCAAAAATTTTCCACTCGAAGGACGATATGGAGTTGGCAGCCACAAAATCGCGCACTTCTTTGCGCAGCCCTTTGGGATCCATACCTGTGGCATTGAACGTAACGTCCGCGCCATACCCCTCGATATTCTTTAGGCGCTGGTCGTCGATGTCGATGGCGACGACATTCGCTCCCATAGCTTTGGCTATCTGTACCCCGAACCCTCCGATACCACCGACGCCGATAAACAGCGCCAGGTCACCGGCCGTGAGGCCGGAGTTCAGAATAGCCTGATACGGGGTTGTGACTGCATCCGCAATCACGGAAAGCTCTTGCAGCGTGACGCCGGATGTGCCAAACGCATCGTTTTCGTCAGCGACGTCGACTGGGCACAAGTATTTCGTGGGCACGACGATATGGCTGGCAAAACCACCGTCGATATGATTGCCCGGCATTTTCTGGTTGCGGCAGATGGTTCCCCTGCCACGGCGACACAGCTCGCATTGCCCACATGGCAACACCGCCGGGATGATAACTGCTTTACCGGCCCAATGATCAGCCCCCGCAGCATCAACGACAACACCGCTGATTTCATGTCCGAGCACGAGGGGTAGCGCTTTCGATGTCCTTACCCCGTCATAAAAGAAGCCGAGGTCGGTATGGCACACACCGCAGCCGCTAACGCGTACGAGAGCCTCGCCATCGGTCAGTTCCGGCACTGCGATATCCGTCAACAGCATGGGAGACGAGATTTCCTGCATCTGCCAGGATTGGATTTTTTGCATAAGAGTACAGGCCGTTAAAAGGTAATCAGGTACTTGTTTACTGGTTTTGGTAAGCTAAAATATCTTGCGGCAATAAGCAAGATAAATTTTGTAAAACCGGCCTGAGGTCAACCCCAAAATGTAACCTCAAGCCTGTTAAGCAGCGATCGCTGGGGTGACTGGCGAGCTAGGTGAGTTTTTTGGGGGCGATCAGGGTTGTGATTGAAATAGACTTGAGTGTAGCAACAGCCTGTTGCTGAATTTCGTCGAAGACATTCCCTATGGCGCAGCTCCCGTGGAAATCACAACTCTCGTCAAGATCCACCAGAAGACAGCCATCATTGCGGTGTGCAGGCTCAAAAACTTCGATCACATCCATCATGGTAATCTGCTGGCACGGTTTGGCAATTTGGAATCCGCCCTTTAAGCCGCGAATACTGCGCACCAGGCCGGCACGCGCAAGTTGCTGCAGCACTTTTGCAACGTGGTGCTCGGAAATGGCGTATTTTTCGGCAATTTCTTTGACCGAGAGAATCGCTTCGGGATTTCTGCCTAGCTCAAGAACCGAGTACAGGCCAAAGCGTGTGCTTTTGTTGAGTTTCACCATATGTTCTAATTTAGAAATGCATGCGCCAATTTCAAATTGAATCCACAGAAACAGTCGCAAAGCAACTTTGTACGATTGTCCACCATACGGTATTGCACATCGCATCAGGTGCCTCATTCCATCACCTTTTTGTGATGAAAACGTAATTCATTGTCCTATTTCAGGCTTGCTTTAAACGAATTTTTTTGCTATTATCAGCAAGATTTTGTCCCGCCTGCATCAATCATAAAAAATCATTGAGGCCATTGATGGCGCTGAATTCCAAATGGCATCAACTCAATTGCGAGTTTGCCGAGCTCTACCAGAAAGGGGAATACAATGAAGCCGAGATGATGGTGCCCGGCCTGATCAAGACTGGCGAGAGAGCCTTCGAGGCCGAACATCCCGAGCTGGCAACTTCATTGAATAACATTGGTGAGCTGTACAAGGCTCGCGGAGACTATCAAAAGTCGGTCATTTTTCATAAGAAGGCATTGGCTATCCGCGAGCGCATGCTCGCCGATGATGACCCGGCCATAGCCGCTTCTCTCAACAACCTCGCGGTTGTTTACAAAGACCAAGGCAAACTCGCTAAGGCGCAATCCTACCATCGCCGTGCTATCGACATCAAGGAAAAGACATTTGGCCCGAATCACCCTCTCGTAGCTGTTTCACTCAACAACCTTGCCGTCCTGCTCAAGTGTATGGGAAATCTGGATGAGGCGGAGGAGTGCTGCTTGCGAGCCCTTAAAATTCGTGAAACTGCTTTAGGCGCGCAGCACCCCGATGTCGCCAGCTCCCTCAACAATCTTGCGGTTCTGCAGGAGTCATACGGCAATTTCTCAGAAGCGGAGGACCTTTACACCAGAGCGCTTGAAATCACAAAGCAGCACCGCGGTCCGCATCATCCGGAGATCGCGGTTGCTCAAAGTAATCTCGCCAACCTGTTGAAAGCGCAACGCAAATATCCTGACGCCGAACCACTTCTACAACAAGCCTTGCAAACTAAGGAACGTGTTTTCGGGGCAACTAGCCTTGAAGTGGCAGCCGTGTTAATCACGTTGGCCGAAGTCCATAAAGCTCGTGCGGATCTAGCGTCGGCCGAGCCACTCCTGGTTCGCGCCCGGGCCATTATGGAAAAGAAGTTAGGCAGCAATCACGTCGATCTGTTGTCCTGCTTGAATGCCTTGGCTTCGATATACAAGGAGCAGGGAAAGTACGACGAGGCTGAAAAGCTGTATCAGAAAGTTCTTGAAATAACAGAGGCGAGCTTGCCTGCACAGCACCCAAATGTTGCTGCCGCCTTTAACAATCTGGCGGTGCTGTACGATGCCCAGGGCAGGTTTTCAGCCGCGGAACCTCTCTACCTGCGAGCGCTCGCAGTAGTGGAAGAGGCCCATGGCGAAAACCACCCGAACGTGGCAGCTTCGCTCTACAATCTTGGCGGATTATATTGGGCGCTGGGCAACGCCCGGGAAGCCGTCAGCCATTTTGAGCGGGCCCTCGCGATTCGGGAGAAGGCTTTTGGCGGGCAGCACGTGAGTGTCTTAAGTGTGCTCAAAAGCCTGGCCCGCGTGCATATGTCAATCGGACATCAAGTTGAAGGTCGCGCTTACGAGGAGCGTGCTGAGGCCATAGTGGTCCAGAACGGATATCGCGATTAGCGCCAGATCAGCGCGGAAATGCCTGATTGCTCCACTTCAGGGCCTGCAAAAAGTACTTAGGAAGTTCGTAGTCTTTGAGCGTAACATTCTCCAGGTATTTGCACACTTCAGGCCAGTTTCCCTGCTCGTAATCCAGCAGCAAGTTGTAGACATCGTTATAAGCGCTCGACTTACCCAATATAGCATTTTTGATTTCAGTGGAGAGCGGTAGTTCCGCCATGACGTCAGCCATTTGCATATCCAGGAGCGCATCCACCATAGAAAACAACCCCATCGTGAAAAGTTCATCGGCGTCTTCCGCGTGATCAGTCAGCGGGGCGAGTAATTCAAAAAACTTGGCCCGCACCAGAGAATTTACGATCAACTCTTCGGTTTTGTCGCTTCCCATGCTACACAGCACTAGTAACGAGAGCCACTGCCTGGCCTTTATGAGCCCCAACATGGTCAGAGCATGGCGAATGCCTGTAATTTCACTTCGTAAGCCAAAAAACGGTGAATTAACGTAGCGCAACAATTTGTAAGACAGGGAGACGTCCCGACTCACGATCGTCTCCAGGCGGTCAAAGTCAAGGTCAGAGCGGTTGAGTTCATGCAACATATTTAGGTAGCTCATCCGGTGAGCGCAGGGTTCTCTGCCGGATAGGACAACTGGCTTTGCAAAAAAATAGCCTTGAAACAGACTATATCCCAGTTCGACCGCCCGGTCAAATGTCGCTCGATCTTCGACTCTCTTCGCCAGCAATCGCCCCTGGCTTACGAAAGTCCGGAGCAACTTGGCAGGCTGTTCCTCTCTCGTTTCATTTAAGAAATCTATCTTAACGATATC
Source organism: Candidatus Zhuqueibacterota bacterium (assembly GCA_029262055.1). Taxonomy (GTDB): domain Bacteria; phylum Zhuqueibacterota; class Zhuqueibacteria; order Oceanimicrobiales; family Oceanimicrobiaceae; genus JAJDAD01. The sequence continues at coordinate 78,283 of JAJDAD010000039.1, forward strand.
TGCCAGCCTCAACAATGGCATGATGTCGTTGTCGCTAACGATGTCATCTACAACGATTCTATATCCTTGTCTTTTGAGGTCCGTGCAGATCGAGAGCAATTCTTCGTCAACTGTGATCGCACCAGCTAATTCTATGCCCAGCAACTCACTTGGGAACAGAGTGGCAACTTGCTGTCGCAGCAAGCTGTCGGTAAAATTCACAAAGCCGATCTTTCCGTCTGTTATTGTATCAATTCCAATAGTCAAAAATGCGTTTGTTAAAACCGATGCGGTCGCCTGATCGTCATTCTGGCCATCAAAAAAATTACTCAAACTTGACCTGTAAAGGAGCTCATAGGCAACAACCTGCTGTTGTTTATTGAAGATGGGTTGTCTCGCCAGAAAGATTTTCATTTGTATCCTATGTTCAAATCTTACTACCCGCCTAGATCATATCGTCGCACCACCTGATCTCTTTAAAAGGAGAATGTCACTACCAGATCAGATTAAGACGATTTTTCTTGCAGAACCGGCTTTTATTCTTATGTTTTTGCATACTCTTTTGTAACGAAAGTGAGCAACATCGAACCTTAATCGAAGAGGCAAGTATGGCAAAGTACAAAGGCACAATTGGGATTCTAACCGGCGGCGGGGATGTTCCCGGGCTTAACCCGGCGATTCGCGCTGTCACATTCAGGGCTCTGCGTGAAGGATATCGCGTGCTCGGCATTCGTCGAGGGTGGGCCGGCCTGGTTGATTATGTGCCAAACCAAAAGATTGATAACAACCAGCACGTTACTGAGCTGACTGAAGAGATTGTCGACCGCGCAGGTCGAACCGGTGGCACCTTTCTGCACACGTCCAGGACACGTCCAAGTCATCTCCCAAAGAGCATCGTCCCAGAGCATTTGCGTGACACCTATACGGAGGAATTGAATGACATAACACCCGATGTACTGAAAAACCTGGAATTCCTGGGAATCGACTACCTGATACCCATAGGAGGCGATGACACCTTAAGCTATGGACAACGATTGCATCGGGAAGGCGTCAAAGTAGTAGGAATTCCCAAAACTATGGACAACGATGTTCCAGGTACTGATTATTGCATCGGTTTCAGCACCTGTGTCACCAGGACAATCGAGCTCACCCACACCCTGCGTACAAGCGCGGGCTCGCATGAACGCTTTTGTGTCATCGAGGTCTTCGGTCGTTATGCCGGTTACACTGCAATGCTGCCGACCATGGCCGGTGCCGCCGACCGCTGCGTAATCCCGGAATCGCCATTTGACGTCGAACAGCTCGCCGAGCTTTTGGTCCACGACCGGAAGCAACACCCCAGCAACTATGCGGTCGTTTTGGTCTCAGAGGGCGCTCAAATGACGGGCGATTCTGATATGTCCTTTGAGGGTGAAGAAAAAGATCAATATGGTCACCGCAAGCTGGGTGGAATCGGTGACACCGTGGCAGTCAAACTAAAGGATCTGTCAGTCAAGTACAACGACGGGAAGCGTGTTAACATAGTGAATCAGCGCCTGGGTTACCTGGTCAGATGCGGTGATCCGGATGCAATAGACTCAATCGTGCCCATGGCCTACGGGAACCTTGCGCTGGATCTGGTCCTGTCGAAGTCCTCGGGGCGATTGGTGAGTCTGCACAACGGCTGCTACGATTCCGTCTCAATCGACGTCGTCACAGGCCGCAAGAAGTCGATCGATACCGGCAAATACTATAATGCCGAACGCCTGAGACCAAAATATGAGACCTTTCTGCGGCAGCCGCTGATGATCATGACAAGCGATCTTTAGGCTGGATTGACCGGCATCACGCGTCGCACGAAAGGGCATTGGCCCAACGGTCCGGCTTTACGGTCTGAGCAGCATCGCAGCAGCAGGACCGTCGAGTGGCTGCGGAAAGCTGGCCACTGGCGCAAGGTTCGGCAGAAACTTTTTCCGGAGAGGAAGGGTTATATTATGTAACCCATTGGTGATGATGTCCGCTGTCACCGTTTTCCCTAAAGAAGTGAGAGGGGTGAACACAATGATTGTCGTAACCCTAAAAGAAGGAGAGCCAATCGATCGGGCTCTAAGGAGATTTAAGCTACGTTGTCAGCGCGCGGGCGTTCACAGGGACGCGAAACGGGCGAGCTTCTACCTGAAACCGAGCGAGAAGAAGAAACTAGCAAAAAACCTGGCTCGCAAAAGATATAGAAAGATGCGGACAACCTAAGCGATCTTTCGGCTTTCATGACTTAAACCCCGAGTGCTTGGCGCCCGGGGTTTTTGTTTTGGGGTGGCAGTCCGAGGGCGACCGCTTGCTTTTCGGGATCAACGTAAGAGCAAAAACTTCCGGGAAAGTGTCACGTCTGCGGATCGCAGGACATAGACATAAACGCCGCTGGCGACCTGCACACCGCTAATGTCACGGCCATTCCAGGTCGCCGTGTACCTGCCCGGCGTGAGTTCAGTCTGAACCAGCGTCACGGTCCTTTGTCCCAATAAGTTGAAGATGCTTAATTCCACCATTCCCGGCTCGGAGATTTCGTAGCGGATCTCGGTACTTGGGTTAAAGGGATTAGGGAAGTTCTGTCCCAGAGTGAGTTTCCGCGGAATTGCCGACAGCGCTGTCTCGGCCACAGAAGTGGGAAAGAGCGCATCCCAGAGCGCCTGCGCCGCCTGGGCATTGGTTTGCAGGTCCGGCACGCTGTCTCCTCCAATTAGCGCAAAACCCACCTCGACAATCTCCCCGGGCGCAAGACTCAAAGGACCGGCGGCTATGACCTGCGCAACGTCCTTGTCGTCTATCCTGGGAGCGTGAATGCCACCACTGAGCGCCTGCCATTTTTCGGCCTGCGAAAAACCGTCATTGAGGTTAAATTCCAAACTTGCTGCATCAATTGCGCGGAATGACAGATTCTGATCGGAAAGAAGCGCGCTGCCCACGAAGAAAGAGCCGGATGAGACAAATCCCAGTTTCTGCTCCAAAGTGAAATCTGATGAATTACTCAATACGCCGCCGGGTGTCGCAGCAATATCCCAGTCCAGGAAAAGGCCAAAGTGCAGATTTTGCAGCGCCTCTTCACCACGGTTGTCCAGAGTATAGCGCAAAAGGACGAAGTCTTCATTCGGCGTCGATGATTCCGCCAGGGTCTCCTGAGTGATTCTCAAGCCCTTCGACCTGCTCGACCTGTCGTCGTCCATGATCGCGCTGCTTTCCTGCTCGGTCAATGCGCCGGGCGTATCGACCCGAAATGTCGTCTCGCTGGCTGGCCCAAAATCCTGATCGAAAAAAAAGCCTCCGTTGCGAAGACCGGAGCGAGCTGAGTTGAGAACAGCGTTCGGTCCCAGGCCGGCCATGATGGCACCCTCATAGATGAGGTTTGGGCTTCCCTTGTAAGAGAACCCGGATCCGCGCTTTTGATTAGAAACATCCGCAAACCCGATCCGGCCGATATTCGTGATGGAGGTACTGATATTGTTGATGCTGATGTCACGGAACGGTGGTTCGACGACCAGCGAAAACTGTTCGCGGTCTGAGTACCCCTCCGCTGCAAGCGCGATCGTAAAACGGACTTCCAGTCCTGGGGGCGCTGACGGGGAAACGCTCAACTCAAACGGTACGTCGAGCTCTCCCAAGGTCTCGACCGAGTATGTGGGTAGTTCATCAATCCATGTTACCAGTGGTGTGTTGGGCGTGAGTGTAAACTTAACACCCGAGACAGACGCCAGATAATTTATGAATGTAATGGTGACCAGGATACTTTCCCCTGCCTGGATAACGCCGTCGCGGTCCGAGTCTACCACCTCCATACCGACACTGCGCACCGAGGGCGAAGTGATTGTAACTGCTCTGTTCGCATTGAGTCGCCCTCTGCCGAGCAAACCGGCAAAGCCGCCCAGTTGACTGTCGATATCATCCGCTGAGACCCGGACTTGTTCTGCGGCCTGGATGCCGAGCCAGTCAGGGTGCTGTGTTTTGACCAGGGCAACGATGCCGGACACCAGAGGCGCTGAAAAGGATGTGCCACTTGTCAGCGGCCCAAAACCACCGCCGTTTATGGTGCTGAGCAACCCAACCCCGGGTGCGGCCAGGTCGATGTAGTCACCATAGTTGGCAAAACCGGCCTTGCTGTCCTGAGCGGTGGTGGCGGAAACCGATAACACGTTAGGATAAGAAGCAGGGTAGAAATTGTTCGCAAAAGCGCCATCGTTGCCGGCCGATGCAACAATTGCCACTCCCTGGTCATGCGCAAATTCAATTATGTCTTGCTCGAATCCGGAAGGAGGCCCTCTGCGTCCCCAGCTCAGATTCAGAACATCCGCGCCGTTTTCAACGGCGTAGACGATGGCCTCATAGCCGAATTTGACCAAATCATCATCCGCAGGATCCGCAGCATTAACAGGCATAATGATGGAATTCCAACTTGCGCCCGCCACACCCAGCGAATTATCAGTCACCGCGCCGGCCAACCCGGCGGTGAGCGTCCCGTGATCCGTCGTAGCGGTTGGATCGTTGGAGTCGTTTGAGAAATTCCACCCGCGCACATCATCGATAAAACCGTTGCCGTCGTCATCCAAGCCGTTGTTTGCAACTTCACCTGTGTTCAGCCAGATGTTGGCGGCAAGATCTGGATGGTCGATATCGGTGCCGCCATCGATGATAGCGATAACCACGTTGCCGGAACTGCCTTTTACTTTGTCCCAGGCGGATTCAGCCTGGATGATCGTTAGGTAGTCCTGTTCTGAAAATCGCGGATCGTTCGGCTGGTCGGAAAGCCGGTGAGTATAAAGGGGCTCTGCGTACGCCACCAGAGGGGACGCAGCAACTGCTTTCGCGACATCGTTCGGGGAACGCGGACCGGAAAACCTGGCTAGGTAGACGCCACTCAACGGGCCGGACTGGGTAGAGGCCAGGCCGTCTGCTTTTGGAAATGCTCGCGCCAGCGTAGCGATTCGCTCCTGCGCAAGTAAGCGGTCAAGGGACCGGTTGCCGGTTGCAGAGACAAGCTTACCGAAGCCACCGGCCCTAAGTTTGACAACGATCAGGTTTGGGTAAACGTCGGGAATAGAAGCGCCACCTTCCGCCGCGCGCGGAGACGGCTTGACTGGCGGCGCCACCGCCGTGACGAGAATTACGATCAGAAGCGCAATGCTGGGCGTGCGAAAGATATGAGTCATAGGCAACATGCAATAGACTATACAGAGAACACAGCCTTTTCTTCCCGGAGTGGCGGGCCTTTTTGTTCCTAAACCGGCCGCTGCCAGGTTTCTCCGGGATAGCTGGTTCAGCGCTGAAGGCGCCAAGTCAGGTTTTTGGAGAAAGCAAAACAAAATATGAATATGCCAGTGAAGAATCAAGCAGATGTTACAAGTTTTTAGAAAACAGTTCCTTGCTAACAAACAAACCGACGACGACCGATAAAAGGATAGAACACATTACATTTGACACTTATGACCCCATTTCGATTACGATCAACCTTCTTCTCAATCCAGCAAGCATTGTTTTCCAGGATATACGTCGTCGCCTTTTTTGCAGTGACCGGTTGCTGCTATCTCAGTTGGCCGATTCTTATGGGCGATACCGATCTTTGGTTTCATCTCAGCGGCGGCAGGTACTTTTCGGACACAGGGTTGCTCCCCGCCACAAGCTATTTCTCATTTATTGAACCCGCAAAGAGCTTGATCGATTACTACTGGCTTTTTCAGGTGTTTGTTTTCAAACTGTTCTCTCTTGCCGGCTACCAGGGCCTGGTGATTTTCAGGGCCATTGTGTACCTGGCCACGATCGGGCTTGTCTTTGCTTACCTGGCATCAGGTGAGAAGAAAGCCACCCTGCAGCCTGCAACCTTGGCGCTGTTTGTTCTGTACGGTCTTTCATTGATTCTACGGCTGCAACTGGTCCGCCCCCACCTGTTTTCGTACTTGTTCATCGTTTTGTCGCTTTATCTGCTGGAGCACAAGCGCGGCTTTGTTTTCCTGCTGCCGATTATCACTCTCGCGTGGGCCAACTTGCACGGAATTGAATATCCTGTAGCCCTCGTTATTTATGGTGCGTATCTCGGGGAGTTCATTTTCGAACATTTCAAAAACGGGAAGCCTGCAACCCGCACAGACAAAGTCTTCGTGTTGTCCCTTGCAGTTGCAATGGGCACGATCTGTCTGACTCCGCACGGCCTGAGCATGCTGGCACTGCCATTCTCGTTGCCGGCTCATGTCTCACTTTACATTGACGAATTACAGCCGGTCCCGCTCGCCCAACTGACCTCGTTTCGGTTTGCGGCGTTCGCTCCCGATGTTCAGACCATTGTGAATACGCTCCTGGTCCTGTCTTGTGTGGGCATCGCAAGGGCGGTTGTCGCTCAAAAACTTCGTCTCAGCCACACGCTGTTGTGGGCCTGCGCCCTGATCCTGTTATTGCGCGCGGCCAGATTCAGAATTGAATTCATCTTGCTGGTGCTGCCATTGCTTAGCGCTCAATTCCGGTCAATGTCTTTTGACTTTGTTGGCGCTAAACTGCGGCCTGTTTGTTTGGCAGCTTTCGGCATTTTGTTGATTCTGGTGCCGGCGGCATTTCTGCAGCAGACTTTCTCCAGTCGCCCGAAGTACCCTTTTTCCAATCGCGGATTACCGGCCGGTATCGTGGCTTTTCTGAATGAAGTGCAGGCAGGCGGTACGGTCCTGAATGATCCCGGATATGGCGGCTACCTGCAGTGGCGTCTCTTCCCCCGGTATACCATTTTTATGGACCTGCAAATGTCGATGTTTGATGATGCTGACTTTTTTGAGGCCGCAACTGCGCTGACGGATTCCGCCGCCCTGGGCAATTTTATCAGCAAGTATCAACCGGACTTTATCAGTTCACCTCTGGCCGAGCAGCGATTTCGCCATGCCATAGGTCAGTTTCCGGAATATGTCTGCGTTTTCTACGACGACATCCAGGTTCTTTATGCCAACTCAACCCGCAAGCCGAAAATTGCCGCAGACCACGCGCTGCGCTTAATTGACCCGTTTCAGCTCGGAGACCTGGAGGTGGCGACATTGCCGCGCGCTCAGCAGGCTGCCTTGACCGGCGAGTTGATGCGCGTGCACGAAACCTACCCGGAAGGCGCGTTGACGAACTATGTGCTAGGTTCCTTACTCCTTGAGTCCCAGCAGTTCGATGCAGCGCTGCGACACGCGCAGAAGATTATCGATGCCTTTCCGGAGGCCCCGAAAGGTTATCTGCTTCGGGCTGACATACTGGCCGCTTCAAAGCGCCACCCAGACGCGCTTGCTGCCCTGACGGCTGCTCTGGGCAGAGCAACGGTCACAGCCCGGGCCGATATTTTCAAACGGCTTTGGTTCTGCCATGCGCAAATGGAGAATTACGTGGCCGCCTACAAAGCACTCAAAAAAGGGGTCAACCCTTTCTCAATGCGACACGGGTACGAGGACATTTTTAATCTCGCGTCCGCGGCGCTGATGGTAGGTAAGGCCGAAGAAGGTCAAATGCTGCTGAAGCTGGCTGCGCAACAAGTCCCAGCAGCTAACATGGAATGGAGTCAGCGTATCGCGGGCATTAGCAGGCTCGTTGCAACTTCTGAAGAATCAATAGACTAACATCACCAGATAAACCTGAAACGACCAGATAAGGCTAAACCGACTCAGGAGTACTATTTTGAAGAATAGCCTAGGGAAAGTCTATCGCATCAAACCTCGTCAGCCCAAAGTGGCAGTTATCGGCGCCGGACCGGCTGGTTTGTCCGCCGCCTACATGCTCAGCAAAAGAGGCGTGCCGGTCGAAGTCTTCGAAGCCGGGACGCAACCTGGGGGCCTCGCAAAAAGCATAAGTCTCTGGAATCAAACGGTCGACCTTGGACCGCACCGATTCTTCAGTAAAGATGAACGAGTCAATCGTCTGTGGTTCGAGGTGGTGGGGAGTGACTTTACCGTGATCAACCGCATGACCAGAATTCACTATGAAAACAAGCTGTTCGACTACCCGCTCAAACCGTTTGATGCGCTCGCCAAGCTTGGCCTTGTGGAAGCCGTTCATTGTGGTTTGAGTTATCTAAAGTCCAAATGTTCTGCACCATGCGACCCGGCCACGTTTGAGGACTGGGTGGTCCAACATTTTGGCAACCGACTGTATGAAATGTTTTTTCGAACTTACAGCGAGAAGCTGTGGGGTATCTCGTGCCAGGAGCTGGACGCGGATTTTGCTGCGCAGAGAATCCGGCAGCTCTCCCTGTACGAAGCGGTCAAGAACGGCCTTCTCAAGAGCAACACCAGGCAGCACAAAACCCTGGTCGATGAATTTGCTTATCCAAAACTTGGCGCCGGCATGGTGTACGAGCGAATGGCGCAGCGCATCGTCCAGAACGGCGGCTTCGTTCATTATGGTACACAAGTGGAAAAAGTATTCACGGAAAACGGTGTGGCTACTGGTATCGTCTTGCGGGATGGGGCGCTGCGGAAATACGACCACATTATTTCGAGCATGCCTCTTCCGGTGTTGGTAGCGCGCTTGCCGGAGTCTCCGCCGCATGTCAAGTATCTGACGCAGTTCCTGCGCTTTCGCAATACCATACTGGTGTATTTACAAGTCGATTCACCTAACTTGTTTCCCGACAACTGGCTTTACGTGCATTCGCCGGAGGTGCGCGTTGGCCGGATTACCAACTTCCGTAACTGGTCATCCGATCTGTACGGGGCTGAGAGGTCCAGTATACTGGCGCTGGAGTATTGGTGCAATGACGAAGACGCGCTTTGGCGAGAAGGTGAACCGCAAATTGTGGAACTTGCCGGAAAGGAGCTGCGGAGCAGTGGCCTGGTGGGGAATGCAAAAATCCTAAACGGGCATGTGCACCGTATCCCCCGGTGCTACCCGGTTTACAGTACCGGCTACCGTAAGGTCCTTGGACCCATTCAGGACTACCTAGGCTCGATAAGGGGACTGCAGGCCATCGGCCGCTACGGGGCTTTTAAGTATAACAATCAGGATCACAGCATCCTGATGGGAATCCTGGCCGCGGAAAATGTGCAGGAGCAGGCGAGTCACAATTTGTGGGAGGTCAACACGGACTACGATTCGTACCAGGAAGATGAAGCTGTCGTGCTCAGGTAGAGCAGCCCCGGTCAGGTTCTGGATGCCGGTTTGTACCATCCTTAGCGCAGCAGGAGCATGCGCCTGCTGTCTGTAAATCCCCGCGTTCTAATCCTGTAAAAATACACACCGGAAGACACCGCCAGGCCGGAATCACTCAGACCATTCCAGTCTACCTGGTGACTGCCCGCCGTTTTCTCGGCATCGACCAGGGTGCGCACGATTTGTCCGGCGGTATTGAAGATTTCAATCTTAACATCTGCGGCTGTGGCCAGGTCAAAGACAATCCTCGTCTCAGGATTAAAGGGATTGGGATAGTTGTCGTGCAGGACAAAATGCACGGGAAGCCGCTCATCGTCGACGGAAGTCGGCGCTTGCGTGAGCGATGCAAATGCGTGCAGTCCCTTTTCGCTGTCACTGACAAAGACATTGCCGGATGGAGCGAATGGGTAGACGCCAAACGCACCGTTGAAGCCCTCGCCCTGAAAGTCAGGAGAGGTGTCAAAAGAGTCGACCACCACAGGCTGCCGCGGGTTGGAAACATCGAAAATCCAGTATCCTTGCGTGTAATATGACACGTAGGCGTAGTCGCCGACAACATAAAAGTTGTGGATAGTGGCCCCGGGATGGGCGAATTCAAACACTTTGGCCGGATTACCAATATCGCTGATATCCCAAACCGTAAAGTCCGCGGTTGGGTGACGAGCAAGTTCATCACAAACAAAAAGAAAGTTGCCATCTTCGGTCGGCCAGCCACTATGATGGAATTGAATCGCAGGGTCGGTTATCGCTCCCAGCAGTTGTGGCTCCCGTGGATTGCTCCAGTCATAAATAAAGGTGCCCAACCCGCCATGGAAATCATAGAATCTATCGGCGACAATCGCCGCATCGTGGCCTGACGGGTTCGGGTCGCGCCATATTTCCGCCGGACGTTTGGGATCCTGATTGAGGTCGTAGATAACGCCCGGGGCGGAGCTGACCAGGAAGCCGTCGTCCGAAACAAAAATATTATGCGATGACGGAAACGAACCCACGACTTGCGGATTTTGCGGGTCGCTCAGGTCGATGATAGCGCCATTGCCTGCGATGCCATTCACGGTATATGCGTAACTCTGCCAAACCTTGACGTCGAAGCCCAGCACCGAACTGAGGTTGGCTACTTCAAATGGCTGGGCTGGCTCGGTGACATCTACGATGCTTAGACCGGCGTTGGGCGGATCAGCAAAAATCCCGTAGCCCACCAGGGCATATTCCCGTGAAGTGGCGGCATCAAAATATCCCCAGATATCGGCCACATCGCTACGGATGACGCCGTCCTGCCTGATATCCAAACGGCTAATAATGTCGATTCGCCCGTCAGCGACCGGCAGGGCTTCCGTACGAATCGGGATTTCGTACCTCGGAAAGAACCGGTCGTTGCTGACAATGGTCAGGCTGGTTTCGTTGGCCCCGTCTGTCGCAGACACAAAAGTAACATCGATGGCTGCGCTATCGCCGGGCGCCAGCAAAAAGCTGGTAGTGGACACCGAAAAGTCATTTGACTCAAACACGATGTCACTGACCTGTAGCGCCGTTGCACCGCTGTTGTGCACCAGGAGGCTCTGTATGCTTGGAGAACCCGCCCGCACGTTTAGAAAATCCAAAGCAAAGGGTGTCACAAACAGCTCAAATTCGGGCGCGGTAAATTCGAAAACGTCACCATCCGATGCCGGTTTGCTGGTGGTGATGCGAATGGTCGTCCCCGCCGGCGGGATGTATTTGGGATCACCCACCAGGCTGACCATGCTAAAGCGTGAGAGCACACGATTCCCGAGGTAGGGCCGTCCCGCTAGCTGCCGGCTGATGTCGCCGCCATTGTTCGCGATGTCTTGCAGAACGTCATCGTAGTCAACCACACCGTCATTGTTCAGGTCAGCCACTCCGATCGCGCTCTGGTTTATTTCAAAGATGTAGATGCGGTCGTACATGTTGCCTGGTCCGCCATCCGCCGGCGCGGCACCGCCGTCGTATTCCGTCGGGCTGCCCCCGTCATCGAAACCAATGGCCAGTACCTGCCGGTCATCGCTGGTATCGTCCGGAGTCGCGCTGCCAATATTCCAAACGGAAAACGGCACGTTAATGGTTCCTGTCCCCTGAAAAGCATAAATCAACTTGTTGCGGCCCAGCGGATTGCCATCAAACCGAATTTCATAATCAAAGCCGGCCGTATTCCTTTCATGGCTCGCGATATCACCGAAGCCGCCGCCGGCACCAGAAACAAAGGTAAACTCGCCGGTTGAGTTCGGTCCGCCCAATCCTTTCCGGTCGCCGGGACGAAAGATGTGCACGGGCGGCGCTACCGGCGATCCGGCGTAAGAAACCTCCTGCAACTGCTCGATGCGAGAGTCCGTCTGCACCAGTTGCGCCCGCAAGCCATCAAAAATCGCAGAAGGTTCATCGATGGGCGTCGGGGGCACGACCGTCACGCCAGTGGTCGCGTTCACGATCGAATAGACAAGTCCACCCGCGCTTGAATTGAGAGACGCACGATAATCCTGACCAGTGGTCAGGGCCGGATCGACCACCTGCAGTGTGAGGGTCGCGCTGCCAGGTCCCGCCGTCTGTTGTGCAGAAAACTCAAACTCCTGCGCGTGAGTTACTTGTGCTGCCGCAGCCGAAATCAACGCCGCTACAATCATGCTGGAGCAAAATCTGTTCATGGCTAACCTCTTTATTACCTGTTCAGGTGGTGCTTTGCGGGACACCGCGCGTGTTCATGATAAGTTACCGTTGCATGCCATTGCTTATCTCATTTCAGGAACAGCATGCGTCGGCTTGCCATATCTTTGTCCACCTGGATCTGGTAGACATAAATGCCCGAGCTCACGATTGTACCATTCTTGTCCCGTCCGCGCCAGGTGACGCCGTACCGGCCGGGGTCGGTCACTTCGTCGACCAATGTCACAATCTCCTGTCCTAACGTATTGAACACCACAATTCTCACGTATCCCCGGCGTTCCACCTTGTACCGGATTCTCGTTTCCGGGTTGAATGGATTCGGAAAATTCTGCTCTAGGGAAAAAGTCGCAGGCGCGGTGCTGGCCGGCTGGTCCGGAGTAATGGCAGTAGGAAAGCTCGTATTTTCGAATAAGAGCAGACCACCCTTGCCACTACCCGAAAAAAGGTCCAGGTCGCCATTGCTGTCAAAGTCGACCAAGTGCGGGGTTGCTCGCGGCGGCGCCTTTATATCGGGTAATGAGTCGGGTGTAAAAACAGCATTGCCGGCGGAACCCATATTACGATAAAGGACGATTCCGTCGCGGTCGCTCCCCACCAGAAGATCGACAGCCCCGTCAGCGTCGACGTCGGCGAACGATGGATAAATGTAGAGACCCTGGCTTATGTCTGCGTAGCTGTTTGTGACAAAACGAAATACCGGTTCGGTCGCCGAGCCAATATTCTCATAAAAGTTGATCGTCCGGAGGAATTCTCCCATGAACAGGTCATAGTCGCCATCATTGTCAATGTCGGCAAAGGTCGGGGTGCAATTGTTGCCGACGTCAATGACTGAGTCTTTACCCGCGATCTCGGCCCGATAATTTTGCTGCGCAGCCCCAAAAGCAAACACCTGTGGCGTGCCGGTATTCTCGATAAAACTAAGTTTGCCATCCCATCTGCCCACGAAAAGATCCGGGTCATTGTCAGCGTCGATATCTACAAAAGTCGGAGCGTAAAAGGTGCCAAGCTGCAATTCCAGAAAGTCTGAGGATTCAAATGTAAGCTCCGGCGCCCCGGGGGTTCCCGTGTTGCGGTAGAAAGCAAGCTCAGCCTTTGTGAGATCATTTGCCGAAGCTTCGTTGCCGATAAACACATCCAGATCGCCATCAGCATCTATGTCGACAAAAGCCGGCGCACTATTGCTGCCGACGTCGAGTGTTGCAATGAAGCGTGTTTCCTGCAGAACAAACTGCGGTGACTCAGGCCTGCCATTATTCTTGTAGAAATAGAAGTTGTCGGTAAAATGCGACCCGTTCGCAAACGCGACTCCCAGAACACCGACAAACAGATCGAGATCGGAATCATTGTCAATGTCTGCAAAGCGCGGGGCGTTAAAACCACTGGAGTTGAGAGGATCATTCGGTGGATATTGTCGCGTCGTAATGGAGATATTCGGATCCGTGCACGTGCCGTCGTTGCGCAAAAAAACCAGGCCGGGCTCAAACAAGTCTCCCCAAAAAATATCGAAATCATCGTCACTGTCAACGTCTACCAGACTGAGCGAGTTGGAACCGTGTGTCGCCGCCTCCGAGCTCTTGTCAAGGGTCGTCGTGTTTGTCTCGCCGATGATTGAAATGTCTTGAAAGCGGTCTGTCACCAATTCAAACTGCGGCGTCCCGGCAAGATCCAGCCCGAGATTTTTATAAAATGAAATCGTGCCGGCGGCCGACCGGCCAATGAAGAGATCGATTGTGCCGTTACAGTCGAAATCGACCAACTCCGGAAAACTGCCCGCATCAAAGAAAATCGGCGCTCCCTCAACCTCCCTCAGGCTATCGGTCAGGCTGACAAACTGCGGGTTTGTGACCGTGCCCTCGTTGCGGTAGTAGCGCAGGACGGCCACACCGTTTTCGGCAAACAGGTCGAAGTCGCCATCGCCATCCACGTCGATGAACTTGTACCAGTTGCCGATATCGAGATCGTGAAAGCTGTCCGTGCGCCATTCATAGTGCAAGGCCTGCGCCGAGCCGGTATTCTCAAAGTACATCAAAACGCCGGGTCCGGCACTCGACTTGTTTTGCTCCTGCACAAACAGATCCAGGTCAGCATCGCCATCGATGTCTACAAACTGCGGCCGCGGAGCGTTGAAGCCACCCAGGAAGGGAAAGGGGAGTTGCCTGGCATCGCGGTCAGTTACGCTAAAGGGCGCCACCACGCGCTGGAATTCGAGCGCTTGCGCCGGCACCGCCACCGGGCAGAGGAGCGCGCACAAGACAATGACAGCAATTCCTTTTCCAGTAAAAGCTGCCATACCTTGTTCAGTCACTGATCGTGATCGTCTGTTGAAAGGTGGCCATGTCAAAGATCGGCATTTCTTGCAGCAATTCCGCTTTGCCAATCGCGCGCAGCAAATAAGGCGGGAAGGATCTAAAGCGCAGGCGTATCTGCAACTGGACAGTGGACGTGGCCATACTGAGCGGCATTCTGTACTCGGCAGTACTCGAACTGAAGGCCGGAATCGTGTTTTCCCGGATGGCGTCTGCTTCCCAGAAAAACAAAGTCTCCTCCCCGTTCCTGTAGGGTGTGCCGTGGTAAAGCGCGAGGTTGCTGTCTGCCGGTACGATCCCGGCCCTGACCGCCTCACTCTTGGAGTTCAGCAGATCGCCGTTGTCATCGAGGGTGCCGCTTTCGAACAGGACATCTCCGCGCAGGGGATCCAGCAGAATAACTTCGAGCCACATTTGTCTTTCGAAGACAGCCCCGGACGGCACGCTGTGTCCCGTTTTGTCATTTATGATTTGGACCGACGCCGGCAGTTCCTCGCCGCGTTTGAGCTGAGATGGCGCCGTCACCTTTAGAGATATGGCGTTCTGTAACAGGTCCCGGACCAGGGCCGTGGCTTGCTCGCGGCCCGGAAAGTCAACCAGAGGGACGTCCACGCCGACAAATGTGTGCCGGTGTACGGTGCGGGAAGGACCGCCTACCGCGGCCCGCCCCTGGTAGGCCGGCATGTGGCAGCCTTGACATTCGAGTCCCATACCGGCATAAGGGCTTCGGTCCCACTCAGTGGCCGTGAATTCGATCTGAACGTCATCGGGGGAGAGAACGTCGTGACAGGGCGCACAGATTTTGGACTTTTCGTAAGCCAGATCAAAGGCGGACTCGTGGAAAGCATTGGCTTGCGGGTCCGGGATCGGCCCTCGTTTGATTTGGTCGGTGTGAAATGCCTGGATTCCCCGGCCGCGTTCGAATGAACTTATGCTGTGGCAGACGTCACACTGCACACCTTTCTTGGCCAAAGCCGAAACCCCGGCGGGATCAAACCCGGGGGGCGCTTCACCAAATATTGTCGCGACCGGGCTGTGGCATTTTATACAAAACTGGTCCAGGCGGTCGTTGGAGCGCTCCTGCCCGATCTCGTTCAGCTTGAAGAAAATCGGATCCGAGAAAGCGTACGCGTGCATGGACGTTTGCCACTCCTGAAAATGGTTGGGATGACACGGCTTGCATGACTCAGGATTACCAAAAGTCGCGCGCAGCGCCTGCAGCGAATCGACAGGGGCAATCGCTTCTGTGGGATTGATCGACTGTGTGCGCTCGCAAGCAGAAATGCAGCAAGTCATCAGCGCGCCAAGCACAACGCCGGCAGCTCTTGGAAACTTTGGGGGATGTTTTCGCACGTTTGAATGATTACCAAAGATATTGTGGACCATTCACTTCGGCCTATGAACCTCTTTATGTCCAGCTGGTTTGGCCCGTGAAGATGGGCAAAGCTTCAGTGCCGGCGTACGCGGCCAAAGCTAAACCCAATGACTATAGCTGGCTGATGGCCATCCCTGATCCGAAGTTCTCGATTTCAATGATCTTGTCGACCGTATTCGTGCTGGTGTTGACGACGACTACGGTTCCGGCATTGCGATTGTCACCCAGATCAAAGCGTGGCGTGTAGGCGCCGAGAACATTGCGATTTGAGACAAAAACAAAGCTGCCGTCGCCGGTGATGGCGATGCCGTGCGGCTGCGCAATGCCGTCGTCGCCGCTGCCATTACCCATGACTGTCACGTTGCCGCTCGCGACTGCAACTGCGGAGATCGTATTCGCCCCCTGGTTGCCGACATAAACGGTCCCACCATCCGGAGAAAATACGGGATGCCACGGCGTTGCGTTCACCGGGATGCTCTTGCTGATGGTGCGGTTTCCCGGGTCACTCACATCGATGATGAACATCTCGTTCGAGATTTGCGCCGAGACCGCCAGTACCTGATCGTCAGGAGACACAGCTAACTGGATAGGGCCCCTGGCAGGGCCGAGGTTGACAAATTGGGCCTCCGCTTCACCGGCGGCAGCATTGATAGGCACAACCAGATTGCTGGAGATGCTGCAGGTGTAGACGAACTCTCCGCTGCCGTCTACCGCGATGGCGTGCGGTGTCGGCTGTACCACAATATCATCCTGTACTTGCATAGTCGCTCGTTCGATGACACCGATCAACGGCTCATCACCACCCGCAGCCTGGGGAAACCTCGAAACATAGAGCAGACCATTGTCCGGGTGTGCGGCCAGCAAGGCTGGAATACTGATACTCGCTTCAGCCACGAATTCGTTCTCCCGGTTGAATTTGAGAACTTTATCCTGTCCGAGCAAACTAACGTACCAGGAGGAACCGTCCGGTTCAACGGCCACATGGTGCGGATTGGAGTTTATGGGCAGGCCAAGTCCCAGCTTCGTAAGATCGACCGTGCGGATGACCAGTTTTGCATCGGTGTCGATTATTGAGATGCTGGCTTCGTCCTGATTGCAGACATAGAGCAGGTTAGTTGAGTTTGCGTAAGGTATCTCACCTTCGTCATTGGGAGCCCCCTCGGTTATCCAGCGGATTAGCAGGTTTAGTTTGTCCGGGCTCAACTCTTCGGTGTTGTCGAGCTTGGTCGTCAATTCAACCAAAAGACTGTTGTCCGCGTCGAACGGAATCACAACTTCTCCGCGCTGCCATCCCTTGATCAGATTTGACCAGGAATCCATCTGCAGCCCTTCCGGAAAAACCCCGGCGCTTTTGAGGATAGACTCGTACTCGTTCAAGACCGGTTGCACGTGCCTGCTAAACTGAATTGTGTCCGGGTTTAACGGATTTTCATCGTCCCCACATCCTGGCACCAGCAGGGTCAGAATCGAGAGTGCGACGAGAGCTGAAAATTTTGCCATGACATCCCCTGCTATAGTTTCAACATTGCGACCGGCTCGAATTCGGTCTATATTCAATGTAAGATACACAGTTCATAAAACGATATTCCGGGAAAGGCTGGGCGCCCATGCCAAGGTGGCTCGGCCAGGCTGTTCTCTCTGCGAGCGTTCGCACTGAGCTCCCAACCGAGAGAGTCTACAAGTACCCAACAACAAAATACATTAGCAAAGATATCCCCGCGGCGATCAGGGCATAGGGTAATTGCGTCCTGACATGGTCGATATGATCGGACGCAGATGCCATGGACGAGATGATGCTGGTGTCGGAAATCGGAGAGCAGTGGTCTCCGAAAATACCGCCGCTCAAGATGGCGCCTAGAGTGACGCTCAGGTCCGCACCCATCAAACCGACCATGGGAATCCCTATGGGAATCATGATAGCAAATGTGCCCCAGGATGTTCCGGTTGAAAACGCGATAAAGCCGGCAACCAGAAACAGAATGGCTGGTACAAGGTTCGGGCTGACCCACCCTTTGGCGCTGTGCGCCACAAACGGACCGGTGCCCAACGCTTTACAGGTATCGCCGATGGCGAATGCCAGCATCATCAACAGGGCCAGCGGCATCAGTCCCCCGAGTCCTTTGAAAAAGAGGTCCACCAGCTCGCGTAGACTCATGATACCCTGAACTCTGTAAAGAAGCCCGGAAACGACAATTGCGGCCAAGACCGCCCAGAAGACAGAAGTTGAGCCCGAGCCTCGCATAATGTTGCCGCCGCCTGTGATGCCCAGGCCGATCGGCATCATCAGAACCATGATCGCAATGGGAACGAGCATATTGGCAGCGCGCGGGGCCACGCCGTCCTTGGCGGCAATGGTTATCACTTCCGTGGAAACCACCGGTTCGGCGCCGTCACGCAGGACCTTGCCCAGTTCACGGGCACGCTTCTCGGCTGCAGCCATGGGACCGACATCCTTTCCGGTCACAATGACCACCAGCAGCAGCACCAGCGCCGAGATCGCATAGAAGTTAAACGGCAAGGACTTAAACAGGACCCAAAACGGGGTGTCCAGGTTTTGCGCCGCTAACAAACCCATAATATACGCCCCCCAACCGTTCAGGGGCACCAGAATACAGATGGGCGCCGAGGTCGAGTCGCATACATATGCCAGTTTCTCGCGTGAGATTTTCAGACGGTCAAACAGGGGTCTGGCGACCGAGCCGGTGACCAGACAGGTAATGCTCGACTCCACAAAGACAACTGTACCGATGCCGAAAGCCAGCAACCCGGCAGAGCGTCTGTCACTGGCAAACCCTTTGCGGAGAACCCAGGCGATA
This sequence comes from Candidatus Zhuqueibacterota bacterium, assembly GCA_029262055.1. GTDB lineage: Bacteria > Zhuqueibacterota > Zhuqueibacteria > Oceanimicrobiales > Oceanimicrobiaceae > JAJDAD01. The sequence continues at coordinate 96,561 of JAJDAD010000039.1, forward strand.
AACCCGTCCACTCCGCCGGAACGCTGGGTAAAAGCAATCAGGGCGCCGACCATTGCGCTAAACGCGATGACCTTGGTGTTGCCGCCATCCTCGAAGACCCTGATGATGCCTTCCAGCGCATCCTGCAGCCCGACCAGCGGATTACCGCCGGCCAGAATAGACCAACCTAACCAGATGCCGAAAAACAGGGAGATGAAGACTTGCTTGGTCCAGATGGCCAGGACAATGGCCGCGACAGGAGGCAAAATTGATAACCAGCCGGCGTTTTCCATGAGTGCTCGCAGTTCTTTTGGGGGAGAATAGGATTAGTCTCGGACAGCAGCCAGAACGGTTTCTACGATTTCATTGAATTCCGCCGGGCTCATCTCCGCGTGTTCTTCGTGCTCGCAGCCACATCCGGAGCTACTTGTATCGGCGTAGCAGCCCGGATTATGATCGGGAGCGCCGTAGTTCTCGCGCAAGTCGTAGAGTTTTTTTACTGCCTCGCGCGGCAAAACCTGCTCTCCGCCCAGGGCGTGGGCGATGAAGACAATGTGAGCGTAGTGTTCAACCCGCTCCAGCTTGTGGTACGCATCCCACAGATTCTTGCCGACCGTGACCACGCCATGGTTGGCCAAAAGAAAAGCATCGCAGGAATCCACAAACGGTTCAAGACTGTCCGGCAGCTCCGGGGTCGAGGGTGTGCCATAGGCCGCCAGGGGCACGGATCCGATTGTGACGATTATCTCGGCCAGAACGCATTTATCCAGGGCCAGCCCGGCGGTGGCAAAGCCGGTGGCATACGGCGGGTGGGCGTGCACCACCGCCTGTACATCGGGTCGTTTTTCATAAATGTACAAATGCAGAGGCAGTTCGCTGGTGGGCTTGCCGCCGGACAAACTAGTTCCGGCCAAATCGACAATTTCCAGGCCGGACGTGGTCAAATGCCCCTTCGAAACCCCGGTTGGCGTAACCAGAACGTTCTCTGAATTCAGACGAAAACTGATATTGCCGTCGTTGGCCGCGACCAGGCCTTTGTCGTACAGGCACTTGCCGATATCTATGATTTGGTCACGCAGTTCTGTTTCGGTTGCGGTTTTCATCGGGCTACTTATTCCGGGCAGTCAATATCTTGTGGATCGTTAAACTATCATCGCTTTTATGGACTCTGGCAGCCTCTCAGCGAGGTTTGGGAAGGACTCAGTCAGCCGCATGATATCAGCCAGATCCTTCTGGCGTTTGCTTTGTCGTTTTTGCTCGTCGCAGTAGGCCCAAATTTTACCCTGCAGTACATTTTCAATACTGGCTACGTTCATTTCATAACCCAGGATATTTTGGGCTGCAGCGGAGCCAATAAACGCCTGGTACCGCACGTCTGTCTGTATTTGAATACGGAGATCAGAAAGCTCACTGTGGAGATTGATGCTATGAGGATACCTGCTTATCGAGAAAACGTCGCCGGCAGCGCGCGTTAGATCCTCGGTTGCTTCAGCAGCGATAACGATATCGAGGTCCAAACTAACCACAGGCTCAACATAAGCATTGACGGCCAAGCCACCGATGATGCAGTAATCAACCTGGTGCTCGCTGAGCAAATCCAGAAATAGCTGCAGGATATCTTTGCTATCATGAAGTAGATTTTTGGTGAAATCTTTCTCAGTCATCCGCCTTACTTTATGGCCTCCATTCCCATATATTCACGCAAGACCTCAGGCACCACCACGGTTCCTTCGTCGGTCTGGTAGTTTTCAAGAATCGCGATGACGGTTCGGGGTAGCGCCAGACCTGAGCCGTTAAGCGTATGAACGAAGTCAGGCTTGCCGGTTTCTTCATTGCGGAACCTGATGTTGCCGCGCCGCGCCTGGAAGGATTCATAGTTGCTGCACGAAGAAACCTCCAGCCACTTGTCAACTCCCGGCGCCCAGACCTCGATATCATAACATTTTGCTGCCGCAAAGCTGAGATCCGCCGTGCACAGCTCGATAACGCGATAGGGCAGTTGCAGCAACTGCAGCACTTCCTCGGCATGACCGAGTAACGTTTCCAGCACCTCGTAAGAATTTTCCGGCCTGACGAATTGCACCATCTCTACTTTGTCGAATTGGTGCACCCGCACCAGTCCGCGCGTATCTTTGCCGTGCGCGCCTGCTTCTCTCCTGAAACAAGGCGTGTAGGCTGCATACTTTTTCGGCAGGTCCGATGCCTGCAGCATTTCATCGCGGTGCAAGTTGGTAACCGGGACCTCGGCGGTCGGGATCAAAAACAAATCATCGAGGTCCACGTGATACATATCCTCTTCCAGCTTGGGTAGTTGCCCGGTCGAAAACATGGTTTGCCGGTTCACGATGAAGGGCGGAGACACTTCCTGGTAGCCGTGCTTTTCAGTGTGCAGGTCGAGCATGAAGTTGATCAACGCACGCTCCAGCCTGGCGCCGCGTCCGATGTAAGTGATGAATGATGCGCCCGACAATTTTGCGCCACGAGCGAAATCCACCATGCCGAGCTGTTCCGCGATCTCCCAATGCGGCTTTGGCTGAAAGTCGATTTCGACCGGCTTGCCCCAGCTCTTGACATCGACATTGTCCTCTTCACCTGCGCCGACCGGCACCGAGGCGTGCGCCGGGTTCGGCACCCAGCTTTGCAATGCCTTGATCTGCTCCGCGACTTCGCGGACTTTGCCATCCAGTTCTTTAATCTGATTTGACACACCCTGCATGCGGGCTATTTCGGCGTCCGCGGACTCGCCGTCTCTCTTCATCTGTGCCACCCGTTGCGAGGCGCTGTTGCGTTCCTGTTTGAGCTGCTCGACGGTTTGCAGCAACTCGCGGCGCTGCGCATCCAGATGCACCAGGTGATCCAGATCGATTTTTTCACGTTTGTTCCTGGCCGCGATCTTGACCGAGTCAAGGTTTTCGCGAATGAATTTCAGGTCTAGCATTTGAGTCCTTTCAAAACATAAAAATGGAGCACAAGTCAGCGACGGGAGACCGTGTCGGCCTACTGTCCTTTCCCGCGCAGCATGATATAGATTGTGTTCAGAATTACTTTCAAATCCATGCGCAGCGACATGTTTTCCAGATAGAACAGGTCGTACTGCAGCTTGATTTTGACATTTTCAATCGATGTATCATAGTCGCCCTTAATTTGCGCCCAGCCCGTGATACCGGGTTTTACCTTCAGCCTGCGCGCATAAAACGGTATGTCGCGCTTAAACTGATTGACAAAAAACGGGCGTTCCGGCCTGGGGCCGATCAGACTCATTTCACCTTTCAGGACATTCCAGAATTGCGGTACTTCATCGATACGCAGTTTCCGAATCATTTTGCCGACCCGGGTCACGCGCGGGTCCTGCTTTTGGGCCCACTGTGGCCCCGATGTCGACTCCGCATCCTGCACCATCGACCGGAACTTGTAAACACCGAATTCCTTACAGTCTTTTCCGACGCGCACCTGCTTGTAAAAAACCGGGCCTTTGGAGTCGATTTTTATGGCAACTGCAACGAGAAACCAGAGCGGTGCCACCAGGACCAGGATCGCTGCGGAGATCAATACATCCATCATGCGCTTGACGCTTTGCTCCCAGGCCGGCATGTAATGCGGTTGCACATCGATGAGCGGGAAGCCGTAGATTTGGTTGGTCCGTGCCTGCCCGACCACAATGTCATAAAGATCCGGGACGATCTTGAAGTTAACCGGATGGCCGTTGCATTGGTCCATAAGCTCCATGACCTTCTCCCGGGAATTGCCCTTCATTGCCAGGATGACTTCCTGCGCGTTTGCCTGTTCCACCACCCTATCTATCTCATTTAGCGATCCCAGGAGAGGGATGTTCTTGTAGCGGTCGTTTTGACTTTCGGCCGAGTCTTGTTCACCCACAAAACCCACAACGTTGTAGCCAAGTGCGGGAAATCTCAAAATATCGTCCGACAGCTTCCAGCTTCTCTTACCCCAGCCAACAATCAGGGTCCGGCGCTGGCCAACCCCTCTGGAAAGCAATGTTCGCTGAATTGTCCGCAGCAGCAGTCTGGCGCCAATGACGGTTGTGAGCAGAATGAGCCAATAGTTGACGATGAACATTCTGCTCAGTTTTGGCGGAGAAGACAAATCGCTACCGCTGTCGAGCGTCAGGAGAAAAAGCACCAGAACACCCAGAGTGATTGTTTTGAAAACAGCGATAAACTCATCGACCCGCGACCGCGCATACCAGGCGCCATACAAGCCAAAAAAGAAAAACAGCAGGACCCAGGCCAGGTTAACAAACAGAGAAACCTGCAGAAGGGATAGAAAGTCAGCCTCGACAAAGAAACCCATTTCGCCCCGGAGGTAGGTCCAGAGGAGGAAGGCAGCAGTCAATGCACAAGCGTCGACTGTGATGATGATGAGTTTTTCCGTTTTAAGCGGCATAGCGATTCGGGAGCGACTAACGATAATGAGGCATATTTTGCAATTTAGCCCTGAAAGTCTATCAAAGTAACTATCTCAATAGAAAAGCTGAAATATAGAAATGTCAAACTCAAGAAGCAAGGTCATGTTAGAATTGACTTGACCTATCCATGGTACGCCGCTCGAGTAGGTCGGGGGAAGCGGTCTGCAAGTTCTTGAGCAGTTGTTATTGCTGCAATGTTTCGGAGAGAACCTGAGACTCACTCACCTCAACGTCAGGCTAAGTGAGTGAAGTCAAAATGTCGTAAGGACTTTGTTAGAAAGTCTTGCTAGGTTCTGAATTGGTTTCGTGCGGTATGAGCAACTCCTGATAAAGGTTGTCTATCCTGGCAACCATGGAGTCTGCTTGGAATTCACTGTTGATGCGTTTGGCGGCATTTCTGCCAAGCCTCTGTGCGGTGTTGCTGTCGGAAAGCAAAGAGATAACCGCCTCTGAAATTGAATCGATATTTCTAGGTTCTACCAGAAATCCAGTCTCGTTGTTTTTTACCAACTCTGGTACTCCCTCAACATTTGTAGCCACCACCGGCTTGCCCATGAACATCGCTTCAGTTAGCGAACGCCCAAGACCTTCCCACAGAGAGGTTAGCACAAAAATATCAAGAAGATGCAACAGCTCAGGTACGTCATCTCGAAAACCGAGAATTTGAATCTTGGAGTCAACCTTCAGTTTTCTTGCCAAATCCAATGTTTGCTCTTTCAGTTCTCCATCCCCGATCAAAAGGAACCGAACGTCGTGGTGAGCTTGCAAGATTTTGGGCATCGCATTGACGAAATCCAATGGAGCCTTTTGCTCCGATAAACGTCCAATCATCCCGACTACTTTTTCGCCATTGGAGATTCCCAATTCGTTCCGTATCTGCTCCAGCCCCAGGGTGACTTCAAATCTGCCAAAATCAATTCCACTATAGATATTTCTGAATTTTGATCGCGGCGCAAACTTCAGTTGAACAGCCTTCTTGAGGTTATATGTGGACACCGTGACAAGGCTATCGGATAACCGGGAAAGAAAACGCTCAGCTACAATAAATAGATGTCTTACGATAGGGTGCATGAAGTCATTGAATGGAAAGCCGTGAATCGTATGGATGATTATTGGAACGCCGGCGAGTTTCGCGGCAACTCGCCCGAGTCCACCAGGTTTCGAACTGTGCGTGTGCACAATATCAAAATTCTCACTCTTGATGATTCTTAGAATTTTCCAAAAGGACAGAATGTCCAAAACCGGGTGAATCTTGCGTTTAAGCTCATCGACAAAAAAGAGCTTCAGGCCTTCAATTCGTTGCGCCCTGTATGTCCATTCGCCCTCGTTAGCGCACAAGAGACTTACATCGTATTTTCGTCTGTCAAGCTTCTCGACGGTGAGAAGTGTATTGTCCTGGGCCCCTCCGACCGGCAAGTTCGTTATGATGTGTAGAACTTTGACTTTATTTGAATTCATCGCGTGGTCAGGCCACTCTCGAAGCCGCTGCCAGATAGACTTCCAAGGTAGCCTCTGCAACCTTGTCCCATTCGAAAGCGCTAGCTCTCTTGGCAGCAGCTTGTGAAAGTTTGTTGTACAGGAGCGGCTCGGTTAACACGCGGAGGATCTTAGCGGCTATGTCTTGTGGCTCGTTTGGGTCAAATAACAGTCCCGCCTCGCCAACCACTTCGGGTATTGAGGTAATGTTGGATGCGACGACGGGCTTGCCATGCGCCATTGCCTCCACCAGTGGAAAGCCGAATCCTTCATAGAACGAGGGCAGAGCTACAACCTTGGCTCTGCTATACAATGCCTCCAACTCGCTGTCAGATACGAAATCCAAAAAGTGCGTATGTCGTTCCATCCCCGTTGCCTTCGCCGTTTTTTCTGGCAGTGAGTGTTCAGAGTAGGCTTTCCCCGCAATAACAAGGTCCACCTCTAGGTTGTGTTGAGTTCGCAATATAGAAAATGCGTTAATCAGGCCCTCGATGTTTTTATGCGGCCTCCTCGTTCCTACGAATAAAATAAAATCTCCTGAAATGTCAACGGGTAAGTTTTGATTGCGCTGCAGGCCGCTACTTCTTTGATTAACCCCATGATAGATGACTTTCGTTCGACTCTCAACCGTGGGAGATATCTGCTTCAAATCAGAAAGTGTGTTTTGGGAAACAGCTATAATTTGCGTAGCCTTCTTTACTGTATGTTTTAAGGATTGCTTAATGTACCAACTTTTTAGCTTACTATGCCTGGTTAAGAACTGTGGATAGAAAAGAAATTTCAGGTCATGGATCGTAGCCACAGTTGCAAGTTTCAAGCCGATCGGCAGGTCATACTGTGGGTGATGGTATACGTTTGCATTTAACTGATTGAGTATTTTGCTCATGAAAAGGTGCTGCCTTGGTGACGGCCCTGGCAGGTCGAGTTCAACCCTGTCCACATTTTCGTCCTGGAATATTTTCTGCGGTAGGCCGGATTGACTTTTCGGGAGTTCGAGAATTGTGTAACGAATCGACCTGTCTAGACGCGGCAGCTTTGACAAAAGGCCAATCAAATATCTTGCGACACCGTCGATTTTCTTAACGGCTAAATGGGCGTCGATGACGATGTGCATGAGACATACCTGTGCCTTATCTTTGGCGTATTGAGTCTAACCGTGCCAGTAATTCTTGGAAATCGGTTGCTTCTGAGATCACCAAAGTATTTCCGTATTCTGATGACGAAGTAATTGAAAGTCCGCCAGGCAACTTGCCGGATTTGAGAGTGACTCCTCGAGTACTATCCTGCCGTCGATTTGCGTTTTGCTAACATCAGGTCGACCGATTTTTACACGCCTGTTTGAGTACTTCGACAAACTTGGCGGTATTGGCCTCGATGGTGAATTTCCCTTCGATACTCTCTCGTCCTTTGCGACCGAGGCGTTCGCGCAGGCCAGGGTCTTCGATTAGGCGGGAAAGATATTCGTACCACTCTTCGTGTGAATCGGCCAGAAAGCCGTTAATGCCATTTTGTACTATCTCTACGTTTATTCCAACCGGCGAGCAGACAACCGGTAGGCCAACACCCATGTATTGAATGAGCTTAAAGCCTCCTTTGCCTTTTTCAAACTCGGTGTTTGATAGAGGCATGATCCCGATATCCAGACTTTGTAGGTCGCCTACTTCATTCCTTAGTGACCATTTTTGTTGGATGACTTCGACTTCTTCAAGGTCGATGAAGTCGGAACAGATGATCTTGAGTTGAATTGCAAAGTGTCTGGCGAGGCGCTGAAGAACAGGTACCAACTCTCTTAAATAGAGCAAGCCGGACGCTGTTCCAGCCCAGCCGATTATGACCTTTGCGCCACATGGCTTTTGATAGTCTTTGATTTGGTAGCTGGCCAGATCAATGGATGTCGGGATGACGGTAATATTTGAATTGTATTGTTCAGCATATTCTTTGATAAAATCAACGCTCACGACGACCTGTTTGGCCAGCTTGGAGAGTTTCGCGACACGTTCACGATCATGAAAACGAGCGGCAAAGCCGGTGGCAAAAGTAGGTTTGGCAAAATGGGCGTCATCTGTATCGAAGACAATGTTTGGATTTAGCTTCGCGATGAGATTTTCCAAAACTGGCGGTCCGAAATAGCTGAGACCCTGATGAACAAAGATGACATCATATTTCCAGACCCATAGAATCTGATAGCAACGAATTAGGTAGGAAAGAAAGTAGTAGGTCGCCTTCTTAAGAGGATTGGTTGTTTGATACAAGAAGCGAAATAACGGATCCGGCATCGGAGGAAAGTGTTTGTACCCCATTCCCTCGTTTTGCAAGTACGGGAAATACTTGCAAAGTCTATATCGTGTGCCAGCGTTTGTAGTTGGAAAAACGGAGAAGAAAAGCGCTTTCATCGAAAAAGCTCAATCATGCCATAGTTTAGCTAATCAATTAGGGTCGGTCTTTGATAAGGTCTTCATAGATTCCGATGAATTTATTACTACACTCCTCGAGTACAAGATAGTCTTTCACTAGCTCGAATCCATTGCTTCGATACACTTCCTTATATTCAATTACCTCTTTGATTTTTTTCTCTAATTCCAGGCTCTCTTCATCTTGGATTACTACACCACATTTATATTTTCTTACCAATTGCGCTACTTCATAAGCAGATTCAGTCACCAGCACCGGGACACCAGAGGCCAAATACTCACCAAATTTCACAGCAAGGGCTACTTGGTTCACGATACTTTGTTTGCGTAGCAACAACGCAAGGTCGGCAATTCGGAGCAGACCGGCAACTTCCTCTGGGTTTAAATTGTATATGGCGAAATTTCCACTTTCAGCGTGAAGCAGCGACCTTCTGATTTCTGGATCGTTTGTCTGGGTTAGAATTAACAAGAAAGCATTCTTCTTAACCTTCTTTACTTCTTTGAAAATCGCGATAACGGAATGTACCGAAACCCAGGACCCTAAGCTACCTGAAAAAACAACAATAAAGCGCTCTGATAAGTTTAGCTCATCTCGTTTGTGTAATCGTGCTGCTCTATTAGCATTAAACTCATCCATGTCAACGGAACATGGTATCACCGTAAATTTCTTGCCATTCAAGCGGCTTCCCAGAAATGTCTTGAAACCAGGAGACACACCAACAACAGCATCAGACTTTCGAGCCAATTGATCTTCAAGCTTGCGCCACATTTTCTCATCTATTGAATTTGGCTTGAACTTGTTCACTAGCAAGCCCTCATCTACATAAAGTCCTCGCATATCAAAAACGAGCTTGAAACCTAGGAGTTTTTTTATGGATAGAGCAAGTAAGCTCGCTGGATAACTTCGTGCATGAATAATCCTGGTGCTCCTAAAATAGGCAATAATCAGTAAGATGGGAATCGTTTGCAACAAAAAGAGAGGAAGTAGCCAGAATCGAATGTGAGCATCTCTGCTCAAGAACAATATGGGGATCTGAATGAATCGCATGCCGGCAGCCTCGAATTCAGCCTTAAGTTTTTCTTTGTGTTTGCCATACTTTAGATAATGATGGATTGGGGTAAATGATACTAACGTAATATCAATATCATGCGCTGTCCTTCTTATTGTTAACAAAAGTCTGATGACTTGACTTCGAAGTACGCCAAAGAAGATTCTTTCTATGCACGTTAGATAAATAATTCTTTTCATTAGCTTATCACATTAGAATAAGAAGCGAAACTCTTGTTTCGGTCCGTTGACTCTATCTGCCTTGCAACAATCTCGGTAATTGCAAACAACACCGCAAAGAGAAAGTTAAATCGACTGGTGACTAAGACCGGACTTATCGCTCCCAAGAATAAGAAGGCCGTAATTGCCGAAAGCATCCCAATTGAAAAGAATTCCGAGAAGACATCGTGCTCCTTCCGATATATTTCAAAAGCCCATTTCAAAAGAAGAATGTAGGATATCATGAAAGGAACCAATCCCATGATGCCGACCTTCCATAAAATGGTTAGGTAGGTACTGTCAACATTGTTTTGCGTCGAATGGATGTTAAAAAACTTGTAGGTTGCTGTGTCGCCCAATCCATTTCCAAGCCAAGGATGCTCCATGATCTTTCGAACTATGGTCAAGTAGGAGTTGGCCCGCATCAATAAAGAATGATCACCGCTAATACTTGCAATTGTCTTAGCCCTCTCCCCAACAGATTTAGCCTTTGCTGTTGACGAACCAGCCATAAAGTTCAAGCTGCCCGCGGTGATTGAAGCTAACAGAATAAAGCTAATTAAGATAACGCCAATTCGTTTGACGCCCTCAAACCTTGACCAGGCTGAGAGAAGAACAGCTAAAATAACTGCGAGCACGGTTGCTGCCCAGGTTCCTCGGGTTTGCGAGAAAAGAATGCTGACGGCTATGGGCAGAAGAGCGCCGACATAACATAGCTTTCGCATTTTGTTCCTATCCAGGATGATTAACGATACAAGAAACGGTGTTGCGAGCAAAAACATGTGCACCTGGCGAGAAACAAACCGCACCTGCGACGAACTGATAGAAGTGTAAATGGCATCCATTGCGGCAAAGAGTGTTGCCGTAAGAACGGTCAACGCCAATATGATGATCCACTGCCTGTCTTTGAAATGTCGGACTACTACAAAATAGACTGAGTAGTAAGACAGAATCCTGAATTCACTTTGGACTCTTTGGAGATTGTTCGAGTAGTAAGCTCCCAAGAATAAGCCCACCCCAACGATCGCCAAAAACAGTGCGATATACCTGCTAAAGTAATAGGTTTGTGGGTCCAACTTTTCAGTCGCAAGCCTTGCCAGAAGGAGAAGAAATAGCACAACAACTCCGACATCAACGACGAAATAGTTGAATGAAACAGTGTACAAATTTCCCTTAAACAGCGGAAGTTCGAACGCTATGATATAGAAAGTTATTAGGCAGACTATTCTTTCGACAGTGAGAACTATCGGCAGCGAGACGATGAAGACGAGCGCAATAAGGCCATAAAAAAACAGCGGTGGCTTAAGAAGTGAGAACATGAAGGATAGAAGAACTAGCCCACCAACTGACCATAAAGCCATACCGGTTGCATGACGAACGAAGCTGTGGTCTGTCTTGCTCAATTCACTTACCTCGGCAGCTATAGCTAACTAAGGCGGTTTGGTTTCGGCGTCAAAGCCAGTCGCTTACGCAACAAAATGGTGATCGCGAGCCCGCCGATAGTTATGGAAACCAAGGTTGCTATAGCCGCCCCAACTGCGGCGTACCTAGGAATCAGCACTAAATTTAGCAAGATGTTTGTCGCCACAGATGTACTCATTGCCAAAAAAGTGAGCTGTGGCTTGCCAACCCCGCCCGCGATACTCGAGCCAATGCTGCCCAAAGGACTCAATAGTGCACATAAAGCAAATATGCGTAGTATATCTGCACTTTCGTCATATTTTCCCTTATACGCGAGTTGCAAAATGAACTCAGGCATAAGTAGTAGTACTGCTGAGATTGGCACAACGAGCGCGACTGAGTAAGCTAGGCCCTTAAAGTAAATATCCTCGACACCCCTGGTATCACCTTTAGAGAAAAGGTTTGCAGCGCGTGGAAGCACAATCATGTTGGCCGCCTGAGCAACATTCTTGAAGAACTCTGCGATACCGCGTGCGGAACTGTATAACGCGAGTGTGATGGGATCAAAAAAGTACGTGATCATCACTGTGTCTATCCTTGAATAGATGATGGTCCCTAAGGTCGTACCGATCGTGTACTTGCCAAAATCCAGCAGTTTTGATAGCCATCCTCTACTGAGGGTCCATTTGAATCTTACGAGTCGAGCAATAAGAGAAAGACTCAAGATCCCTGCAGCCAAGTTCGCGATGATTCTTATGACTATGACTACTTTGGCGCTGTTAAGCTGCCCGCCTACAAAGAGACTGAAAACCAAAAATGCAGTTACGATTAAGGGTACCAAATCCAGCAGAAAAACTTCAAAAACCTTTTCTTTGGCCAACAGCAGGTAGTAAGCCACTTTGCGACCCCATTGGGAAACAACATATATAGGCAAGAGAGCTAGCAATGCCGATAGCCCTGGTGCATTAAGACTCTTGGCTATCAGCGGCCCTGACAGCGAGACTATGACTGCCGGAATGAAGGACAATACCGTATAGAGAAAAACCGAGTTTGACACTAATTCCTGGAGTTTGACACCCTGTGATTCCGCAGCGTATTTTTGCATAGCCTGAAAGACGAGGCCACCGCTGAGGGCCAATATCCCCATGTCAAACGTGTTAAACAGTGTCAGCAATCCAAACTCGTACTGTGGGATCCCTCTAATAATGATGAAAACAGTAAGCAATCCATTCAAGGTCGGGACAACCTTATTTAGGAGAGCGTAGAGCTTGTTTGGGCTTAAATGTCTTTTCAAATGTCGAACAACTAGCTCGATCACTTCTGTCCTTCGGGAGAATTGTTGCTTGCCAGACCGATCGCCATTCTTATAATCTGTCTTTGAGTTGAAACCGAGAGCACTTTGGAGCCATTTCTATGGTTCGTTATGACTGGCAGTTTTCTGAGAAGCAGTCGGAGACCGACTCCAGCCAGGATTATCACTCGGAGCAAGACAGTTCTGTATAAGCCGTAGTTCTTGCCGAAATAGTAGAGCAAACTTCGAATCCGCTCCACATACATGTTGTCTGGCAATTGCTCTGTACTTTTGCCCTTGTGATGTATGATTACCGTTTCAGGGGAATAAACAACCTTCCAGCCGTTTTGTTTTATGCGATAGCATAGGTCGGTTTCCTCTCCGAACATAAAGATGTTTTCATCAAGTAACCCGATTTTTTCTAGGCAGTCTCTCCTGGCAGCCAAAAACGCCCCCCGCACAAAATCGACCTCATGTTCTTTGTTGTAATCCATCTTCAATAGTCCACCGAAGCGGCTGCTGCCAAAAAAATACATCCCGAATATCTCTTTCAGGCTGGGGAAATTGTAGCAAGATGGTTGTAGTGTAGAGTCCGAATTCAGCATTTTGCAGCCTACAACTCCGACCTCGGTATCTCGATCCAAATCCTGAATCAGTTGGTGCAAGGCATTACAGACAATCCTTGTATCGGGATTCAACATAAGTAGGTGCCTCCCGCAGCTGATCTCGAAGGCCTGGTTGTTGCCCTTAACAAAACCAATATTGGATGAATTGGCAAGCAGGCGTACTTTAGGGAAACTACTTCTAACCAGATCTGCCGACCCATCCCCCGAATCATTGTCGACAACGATAATTTCGTAATTGATATCGTGGGTAGAGTTTTCGATGGACGTGAGGCACTGGGACAAAAGGTCCCGTACATTGTAGCTGACAATGACAATGGATAAATCTTTGCTAGGTGCGTGAGCAAAGCGGCCCAACGTATTACTTCCTCAAAAAGCGCAGGTCGCGTCTGATGTTTTCGATGGCGTCATTCAAGGCCTCATATTCTGAACCACCTTCTTGCCGAATTCGACTTAAGTACTCAAACATGAGAATCAAGCAAGCACTTATGACTAGGCTTAGGAAACCACTGAGGATTACCATAAGGGCGCGTTTAGGACTTGTTCTCCTTATCGGTGCGATTGCCGGGTCAAGTATCTGGAGAGTTGGCGCATCCCTGGCCTCTTGGATTTTGGCCTGTTCGTATTGTGGTAGCAAGAACTCCTGAATTTTTTGCTGTAGGGCTACTTCTCTATACAAACGCACATACTGCAGGCCAAGCTGTGGGGTTTTATCCAACGGAATGAAAAGATCAGCGGGATTGCCTTGATTCTTCTCATCTCTCCCGGACTTCATTTCAGCCAGCTTTCTGCGCAATTCTTTGAGTTCTGCTTCTATCCTTGTGAGGTTGCGGTGAGATTTGCCAACGTATGTTCGAAGTACATCGGCCTCAACCTCCTTGGATATTATGCGCGCATGGAGTTCGGAAGCAGTCTGGATGGCGGCCTGCGTTTGTTCAGGAAGGGCGATGATCTCGGAAGCCTCTTGAAAAGCCTTGAGTGCTTCCTCCGCCTTGGCGAGGTCCCCCAAGGTTTGGAAGTATCTCGTCTCTACGAATACGCGATTGTTCTGGGCTTTCTCGGTCTTGAGCCGTTTGTTAATTCTGTCCAATTCCTTCACGAACCCGTTGGCAATGTCTCGAGCGAGCAAGCGAGCAATGTCTTTTTCTTCCTCACTATAAGCCATAAATCCAGTCTGAGCAGAGGCCGCAACGCTGATTGTGCCATCATCATCTACTTCCACACTGTACCTTTCGCTTAAGGCCTTGAGCGTTTCTTCTGTATTCTCGGTCTCATAGACTTCCGTGAGATCAAATTCATCAGCAACAGCCTGCATGACTGTTCGACTTTTTAGGATGGCAAGGAAAATGTTCGTTTCCCCTGCAACGCCCCCAAGGTCGAGAAGACCGCCAAATGAAGTATTACCGACAAGGCTGGCCAACCCAAATCCGTCACTATTCGCGGAGGGGGGTAGGATTGTCGTTGTTGCGGAAAACGTCTTTGGCGTGACCAGGGAAAACATCGCCGTGGCTATTGTGAATATCAGGAAGTTGGCGACCAACAATTTTCGCCATGTGATAAGTACTGCGAAGTAGCCAACGATGCTGTTCTTGCTATATTCCATGGGAGCTGTCTATTTTACAAACAGTCTAAACATTGATAGTTTTCTGAAAGGCACTCGACATTATGTCTGGGTGCGAGATTTGGCGGGAGTGTGAGGTGCTTCGCTCCTACAACCCATTCACCGCCACCAATGTCAGGATCACGCTAGCTAACGTACCGACAATTTGCGTAATCTCGCGAATACCAAATTCTGTTTTCTCCGGTATAAAGATGGTGTCGCCCGGCTCTACGGGAACGGTTGCCCCTTTTACTTCTTCGTTGGTTCCGGCCCGAATGACTTTGGTCTTCGAAAGGCCGGAGGCTTTTTCATGCGCGCCGGCGAGTCCGATGTATTCGAATGCCTTCAGGTCCGGATAATAAGGGTGCCGGCCGGGCTTTTGCACCGCGCCAATCACATAGACGTCATGCTGAGTGCCAGGCACCCGGATAATATCGCCATCTTTAAAATTGCGTTCGGAATGGCCGTTGCCACCTTCAACTGCGTACGAATAGAGCGGGATGGTCTTAGTTGTGCCGTTGCTGTCGACAGACCTTTCAATGTAAGCGCTCCGTAGGTCGGTCCTGCGATTAAACGCGTTAACCCGCTGCAGGAATTGCGCGATGGTTTCATTGTCCTCGAGGTCGTAAACGCCGGGGTCGGCCACTTTTCCTTCTATCCTCACCGTGGCTTTATCGAGGTCGACGGACGGCACAAAAATCACATCGCCCTGGCGCGCATAAAAATTGGCCTCGATATTTCCCAGCTTTTTGTATTGATGCAAATTTACGATGTCCAGTGTTCCGTCCAGGTGGCGAACCTCGATCTTGCGTTCCGTGGCCCAACTGGTCAGCCCCCCCGCCAATTCAATGACATCCGAAATCCGGTTGACGCCTCTTGCGGGGTAAGGTCCGGGGAGGTTGACCTGCCCGGTGACGTGCAGCCTAAAGCTCCGCAAAGCAACCAGGTCGGCGGTAACATTTTTGTTGATGTATTTG
>JAJDAD010000040.1 GCA_029262055.1 Candidatus Zhuqueibacterota bacterium
GCGCAAGAACGGACAAAACCGAGAAAGCCTGGATTCAAATGGCGCTCCTGAGCAGAACTATCACGCTCGCAGGGCAAAAATTGTAAAAGAACAAAGAAAACGCAAATCAAACAAACACAAAAACAGTGAGCATCATAACAGGAGCATGTTTCACTGTGAGTTTTTCAGAAGACCCTATTTATCTAATCTCTCTTCGGCAGACAAGGCCGACAGCTATTGATGGGAGCTGGCCATCGTGAGCAGGGAGTTGGCCTGCTGGAGGTGCCTGAGTGATTGCATGACCTGGTGATCTCTGGTTAGGTTAACTTTGAACCGGGCCTTATGACCCCAACGCCGATAGGCGATCGTACGTTTTAGAAGAAATTTGATGTTTCTTTTGTCGTTATCCTCATCGAGTCGCAGCGGGTTCAGTTCGGAATTGTATTGCCGCGCAAATGCAATGAATGCATTGTAAAGTTCGTCAGTTACTACGAAATTCTTTATGAAATATTCTTCGGAATACGCTGCCAAGAGCGCGCTTTTCGTAAGATCTTCAACAAAAACATTGAAAGGTAGCTTTTCCGAAAAGAACAAGCTGCGCAACTCGAACGAAAAGATATTGTCCTCGTTTTCAATCCAAACATCGGGTTGGATGCCACCCTCAGCATAGACATCTCTTCCTAACAGAGTTTTATAGGAGACTGCCGCATGCTCCGGTATGTTTCTGGGGGATGAATCGTCGTAGGCCTCCCTGTAATACTCATCCTTGGACTTGTCAAAGAAATTGCGCTGGATCGGGCGGCCACTGGGTGTATAATAGCGGGCAGTGGTCACCAGAAGCGCAGACCCATCTTGAAAACGGTACTGGCTTTGCACCAACCCCTTGCCAAAACTGCTCTCTCCCACAATGAGTCCCCGGTCCAAATCCTGAATTGCACCCGCCACTATCTCGGATGCACTGGCTGAACCGTGATCGATAAGCACAACCAGCGGGTAGGCGTTGTGCGTCTTTTCATCGGTGGAATAGAACTCCTGATACGAGCTGGCAAGTCTACCCTTGGTATAGACAATCTTATGTCCACCTGCCACAAAGCGGTCCACTACATCAACTGCAGCGCTCAGGTAGCCGCCGCTGTTGCCACGCAGGTCGAGCAGGAGTTGTCGCATGCCCTGTTCGTCGAGCCGTTCCAGGGCTGCATCCATTTCCTTTACTGTCGTCGATGTGAAGCGTTCGAGCCTGATGTAACCGACCCGTGGGCGTATCATGATTGCGTACGGCACACTCTTATGAAGGATGCGCTTGCGAACTACTTCGGTTACCCTGGGCCGGCGCCAGGTCTCTCGGTTTATCCTTAACCTCACTTTCGTGCCAACCTCTCCGTTGAGTTTGGCAATTGCCATATCCTTACTGAGGTCGGTTGCAGATTTACCGTTTATCTCCAGGATTTTGTCTCCAGCGAGAATCCCGGCCGATTGCGCGGGACTAGACTCAAGAACGGACATCACGGTGATTTTTCCACGCAGCACTTCAAAACCGATACCTATCCCGGTAAACCCCTCGAAATTCTGATTCCAAAACTTGAAGTCATTGGCCGGCAGGTAGACTGTGTGCGGATCGAGCTTCGCAGTCATGCCCTTGATGGCGTCTTCCAGGAGACCTTCCGCGTCGCGTTGTTCCACATAGGCTCTTTCAATGGTTTCGAGGATCGCGGCAAAGATCTTGATCTTTCCGTAGACATTCTTGGGATTTGCCTGCGCCTGGGGCACTTCCCTTTCGCGAGAGATGAAACCAACTGATATGAGGACTACAGCAAGGAAAACGAGGAGGTTTTTGACTTTGTTCATGTTCTGTCCTTGGATGATGAGTTCCTAAGATGCAAATCCCTGCATTCGACGGATGTCTTTGCGTACCCAATTGGCAGACATGCTCAAGATGTCTCGCGTTGCGGCTCCCAGCCTCCGCAACCAGCGCTTGATTTGCCTGGTCGATGCTTGCCCGTACCCCAGTCGGCATCATGCTTCTTTCAGAAAAACAAATGCCGAATCAGCCGGTGGCAATCACCTGGTGGCAAAGTTCTTGCTAAAGAGTCACCAGTAATCTATCGGGGAAATTGGGCCAAAAATTAACTTGATAGAGTTTGGGAAGTTGTTAAATTGTTTTAAACAATAGGCAGGGTGGTCAACATTTCGCCTGTTTTCTTCGCTGTCGCAAAGGGAATAATCCTGTCCCCATATCTGTAACAGTTAATAGTCTGCCGATTTTCCACCTAGGAAGAAGTGGCCTTTTCCGCGATCATATCACTCCTGGTTTTCGTATGTTAAACGAGTAATCGCAGGTGCAGTAATGAAGATTTTCAAGTCGCTCGTCCTCCTCCCGGGTTTTTTCGTGCTTGTATTCTCCTCCGATCTCAGCGCCCAATACTATTTTGGACGAAACAAGATCCAGTACGACAGTTTTGACTGGAAGGTCATGAAGACCGAGCATTTTGATGTCTTCTTTTATCCTGAAATGGAAGAGTTGGCTGAGATAGGGGCGGCCGTCGCTGAAGAGGCTTACACCAGGATGGAGGGTCTCACCAACCACAATATTAACCGGCGAATCCCGCTAATATTCTATTCAAATCATTCGCACTTTCAGCAGACCAATATTACGTCCGGCTTCATCCCCGAGGGTGTCGGCGGCTTTTTTGAGTTTATAAAAGGCAGGGTCGTCATCCCTGCCAACGGCTCGGTCCATGCTTTCAAACATGTCATCAATCACGAATTGGTGCATGTGTTTACCCGCAGTAAGATGAACCGTGTTTTTAAAGACCATCGCCGCAGTCTTTTCAGGGGCATGCCGTTGTGGTTTACGGAGGGAATTGCCGACTACTGGGCCGAAGAGTGGAGTTCCCAGGCTGAGATGGTGCTGCGGGATGCTGTCTTGAGTGGATATCTGGTACCGGTGTCCCAGATGGACCGCATTTATGGAACCTACCTGATGTATAAGGAGGGGGAGGCGATTTGCAGGTACATCTCGGAGAAGTTCGGTGAGGAGAAGCTGCTGCAGCTGATCGAAAATGCCTGGAAGGAAGATAGCTTTTCGGATGTGATGAAGCTGACCATCGGTCTGAATTACAAAGAATTTGATCAGCAGTGGACCTACGACCTGAAGAAGAAATACTACCCGCTGCTTGAAGACAGTGATGCCCCGAAAATGGTAACCAAGAGAATTACTAAAAAGGGCTTGAACACCAAGCCTGCCTACTTCGCCAGCGCCGGTGAAGACTGGGTCGCGTTTGTCTCCAACAGAGTTGGGTACTCGAACATTTATGCGAAACCGATTTCAGGGGATGAATCCAGCCTGGATGTTCTGATCAAAGGTGAGCGCACTTCCGACTTTGAGGCATTTCACATCCTGAGAAGCAAAATCGACGCGGACAATGACGGGAGGCTGGTATTTGTCTCGAAAAGCGGCGCACGGGACGTGTTGTATACCTATGATATCGCGACCAAGAAGATTCTGCACAAGTTTGATTTTCCGGATTTGGTATCCATGTCTTCCCCGAACTGGTCGCCTGATGGTGACAAAGTCGTGTTCGCTGCCACTAGTTTTGCGGGCAGGCCGGACCTGTACACCCTGGAAATTGCCACCAACGAATTAAGAAGGCTCACTAATGATTTCTACGATGATCGGGATCCTGCCTGGTCCCCTGACGGTGGGGTCGTGGCCTTTAGCTCGGACAGGGCTTACCACGGTCGCGGAGGTCATCGGAATCTGTTTCTCTACCACCTGGATACCGGTGAAATTCAGCATATTACGAATGGCAAGCACAATGATTATTCTCCGGCATGGTCTCCCAGCGGTCAACGTTTGGCCTTTACGTCGGATCGCGACGGGGCGTTCAACATCTGGCTCGTCGAAAACAACATGCCGGCTGTTGAGCCGGACGCTGCGACAGAAGTAGTGGTTGCTTCAGTCAATAATCGCAGCATGGCCGGAAGTCTGCGAGCAGGAGGCGCAGCCACTACGCGCATTGACGAGCTTGCGCCCACAGATTATCCGTCGGCAATCGAGACGACCGACCAACTCAAGCGCCTGACCAGCTTCACGACAGCGGCCGAAGATCCCGAGTGGGTCGATGACGACCGCTTGATGTTTGCTGCTTTTCAGGATTTTGGTTATCAGATTCAGCTTGTGGACGACGTGCAACAGAAGTTCGAAGATGCCCCAGTAGTTGCCAATGACACTTTCTCTGGCGACCACGACTACTGGACAGCGACGAAGCTCGCCGGCGAGGTGCAGTCAACGACTTTAGATTATAAGAAGCGCTTCAGTCTTGATATCGCCCAGAGTGCGATCGCGCACGACCCTGTTTTTGGAGCCACCGGTGGCGCCCAGTTGGCGATGAGTGATATGCTGGGCAATCAGCAATACTACTTCTTGCTTTACAATAACGCCCAAAACAGGGGTGATTTCTTAAAAAGCTGGAATGTGGCCGTGACCAAGGTTGATCTGTCACGCCGGGTGAATTATGCTTACGGCGGGTATCGTATTTCCGGGCGGTTTTACGACCGGGTCGAGAGTTTTTTCGAACAGAGCCGCACGGGCGGTTTTGCTTCCGCCAGCTATCCGTTTTCAACCTTTTTTCGGCTGGAAGGTAGTTTTAATCTACGCCATGAGCAACGGGAATATGACAATCGCGGCAAGACGGTTGATGGTATCGTTGTTTCAAATTCACTTTCTCTGGTCAAGGATAATGCGCTCTGGGGGATCACCGGACCTATCGACGGCGAGCGCTTCAATTTCACCCTGGGACACACCGTTGACGTTCAAAACAACGATACCAGCTTCTTTACGGTGATCTCAGATTACCGGCGCTACTTCCGCCTGAGCCGCCGGACCGCCTATGCCGTCCGGGCCATGGGGCGGTTCAATATCGGCAAAGAGTCGTTCCGTTATTTTATGGGCGGGAGCTGGGATCTGCGGCTTTACCCACGTTGGACCATCTGGGGCCGTAAGTTATTTCTGGTGAACCAGGAACTGCGCTTTCCATTTCTGGATAGATTGATCATCCGCTTTCCGTTTGGAGGACTTGGATTTTCGGGGATTCAGGGTGCGACGTTCGTGGACCTGGGGCAGGCCTGGGATCGTGACTATGAGTTAGACCAGGTCTTAGGAAGCGTGGGAGTGGGCGTGCGGGTTCGGTTTGGCGGGCTTCTGGTGTTGCGCTATGAAATTGGTCGCAGGTTCCACCTCAGCAATCTGAATAGCCCGGATTTGGTTTGGGAGAGGGGTCTAAAGAAGGCATTTTGGTTCGGATTTGATTTTTAGAAAAGAATATAGCAACCTGTGGCAATCAGTTTCGATTTTCCCGCTGCTGGTTGTCCTCGGCGTTCTTTCCTGCAGTAAGAGCCTGCGCGTGCGACCGCCTGCAAACGGCCAGGTCGTCAAAGACTGGACCGTGGCCGGAGGAGACTTCGGGCGCACCGGCTATCGCAATGCAACTCTCCCGCAACATCTGCTTCAGACCTGGACTCATAAGACAACGTCGGCGGTCGGCCCCACTCTGGTCGTCGCTGACGGACTGGTCTATGTGCCTACCTTGGACGGCCGGTTGGATGTGGTTGATGTTCGTTCCGGCGATCGCATCGGACGTCAGAAACTTGCCGGCAACCTGGAAGCCACTAGTGTCTACTCCCAGGGCAACCTGTTCATAGCCTATCGCTATGGCGACAAAACGCTGGCCAGCTATGATTTAAGCAAGGGGAGCTATAACTGGCAGATCGATGCCGGCGATATAGCGAGTGAGCCTTTGATAACCCCGGACGGGTTGTTTGTTTCCGCGCAATATCGCCACCTGGACCGCTATGACCCGGCGACCGGTGAGAAGCAATGGACGTTCGAGACCGCGGACCAGCACCGATCGTCACCTGCCATATCCGGTTCCACCGTCGTAGCCGGATGCGACAATGGTACGATATACGCTCTCGACGCTGAGACCGGCAGCTTAAAGTGGGAGGCTTCGGCTACTGCGGCCGTGCTGGCGACTCCGGCCTTATCCGAAGGACGAGTTCTGGTCGGATCGTTGGACAGTACTTTCTACGCTTTTGACCTGGAAGACGGCAGCAAGCTCTGGCAGTTTGCCGGCGAAGCGCCGTTTTACCAGAGTGCTGCAACGGATGGCCGGCTGGTGGTGGTGGGCACTTCCAGCGGCCAGCTCTACTGTCTGGACAGCGCCACTGGCGATCAGGTGTGGCGTTTTGAAGCGACCAGTGGTGTGAGTACAGCGCCACTCATTGCGGGAGGGGCGGTCTATTTTGGCACTCTTGGTAAGCTCTACTATGGCCTCGATCTGACCGATGGTACGCAGCTTTGGCAGTTTACAACCAGGGGCAGGATTCGCACAGCCCCGGTCTTGTGGGGCGATTATTTGCTGGGAGCCTCGGAGGACAAGTACGTGTATGCTTTTTCAAAGCATGCTCCGAAAGCAGTGGCTGATAAATCCAACTAACGGGATTGTGTATTGAATAATGTGGTTCACAGGCGCTTGACGGCGCTCCTGGTCCTGATAAGCTTTTTCCTGGCTTTTGTAGTCCCGCGCCCCGTAAGCGCGGGCGGCGAGCCACCGCTGGTACTTGGCGAGACCGGGTTTGTCAACATCGTAGCGCTGCATGACGGCGTCGCTGTCAGAATCAACGATGAGCGCGTGGGCGTCACACCGCTTGCCGTGCACGAGGTTCAGGCCGGCCGGCATCTGATTCAGGTTTCGCATCCGGACCAACACAAATGGCTGGAAAAGGACTTCAAAGCAGAGATCGATGTGACTGTCGGGGACACCGTTGTGGTTCAGGTCAGGTTTGTGCAAAGTTACACAATCAACTCCATGCCCTACGGGGCCACCGTCACTGCCGCAGGTGAAGTCATCGGGCGAACTCCGTTCTACATCCAGGTGGAGGAGATGACCACCCGACCGGTTGTCGTTTCCAAACATGGATTTATGGATTCTACAATTGTCGTGGGCGCAGACGATGTCAAATATTTTGATATCCGGCTCAAATCACGACTCTTAAGCAGTGCTGACGTGCCGCCGAACGCTTTCAGCATGAAGAAAAAGAGCAGGTCCAACACCCCTCTTCTTGCAACGCTTGGCCTGTCTCTGGCTGCCGGTGGTCTGGCGCTTTACTTTCGCACACGGGCCGACAACCGCTACGACCGTTACCTGGCCACAGGTAAGCCGCAGAAGTTGAGTAGATTCTACAATGATGCTAAACGGCTGGACAGGTTTGCAGCCGCCTCCTTTGCTGTCTTTCAAGTTAGTTTTGGTATCTCATTCGTATTATTCCTCAAGCGAGCCAAGCAGAACTAACCCTTCCGGTTACGCAAAACGCGGAATTTTTGCACCCACACTTTGTACCCTATGCAAGTCAGGAAATGCCAGGTTGAACCCGTGGCGAACACGCCCTGGCAAGGTTCCTGTTGAAAAGAAACTTTGAATTCATAGATTAGGAATGTTATGCGAGCGAAAATAGCTGTCTTGCTTTATTGTAGCACAGTCCTGGCACTGTCAGTGACCATCCCCAGAGTGTACGCCGGCGACTCAGTCCCAGAGTGGGCGCGCGGAGCCGTCTGGTACCAGATTCTTCCAGAGAGATTCCGTAACAGCAACGCCTTTGACGATCCGACCAAGGACGACGTTTTTGACAGCAGAGATGGTGACTGGCAGATCCATCCGTGGGCGTCCGATTGGTATAAGCTACAAGTGTGGGAGCGAGAAGAAAAAGCATCCTTTGCCGAGCTGCTCGCCCAGCGGCGCTACGGCGGCGACCTGGTTGGGGTGATGGAAAAACTGCCCTACCTGGAGGCTCTCGGCGTGGACGTGGTCTATTTGACCCCTATCTTCGAGGCGCCCTCTATCACAAAGTATGATGCGAGTACGTTGCACCACGTCGACAACAATTTTGGTGTCGCGCGTGACGAGGACCGGAAAATAATTGAAGCCGGTGGCGATGATCCCGCCAAGTGGGAACTGACCAAGGGGGACGAGTTGTTTTCCGAGATCCTGCGGGACGGCCACGTGGCTGACCTGCATTTTGTGATCGAGGTGGTTTTTAGCTACTGCGGAAGTGAGTTCTGGGCTTTTCAGGATTTGAAAAAGAAGCAGAAGGGGTCCAGGTACAAAGACTGGTTTCAGGTGATAAGCTGGGATGACCCGATGACACCCGACACGGTTGAGTTCGACTACGCGGCCTGGCAAAACGATAAGAATCTTCCGCTGTTCAAGACAGATGACCTGGGCGCCCCTGTGCAGCCAGTCAAGGAATACATCTTTAACATCACCAGGCGATGGATGGACGTCGATGGCGACCCCCTGACCGCTGACGGTGTCGATGGTTGGTCCGTTCGCCATGTGGAAGGGTATTCCGTAAGCTTTTGGCGCGAATGGAACGAACTTGTGCGGGACCTGAAGGCCGATGCCATAACTACCTCCGATCTGCAATCCTCATCGGATCAGTTCATCAACCGGTACGGTTTTACGTTTTCGAATAGAAACGAACTCGCGAATCTAATCACAGACTTTTTTGTCCACCGCAAAAATCCGGTGCGTATCGTCGATTTCGTAGCCAAGCTTGATGACCTCCGGCAGCGGCTGGAGGGTGGTGAAGATTTTTCGTCTCTTGTCCAATTGAGTAATCTGGACGGTCCCCGCATTGCAAGTGTAATCGCCAAGTCCAAAAGAGCCAAGAGCTCGAATGGTCATGCACACAACGGCGACCATCCTGTCAAACCGGATTCCAGCGAGCGCAAAATCCAAAAGCTCCTTACGATTTTTCAATTGACCTGCCCCGGTTCGCCGGTAATCTACTACGGCGATGAGAGCGGAATGTGGGGCGGCGACCCGCCGGATAATATCAAGCCCATGCTTTGGAAGGAATTTCTCTACGAGCGCGAGTCTTACCGCGCCCTGTACCAGAACCTGGAACAGACCAGCGACAATCGTTTCGAGCTCGGTTTGTTCAACATGTATCGTGGTTTGAATGAACTGCGGTCCGAAAACCCTGCGCTGCGAATCGGTGAATTCCGGGTCCAGCTCACCGATGATGATAAAGGTATTTTTGTGTACTCGCGTCGCCACAAGTCCAATGAGGTGTGGGTTTTCATGAATCTCAGCGATGAGGAGCAGCACGTTGAGATCAACCCGGGCTGGAAGAAGAACCGCAAGGTCATCGAAGCCTTCAGTACAAAGAAGTACAAGCTGGACAAGTTTGACATCAAACTGACGTTGGAGCCAATTTCTGCACGTGTCTTGGTAAAGGAAAAATGATTCTACTGGAGCGGCTTTCCAAGGAGTTCGGAACGGTAAAGGCAGTGGATGAGATTTGCCTCGAAGTTGCACCGGGTGAGATCCTCGGCTTTCTTGGGCCAAATGGCGCCGGCAAGACCACGACCGTGAAGATGCTGGTCGGTATCCTGAAGCCGACCCGCGGTAGTGCCGAAGTAGCAGGGTTTGATGTCGGCAAGCAGCCGGTTGAAGTGAAAAAGAGAGTTGGCTATGTGCCTGAAAGCGGGGCTCTGTTTGAATCGTTGACCGCCCGCGAATATTTGGAATTAGTGTCGGAGCTGCACCACCTCGACCGGGCTAAGACGGGCCAACGCATAGAGGAGCTGCTGCGGCTCTTCGAGCTGCACGCCGAAATGGACCAACAATTGAGCCGCTTTTCAAAGGGAATGAAGCAGAAAGTACTGTTGGCCGCTGCCCTCATTCACAACCCTGAAGTTCTGTTCCTGGACGAACCGTTGAACGGTCTGGATGCAAATGCTGCTTTGGTGGTGAAGTCGCTGCTCAGGAAATTAGCCGCACAGGGCAAGACCATTATGTTCTGTTCGCACGTTCTCGAGGTCGTCGAACGTCTCTGTACTCGTCTGGCCGTTATCGACCACGGACGGATCATCGCGCTCGGTACGATTTCCGAAATACTCGAACAAACCTCTCAGGCATCACTGGAAAGTGCTTTTGGGTATCTAACCGACGCGCGCGATCATGACGCATCATCAGACGAGTTTCTGGAGACGATAGCCCGATCCTAATGTTTAATCGGCTTACAGCAGCGGCGGGGCTCGATCGAACTCAGCTTGTGGCACTGGTCCGTGCTTTTCTCAAGCGGGACCTGCGGCAAGCCTCTGTCTCCCCGGTCTTGCGCCAAAGCCGTTCCGGGGGCCGCACCCTTCTTTCTTTGGTTTTCTTCTATTTCCTTATCGGACTTAGTTTTCTTCCAACTCTCGCCGTTAGCGAGAATCTCGTTCCGTCCGTGGCACTCCTTCTGACCTATGCGATGGTAATGGTCGGCAGCCTGATTCTGATCGAATACCACACCGTGGTTTTGTCCCCGCAGGATTATCAGGTTCTGGCGTACAGACCGCTCGCAGCAAGGACTTTTTTCTGTGCAAAAGTAGTCAATCTGGTGCTCTACCTTTCCGTCTTCACTTGCGCCCTCGCCCTGCCCTCAGTAATCCTTCTTCTGTTAGATCAGGATGTCGGCGCTGCCATCGGGTTGTTTTTGGCGACTCTGGCGGCCACTTGCGCAGTTTGTTTTCTGATTGTGCTGCTCTATGCCACGATTCTGGAGAAAGTCGATCAAAGGCGTCTTCAGAGCCTGTTGTCCTGGTTTCAAGTCATATTGGCTCTGGTGATTTACAGCGGCTTCTTTGTTATGCCCTGGATGGTGAACAACCTGGGTTTGCGGACGGAGGCCGTTAGTAACAGCAGCTGGCTGTTCTTTTATCCCCCGACCTGGTTTGCGAGCTACGTCGCCATCGCTGCCGGACAGGCATCCCTCCTGCACTGGGGACTAAGCCTGGGTTCGGTGCTTTTGGTAGCACTGCTTGCCGTGCTTGCGGTGCAAAGCATTTCGAGCAGTTTTTCTGAGAGTCTTGCCGGTCTGGCCACCAGTGAGAATTATCAGCCGAAAGAGCCTTCACGAAAAAGCAGGATTCCGCGTTTCCTGGTCCTGAGCCACGAGGAACGAGTCGTAGCCCGACTCATCTTGAAGCAATTTATGCATGATAACAAATTCAAAATGGCGGTGCTCGGTATTCTGCCACTGACGGTCTTCTATGTGCTCCTGGGGACTCAGCACGGTCCCTTGTATGACCCTTTCCGCAACCCGGTGATAGAATTTGATAACAATGGTTTTCTCTATCTTTTGATCTTTCTGTTCCCGATGATGCTGAGGACCTACGTCACGCAGAGTGACTCTCACCTGTCTTCGTGGATTTTTTATGCGCTTCCTGTTGACATCCGCAAGGTTGTGCTAGCAGAGAAGACTTTTTTGATGCTCTATTTCGTCCTGCCCTTCCTGCTTGTTCTGACCCTGCTTTTTGTCGTGTTTTTTAAGAACCTCGAGCACGTTCTGCTGCACATGCTGGTACTCGGCCTGCTGGCTCATTTCTTCCTGCAACTGGGATTTGTGTATTCTCCGGATTTGCCTTTTTCCAGGCCGAATGTCAGAGGGCAACGCACGCGACACCTGAGCCTGTTCTTGGTTCTTATCCCATTTCTGGTCTATTTAGGCCTGCCATTGGTCTTCAAGTACATCTACACGAACTGGCCCGCTTACATCGTATTTGTCGGGGCAATCCTGCTTCTTACCCTGCTGTTGGAGCAACTTATCAAACTCCGCATCAATAATTTTATGAACAAGGCGGAGTTCATGGGATAGGATCCTGCACGGACTTATTGCCTTTGCAAGCCCCTCTTTTTTCTCTTTTTATACCACTTGTGCCCGCAAAAAATGTCCTCGCCAAATATCCTGTTTTGGCGGTACATGTTCAGAGTAAGCTCAATTAGGCTCGTGCAGGAGCATATGCTTGCCTGCAGTTTTCTACCTGATTCCAAACGAACCGTTTACCAACGTAAGGTCCGTAGCACTATGAGGCATTTCTGTCTTATTCTGTTCCTGGTTGTCCAGGCTGTCAGCCTGCTTCCTGTCACTGATGGCATTGCACAAAGCGGGTCAGGGGAGTACTCACTGACCGTTCTTAACCTGCGCGTGAGCCGCAATACGCTCAGTTATTCTGATGCACGCAAGATCTCTAATCAGCTAAACGACGAGTTAGGCCGTGAAAGTATGTTTTACACGATGTCACACTCGGAGATGGAGCGCGGCCTGTTGTCGCGCCGGCGAGATCCGGCCATTGGCTGTGCTACGCTCAGTTGTGCGGTTGAGAATGGCAAACTGCTCGGTTCGCAATTAGTTGTTTATGGGACTGTCTTGCAAACAGGGCGGGGCATAACCATCGAAACTCATCTCGTGCACGTCGGCAGCCACGAGGTTGTGAAATCGTTTTCGGACAACATTTCTGCGGATCTTGGCGTCCTTAACCCAGAGATAGCGACTTATGTCCGCAGGTTCCTGGGTCTGCCGGACATTGTGGCAGCACGCCCGCGTGCTGTTCCCAGAGTCAGGCGTGAAGCGCCGCCCCAAAGACCGGTGCGGACGGCGCCGGTAACCAGTCCCGAGTCACGGCCAAGCACGCGTGAACCGCAAAAGCCCTATATAGCACCCGAACCGTTCGCGCCAGCCGAACGCTTGCTGGAAGATGCAGCGCAGCAGGCAGCCCTGGCGGATGATGCCAGGCTCGCGGAAATACAAAAGAAGCTGCTGCAGGACGAAGGAGAGGCGGCGCAAGTTACGGAAACAGATCCGGAGCAACGTGCCACGGATGATGCGGAGCCTTTTGAGTTGTGGCCGGCTGAACTCTCGAATCATGAGCAGGTCGAGGTAGCGGAACCGCCAGAGGATGACACGCTTGTAGTGCAGGATGCGAGCACGGGCTTCAAGTGGGGCTACCTCGGTTTAGGGGTCCTGGTCGCCGGCGGCGTCGGGGCCGGGCTTTTGCTGGCCCAGGACAGCGATTCGGGCGGAGATGTCGGTGGTGGGCCGCCCCCGCCGGTTCTGGGCGATTTACCCGGGCCTCCCAAGTTTCCTTAGAGTCGGTTTCTAACTAAACAGGCAGATTATTCAATTTCCATATAGAAGTCTTCATGAGGCGAGTTTTATGAAACGCTTGAAGTGGTTATTAATGCTAGCCTGTGTTGTTGCAGGTGTGAGCGGGGTTGCGGCACAGGGCAGGCCCAAGCTAAAAAGCATCAAGGTGTTTAACAGTGACGGCATTCGCGTGGATACAACCGGTGCCGGGCAGATAACGGTACAACTGAAATTCGACCGGCAAATGAATCCCGGCGTTAATCCGGACGTTAGACTCGGTCTCGCGCCGCCTTATGAATTTACTTTCTCGATTGTGGATGGCTGGGTGGTTGGCGACACGCTCTGGCAGGGAACCCTGAATGTGAATGAGGACATTCCCCCTGCAGACGATGGCGAGTATATTTTTCAAATAAGTGAGGCGGAAGATGTCTCCGGGACGAAAATGGACCCGACGCTTAGCACCGCGCTTGGGACATCCCTGTTTATCTGTCGTGCCGGCCTGTTGGAGTTGTCGGAATCAAGTCTTGACTTTGGACGCATCCGGCTCGGCAGCGCGACGACTCTGCCGCTGACCATCCGCAACAGCAGTTGTGCCGATCTTGTTATTTCGAATATCATTTTGCCTGAACCGTTTTCATTATTTCAGGTACAGCGGACATTTACAGTGGGACCAGACCGCGAGAAGATAATTCAGGTGCAGTTTCGTCCAACGCAAAGGGTCGACTTTTCCGGCACGGCGACGATCTTCAGCAACAGCAGAACTCAGGGAGAACACATCGTGACGCTAAGCGGGGGCGGTTCGGGACCGCAAATCCAACTGTCTCCTGCGACCAGCCTCGACTTTGGACGGATCGAGACGGGCGAAAGCAGCTTGAAAAGCATCCTGGTTAAGAACGTAGCTGCAGTGAACCCCGAGAACAGCGACACCTTAAGAGTCAATAACATCCTGACCACGAATCCCGATTTTCGTGTTTTAACCCGCCGTTTTGTCATCCCCCCGAACGAGACCAGGCTCGTTGACGTTGTTTTTGAGCCTAGACAACAGCGTAGCTATACGGAGTTCATTACTTTCGGAAGCGATGACCTGATCCGGCCGGTTGCGCGCGTGAGCCTCCGGGCCGATGCCCGCGATGAGATCCCGCCTGCTTTGAGTAACTTGACGCCCACCTGGTCTGGGGTGGACGGCTTTACCGGCGCTGAAGATCTAAGTGTCTGCTGGGATGAGCCCGGGCCGGAGAGCGACATTAACCGGCTGTGGTGGAAATTCACTCCAACGCCAATTCCGCCACAGAGTCCCGAGGATACAACTTTCGCGGGAGGCTTGCAGAACATCGCTGCCGGCACGACTTGCGCGGACCTGCCTCTTGCAGGGAAATTAACCAGCGGCCTTTGGTATTGTTATATCTGGTTCGAGAACAGTCGCGGGGGTTCCGGCTATCAGCGGGCGGTTGCCCTCAGTTTCGTTTATGACCTCGATGCTCCGGGAATACCGGCGGTGCTCGAGCGCTCTATTCCGGCAGAGGTTGCCTTTGGCTTTGGTGAGACGTTTTCTCTGACGCTGGAAGTGCCAGTTGATGCCGAACGTGGGGTAAGGGATGCTGCGGATGTTCGTTGGAAATTCCGGTCACAGCCTGTAAGCGCTGACGACTACAGCAGCCGACTTGTCTTTACCACAACCGAACAAACATCGCGTCTGCTGGAAATACCGTTCGAGTCTGCCAGTCTGGCAGGAGCTGATTCGCTTTACATTTGGATGGCGGATTCAGCCGGCAACGTCGACGAAAACAACACCGTAGTCGTGCCCTATCATTTTTTGCCTGTGTCGAACCTGATGCCAACCTGGCCGGGGTTTGACGGGTACACGGGATCCCCGGATCTGCAAATATGCTGGGAAAGTCCTGCCGCCGACAATGGCATTGCCGAACTTTGGTGGAAGTTTTCGCGCCGCCCGGTTCCGCCGACAAGCCCGAGCGACACGACCAGCGCAGGCGGTTTTCAGGCTATTGCCGACGACGCAACGTGCGCGAGCTTGCCGCTACTGGATCGGCTGAGCAGCGGGCTTTGGTACTGTTACGTCTGGGGTGTGGACCGGTCGGGGAATTCCGGTTACGAGGGAGCAATCCAGACCAGTTTCGTTTATGACGTAAGTGCGCCGCGTACACCTGTTCTGCAGAGCCGCTCTATTCCCGCGCTGCAATGGTTTGGGCGCGGACGGACATTCTCGCTGACGTTGCAGATACCCACGGATGCAACGCGTGGCATAAGGGACATTCTTGAGGCCAGGTGGAAATTCAAAGCACCGCCCGAAAATGCGGAGGATTATGCCGGCAAGTTGGTTTTCAACGACAATAGTGAGAGCACCAAACTGCTGAACATCGCATTTGATTCGGATGAGTTGGCCGGCGATGATTCACTCTATGTCTGGCTGGCGGATTCGGCGGGCAACTCGGATAGTGACAATGCGGCCGTGTTTCGCTATCGCTATGACACAGAACCGCCGGAGATCCAGAGACTGCACGCGACCGGTTTTGACATCGCGAATCTCGGGACGACATTTAAAGATACTATCGTGATCAACGACCTGTCCGGCGTTGACACGGCCTGGGTACAATATCGTTTCGGCGGCGCCACGGCGGAAGAGCCGCCGCGACCTTTGACACGGATCGCCGGGACAAGCCGCTTTCTACTCGATATTCCGGGGGACGGCGTCACCAAGCGTGGTCTGGAGTACCAGGTCACCGCCAGGGATCTGGCGGACAATAGCGCGTTGGGCCCGGTTTCCAATGAAGGGTGCGCGGCGGGCGGAACGTGGGTCCCCATCCGGACACGGGTTCGCGGTGCCGGCGACTTTCGGGTCGATGCCGACGGTCGTCCGGTTGCACTGATTGCCGGTGAGGATTCCAGCAGCTACCAGCTTTTCTCTGTGCCGTACGATCTGGACAGGAACGATGTCCTGTTTGTCCTCGGGGACGATTTGGGCATTTATAACATAAAGCAGTGGCGCATGTTTGATTACGACACGAGAATGCCGGAAGGGCAGCGGTATCTCGAGGGAGTGGATGCAAGGCCTTTCGTGCCCGGCCGTTCCTATTTTATCCTGACCAGACAAGAGGATATCATCGTGGACAGCGGATCCGGTATTTCGCGACGGACTGTTTGTAAGGACACCATTCGGGTCCACGAAGGGTGGAACCTGATCGCTTCTCCTTTCAATTTTCCGGTGGATCGTGCGGCTCTCTCTTTGGTAAACTCAAACACGGTCTTGTCGCTGCGTTCTTACGAACGCGGCTGGGATATCGTCGATGTAATGGACCCCTGGAAGGGGTACGCGCTGTTTGTGACGGGCAGCGCCGGCAACCAGGCAAGTGATAATGGGATATACCTTGTCATCGATCCCGTCGCGGCCGCCGGTCGTGTTTCAAAGAGAACGCTACCTTCCATGCGGCACGAATCCGGTGAATGGAGCGTGCAGATTTCGGGATTGGCCGGGAATCTGCACGATTCGGACAATTGGGCTGGCGTACGCGTTGCGGCAACGTCCGGGTATGATGAATCGGAACTCGCCGAACCGCCCGTGGTCGGTTCATTCCTGAAGATATCTTTCCCGCATCCCGAGTGGCGCCTGCCCGCTGCGGAGTTTAGCTCAGATTATCGCGAAGCGGGGACTGACAATATCTGGCAGTTCACTGTTGCAAGCAATCTGTCAAATTCGGAAGTGAGCCTGCAATTTGATTTTCTTGGAGAATTCCCGGATCAGGACGAAGTGTTTCTGGTCGACACGGATTTACGCCGATCGCAAGATTTGCGAACTTCTCCACGCTACACTTTCGCCACTGGGCAAGCCGGTATTCGGAAAGAATTTAAACTGATGGTCGGCAGCGAAGTATTTGTGACGGCCGAAGCAGGAGATGTGGGGTTGATGCCACAGAACTTTGAGTTGCTTGCCAATTACCCGAATCCCTTCAATCCGGAAACCACCATTCGGTACAATCTCTCGGGGCCAGGTCGGGCGCGGCTAGATGTGTTCGATTTGTTGGGCAGACATGTTGTAACCCTGTTTGACGAAGCAAACCACGCCGCCGGGTTTCACCAGGTGCGCTGGAATGGCCGTGATACGCGGGACCGAGCAGCATCCAGCGGCGTCTATTTGTACAGACTGACGACCCCGAAGCAGAGTGCCGTCCGGAAAATGATCCTTCTCAAGTAACTCCCCTCGACTTTGTCGGCGCTAATCGAGCCCGGCTCTTCCCGGTTGCATGTTAAGATCGTGTATGGACTGATCGGCCTGCGTTAACCTGTTACCCTGTCTTCCTTCCTTTGTTTTGCGTAATATCCGTCCTAGTGAGTAGTATATTTATGCAAGGTTTTAAAATTGTGTAATTTCTTATCGGTTTACGCAAAATTCTCTTGATTTTGATGCAACTGAAGTGTAAAATCTTCCTCATTTGTATTATGTGACGGATTTATTGTTCTTTTAGGTTATTGCGTTGTAATTGGCTTTTCGATGAAACATGGAGGTTACCGTGATATCAATCAGTTTAAGCGTGTTTAGGAAGTTGCAGTTGGTTGTTGCTGTGCTACTATATGCTGGCACTGGTCTGTTGGGTCAAACGCCGGATGCTGAATTCGTCGAGGGGGAGTTACTGGTAAAGTTCAAGAGCGATCTGCAGACACAGCAAGTGCAGTCGACGTTGGTGGACGCCGGGATTCAACAACTCCATCTCGTTTCAGAGATTGGGGTGTACCATTGTAGCGTTGCGAACGGTGCGCGTGTCCAGTCTGCTATCGAGGCATGCAGGCGTGATGCGAATGTGGTTTATGCAGAACCGAACTACATCTACCGGACATCTGAAATGGAGTTTCTGCCGCTTTTCCCCGGAGACCCGAGGTTTAGCGAACTGTGGGGGTTGCAGAATGGTAATGATGCTGACATCGATGCACCCGAAGCCTGGGATATTCAGACCGGAAACCAGGACATCATCATCGGAGTCATCGATACCGGCGTCGATTACGACCACGAAGATCTGCAAAGCAACATGTGGCGTAATCCCGGTGAGAGCGGCAACGGCCGGGAGTTGAATGGTATCGACGATGACGGCAATGGATTTGTAGATGATGTGTTTGGCGCTAACTTCGCCGGAAATGATGGCGATCCCAGGGATGACAATGGTCATGGCACCCACGTGGCAGGAACCATCGGCGCCGCCGGAAACAACGGCGTCGGGGTCGCAGGTGTGAATTGGCAAGTGTCCATCATGGCGCTGAAATTTCTCGATGCCAATGGCAGCGGCTCCACCGACAATGCCATTTCCGCAATCATCTATGCAGTTAATCATGGGGCGGTCATCACCAGCAATAGTTGGGGCGGAGGTGGTCGTTCGCAGGCATTAGAAGATGCCATCAAATTTGCCAGAGATAGAGGTCAATTGTTCGTCGCCGCTGCCGGGAATTCAGGGGTGGATACCGACCGTGCTGCGAACTTTCCTTCCAATTATAATATAGACAACATCATATCTGTTGCCGCCTCGGATCGCAACGACCAGTTGGCCAGCTTTTCCAATTTTGGCAGGAAGACCGTGGACCTGGCTGCGCCTGGTGTCAACATCTTGAGCGCGCAACCCGGGGATCGTTATCAGACTTTGAGCGGCACGTCCATGGCCACTCCGCATGTGAGTGGCGTAGCCGGGTTGGTTCTTTCGCAATTCCCGGGACTTGGCTACCGCGAGGTTCTGCTACGGATTTTGGGAAGCGTCGACCCCAAAACACAATTCAGCGTTAACACGTTTACCGGCGGACGTCTGAATGCGTTCAATGCTCTTTCGACTTCGCCGCTCATAACCGTGACTCCGATTGCAAACACCACTGATACCGCTGGCCCATATCGCGTAACCGCAGAGGTTGTGGACGACGGACAGATCACGGTTATGACTTTGACGTACAGCATAAATGGTGGGGCGGAAAACGCCCTCGCCATGCAGAAAGTCGGACCTTCTGAATATGGTGCGGATATTCCGGGACAGGCCCTGGAGTCCAACATAGAGTTCTTTGTGTCCGCCACGGATAACGATGCCAACGTGACAGAGAGTTCCCATCTGGCATTCCGCATCACCGAAGATAGCGGCGATGAACCGGACGGCTGTTTCAGTTTCTTGTTTGGCCTGCCCGATTCCGACGACAGCGGTGCGGCGACCGCGGCAATGTTGTTGCTCGTGAATCTGCTGGTTCATCTGAGTCTGATTTGGTCCGTTGGCAGGATCACGCTTTGGTGGCCAAGAAACCTAAATCCCCGGGGTGTTTAGCTTAGCAACCGTTTGCGGTACTCTTTCTGTGTGATTTCGTCCGCCTGCGAAATTGCACTTGCAGAAATGCATTGACTTGCAGGGTGACTTTCTTTTACTTACTGAAAGGGGAGAGGCAGGACTTCTCCCCTTTTTATTGAACTCCCAACAATTGACAACTCAGCCGGCAGTTGGCGGCAAACCCCGGCTTAGACGCGTCAGAAGCCCCTGCGCCGGATCAGAGCTCTCTGCATTTGGGTTGAGACTGTGCAGGTTTGGCACAGATTCGGACAATGGAGTTGAACCTGCGGTTGCGCAATTATGACAGCGACGGAAGGCTTTTTTTCGATCAAGACCATAGTCAGTGCTGAAATTGTTATCAAAGGCTCGCGCTTCATTTGCCACGCGCTACCGGTCACCAGCCTCGCGGATGCGGAGAAATCTGTGACGGACGTGGCCACGCAGTATCGGGACGCCACGCACAATTGTTTCGCACTGCGCGTCGGTCAGCGGGACACGGCGGTATTTCGTTTCAGTGATAACGGAGAACCATCGGGAACAGCCGGTCGTCCGATTCTGCAGGCTATCGAGGGCAGAGACTTAATCAATGTGGCTGCTGTCGTTACTCGTTATTTCGGCGGCACTAAGCTCGGAACCGGCGGTCTGATCCGGGCCTACAGTGCCGCCACCTTTGCAGCTCTGGATAAGGCAGCGGTGGTGGCGTTTTATCCGCAGTCGATTTTGGTTCTGCGATTCTCCTATGAGTTGGCAAGCCCGGTGCACCAGATGATTGCGAAATCCGGCGTCAGCATTCTGACAAGTGATTTTGGCGAGGAAACGACTTACCGGGTTCAACTAAAAACAGTTGCCAAAGAGAGGTTCATCAGCGAGCTGACCGACCTGACGTCGGCGAAAGTAAAAATTGAGATCCAGGACATTGATGAAGATAACTGAGGTTTACCATTCCATTCAAGGGGAGTCGACCTTTGCCGGCTTGCCCTGTGTCTTTGTCCGTACCACCGGGTGTAACTTACGCTGTACCTGGTGCGATACGGAATATGCTTTTTTCAGCGGCGCGGAGATGTCCGTTGAGGCCGTGATAGACGAAGTGCAGCAGTACGGCTGCACTTTGGTGGAAATCACCGGCGGCGAGCCTCTCCTGCAAAAGGAAACTCCGGAACTGGCGCAACGTCTGCTCGAAGCCGGATATACCGTCCTGGTAGAAACTTCCGGTGAGCGGGACGTGTCGGTTTTAGACCCGCGCGTGCGAAAAATCATGGATTTGAAATGCCCCGGTAGCGGGGAAGAGTCAAGGAACCGCTGGGCCAACCTCGCGCATTTAAGTCCTGACGACGAGATCAAGTTCGTCATCAAGGATAGAGCTGATTATGACTGGACAGTCTCCGTCCTGAAGGAGCACAACCTGGAGGAACGCTGCAGTATTTTGTTTTCACCGGTGACCGGGACACTTGAGTTGGCCGACCTGGCTAAGTGGATCGTCGGCGATGGGCTGCGCGTGCGCTTCCAGCTTCAGTTGCACAAATACATCTGGCCGGCTGCGACCCGCCGTGTGTGAGCGGCAGAAAACCGAAGATACAGAAGGATAGCGGCATGGAGAATATTGAGATTAAAGCCAGGTGTGCGGACCTTGTGCATGCCGCAAAAGTCGCCGCCGATCTCGGCGCCTATCATTCGGGTGTTTTGCATCAAATCGACACTTATTTTGTTGTCAGTGAGGGTCGGTTGAAGCTCCGAGAAATCAATGGTGAAGAAAGCCAGCTGGTCTTCTATCAGCGGCCCAACGCTAGCGGCCCGAAGAGTAGCCATTACCAAATACATCCCATCGAGAATCCTGCCGACCTCAAGCAGATGCTTGCTGCGGCCCTCGGTATTTGGAAGGTAGTAGAAAAACACCGACAACTCTACCTGTTTGACGAAGTGCGCATTCACCTTGACGAAGTAGCCGGACTTGGGAGTTTTCTTGAGCTTGAGGGTGTTGTCTCGGAAAATGTCGCGAGAGAGGAAACGGCCGGTAAGGTGCGCAAATTGATGCAGCACCTGGCGATTGTACCAGATGATTTAGTCGAGCTGTCTTACTCTGATTTGGTCGATTGACAAAGCAGCATAGCCTCTAAAACAGTGGGAAATTGTCGTTCCAATGATCGGTCGCGGCCAGGGCGGGAGGCGCGAACGTCGGGTGGTGGGGAGTGAGTGCAGAAGGTTGTTTTTTTATGGTAACGAGTCTTGCAAAAGCCACAACTTCTTTTAGCTTGAACTACAGATGGTCCCCAAATAGAAAAGGGTTAACGCTAAACGTTAACCCTTTGATTCGAGCTTAGTAGCGGGGGAGGGATTCGAACCCCCGACCTTTGGGTTATGAGCCCAACGAGCTACCAGACTGCTCCACCCCGCGATATCAGCCATCAAATATAGTAAGATAATTTGAAATGTCAACACCTTTCTTATGCAACAACGGTGATTCCGGTAGTCCTCTTTGTGATTAAAGTCAGCATGATCACCTTCCGATAATTTCAATGGGTAAACAATTGATATCCTGGCTCATGTACCCTCGATTCCCCTCAGTTTGCATTTAGGTATTTTGCCGCTTCAAAGGCAATTACCCGATAGTCGAGGCAGACAGACCCAAGCCTATGGAACTAATCTCATTGAGGACTTGGCCGATGCAAAACGTAATGATCGTTGACGACGAAGAAGATATTGTTGAGCTAATGTCTGAAACTTTAGACGTATGGGGCTATCGTCCAATCGTGGCTCACGACGCAGAGGAAGCGCTCGAAAAGTTCAGGGAGCAACCGGTGGATCTTGTGTTGACCGACTTAAGGCTGCCGAAAAAGAACGGCGTGCAACTGTGTGATGAGATCAAGGGCATGGACGACTCAACAGAAGTCATTCTCTTTACCGGCTACCCGGAAATTGATTCTGCAATCGATGCTATGAAGATAGGCGCTTTCGACTATCTGACGAAGCCGGTCGACTTGTCTGAGCTTAAGCTGAAGATCGAACGCGGACTTGAAAAGAGAAGCATCCGAAGCGCATCCAACCCGATGAAAGGTTTGGCGTGGGCCGTTCTGCTTTCCGTTCCCCTGTGGTTGGCAATGGGAGTCGTACTTACCTATCTGATGTAGCGGGTCATGAGGAGCCCCGGCGGTTCTTTGCCGGGAATACGAAGATAAGCACGGCGCCGGCCACAAAGCCCCCGACGTGCGCCCAAAAGGCAACACCACCCCCCTGCACTCCCAGCGAGCCCAGTCCGCTGAATAACTGCATCGCAAACCAGAAACCAAGTACAAAAAGTGCCGGCACCGGCCTGATTGTCAGAAACCAGATGATCGGGATCAGGACAAGCACGCGTGCCCGCGGGT
The DNA here is from genome assembly GCA_029262055.1 of Candidatus Zhuqueibacterota bacterium. GTDB lineage: Bacteria > Zhuqueibacterota > Zhuqueibacteria > Oceanimicrobiales > Oceanimicrobiaceae > JAJDAD01. The sequence goes on from JAJDAD010000040.1 coordinate 22,610, forward strand.
ACTTTACCACGTAAGCACCCAGGATGCCGGCAATGGCCCCGCTGGCTCCCACCAGCGGAATGTCCGAAACGCCTCCCAAAAGGATATGTGCCGCCAACGCGATCAGCCCGGTCAGAAGATAGAAGATCAGGTAGTTTAGATGACCAAGGTAATGTTCGATGTTGTCGCCAAAAATCCACAGATAGAGCATGTTCCCGATGATGTGCATAAAGCCACCATGCAGGAACATGGATGTGAGGAGCGTCTCCAGCTTTTCTCCGCTGAGAATCTCGACGGGTATGGCTCCGAACCGTTCGATGACCGGCTCGTAGCCAATTGTCAGCTCAAAGTAGAAGGCGATGGCATTCAGCACGATCACCACGATTGTCACGTAGGGGATGGTGGTCCTCGGGTTGTCGTCTTTTAGCGGGATCATCCGTTCTGTGTTAGTCTATCCAGAAGTGCGATTTCTTGACGGCGACGTTGCCTGATTTGTCGAGAGCGACAACTTCGATTTCGTGCCGGCCGGGCAGCAGGGTTTGCTCCGGCCTGTATTTGAGCTGATACCTTTCCGGGTCATACTCCGGGATAACCGGGAGTGCATCCAGACGTAGTTGCAGATCCTGCTCGCTCCTGATCCCCGACAGCTTATCTTTGATATTTACTGAGATCGTCGGTCGCCGGGATCTTATGTGACTGGCCGGCGCAGGTTGGATATTCCAGATTCCCGGCGGCGCATCGTCCCGAACCAGGGTGAAGTCCTCCAGACTCAGGACCCTGGCGGAAACGGTTTTGCGTCCCGGGTCATGGCTATTGTCGATGAAGGCCCACTTGCCTTTGCGGGACTTGTAGTAAACGCCAAGCTTTTCAGGGTTTTGGGTGGAGTCAGGATACTGAACGAAAACCCTAGCGCCCTTTTTCATCAAAACATCTGCGGGTTCCGCTTTGTAAATATGTCCGACATGGTCGTAGCTGGTCAGGGCCGTGGTGCTATCGATGGCTATCCGCGCATAAAGCGGTTTGTACAGTGACGCCTTGTTGAATGCGATCCGGAAGCGGCCATCAGTAGAGGTAATATTATCTGCGACACCGTTCTTTACAGTAGTCGCAGGTAGCTCCGCACTGAAGACATTCTCCGCGTCGTTCAGAGCGCGAGTCCGAACCAGCAATGGGTGCCGGTCGCCGGCTTGAAGTTGACGCAGCGGAATACGACCGACATAACGGCCTAGGTCTGTTTGATGCAGCGCGACCGGGGCAGCGCCGCCGGTGCCCGGAGAAAGCGTGACCGCAGGCTTTGCCAGCAACATCGGCTTGAAGTCGAGGGCTAACCTGACATAGCTGTCGTAGAAGTCATAGCTGATGTCGAATTCCTGTATTACATTGGCTGCGTCATTTGCGCGCACAAAGAACGCAGGATATGATTGGGTAGAAAACTGATCGCGTCCGAGAAATTTCAAAATGACCGAGCTGGCGCCGGCTTGTCCGGAGGGCAAAATCACCCTCGTCTGTCGCTGGCTTTCCGCCAGGGGCTGAGCACCGCCTTTTTCCAACAGCGCGAGTGTGTCGGCATCCAACCGCAGATTTAGCTTTTGCCATTTGCTCCGGTTCAGAGCGAAAGCGTCCAGATCTTGGACCTGAGTGAGGTCATAGGTGATGAGATCATCTAACAGGAGTTCACCGCTGTCACCCTGGATCAGAACAGGGTGCAGGTCGAAAGCCGCCCCCACCTGAAGCTGGCCGCGCACCATACTGGTGTTGCCCCAGAAGTCCGCTAACTCGATTCTGAAAGAGTGCCTTCCCGGGAAAAGGGCGCCGGAGACTACCCGCGGACTCACGCCCGCACTACGCTGTTCAGCATCAATCAGCAGCTCCGGAACGGCGTTCAAAGAGGTGCTGGACAGGACACCCGCCCAGGTCTTATTCGGCTTATAGTAGGTCTTGAGGTTGAATCGGTCTTTATACAGTTTATAGAAACGTCCGAGGCCCCGGCGTGCCAGGCGGTAGTCGCGCTCCAGCTCGGACATTGAATTTGTCTGAAAACTCAACCGGTCATAACTGTACTCAAACCTGAGAACATCGTCGACGAAGAGCTTGAGCTGGTAGACGCCGAACCGGTTGGGGGCACCCGCACTCTTGTCATGTGCACGAACCGCGATGCCGACGTTGCCCCAGACCGATACCGGGTTCTTGATCTCATATTGTCCTGCTGCAACCCACTGTACCTCTTCAATCACCGGTCTGAAGTCCTGGTTCACCTCAGACTTTTCATCGAGCGGGGTGAAACTCACCGCCCGGACAATCGGGCTTACCCGGTCGGGCAGTTCATAGCCTTTCAGCAGCGGGTTGGTCGGGTTGTTTGACTTGTCGCGAAGCTCAAAGTGCAGGTGCGGTGCGCCAATGCCGGTCTGACCGGTGTAGGCGATGACGTCGCCCTGGGCCACGGGTAAGACGTCAGGTTTTAGAAACAGGTTGACACGGTAGCGGTGAGCCCGGCGCTGCTCGTTCGTGACAAGTTTTTGAATCCGGTCGGGGAATCTCGACAGGTGGGCGTAAACGGCTGTTTCACCGGTGTCGAGTTTGAGGTAAAGCGCCTTACCGTAGCCGTACGGGGAGACCGAAATCCGCCAAACATAACCGGAACGCACAGCGAAACATTTGAAGCCGATGCGGCCTTGCGTCTTCACATCAATGCCGGTGTGGTAGCGCGCGGGCCGGTATTCCCCAAAGGTCGAGGTCAGATACTCGCCGGCGTTGGTGGGCCAGAGGTAGCCGTCCGAAGGCGCACGCTCCTGCGCGTAAGTTTGGCTGCAGCAGACCAGAGGGAAGAGAAGGCAAACAATCTTAAGCATCATTGGGTGTGACCATAATATTCTTGAGCAAGTCCGGCTTATCGGTAATGATCGCGTAAACACCGAGGTTCAGAAATTTCCTCATTTGTGCTGCCTCGTTTACAGTCCAGACCAGGCAGTCGTAGTTTCGGTCCGAAATCTTGCGTGCCAGTGTTTTTGTGAGTAGGCTATGTTCAAGGTGGATCGCCTGTGCGCCCGCAACCCGGGTAAAAAGCAGTTCGCCATTGCGAACGCTGATATTCTTGTCCACAAGAAACCCGCTACGGGCAGCCTTGTCCACTTTGCGAACTCGACGAACGATCAAAGGACTGAATGACGAAATGATCGTCTCCCGGAGCAGACCGAAGTCTTTGAGAATGCCCACGACTTTTTCTTCTATTGCGTGTCCCGCCGGCAGGCCATTTGCCTTGATTTCCACATTGACGCTTGCCCGGCCCTTTATGGTTTCCAGCACTTCTGCCAGAGTGGGGATCAGTTGACCGGAATCCTGGCCACCGATCGCGTATTTTTTCAGGTCAGACAAACTCATGTTTTTGACCAGGCCCGTGCCTGCGGTCAAGCGGTCGATTCTGTGATCATGAAACACAACCACTTCGCCCGACTGGCAAGTCCTGACATCCAACTCAATCCCGTCGACACCCAGGTCGAGGGCGGCTTCAAACGCGGCAAGTGTGTTCTCGATGGCGTTTGCGGTGAAGCCTCTGTGGGCGTAGTTCAACGTACGATTATTCATTTGCTAACCTTCGCTACGAGCATAGCTCATTTTGAAAATAGAAAAAAATCAACGAATTACAACTCTAAAACCGGCGGCTACCCAGCCTCTCGTGCGTGATTTCAAGGATTGTCCGAACCAGAATCCAGGAGCTCCGCCAGTTTTCCGGTCAAGTGTCTGCGCTCGAACTTGTCGATCCCCTGCCCGCGTTCGGTGTCTTTCTGACCTTTCTTCCAGTTCTGCCAGGAGCTGCTGATTGCTCCGGCGATGCCGTTTTCATCGTCATGGGAGAAACAGTGGGCGGAACCGTTTTGTTCGAGAAGCGTGACGCCTTCAACCCGCGGACCGATTGCCAGGACGGGTTTGGCGCTGGCCAGATATTCGAAGGTCTTACCCGGGACAAAATCCCGGCTGGCGTGCTCAGCCACGGGGTAGAGCAGCAAGTCGGCTGCGCACATTTTTGCCACTGCCTGATGGTGGCTGACATAACCCGTGAAGGTCACCACCCGCTGGAGGCCGAGGCCGGAGACAAGGTCGTGCACGCCGCCATCCAGTACAGCGCCGGCAAATTCTACCAGAATGTCGTCCTGGACGGACTCGTTCTTGTCGAGAAAATTCCTTAGCGCCCGCAGGAAACCGGCGATCGGCGCCATCCCACTCAGGGTACCCGCAAACACAATTCTAAGACACTTGCGCTCTTCCTGATCTTCATTCGCCTGCTTGAAATCCTGCGAGTCAAAGCCGTTGTAGATAGTATGAAAGTCAGAAGCTCGGGAAGGAAATCCTGCCTGCAGCTTTTGGGTCAAACCGGCGGAAACCGCCACGACTTCGTCAGCTGTGCTGAGGACCAGTTTTTGCATGGCTTTGTTTGCCCAACGGTGCAATGGTGTCGGCTCATATTGAAAATTGCCATCGGCCCAGCCGTCCCTGAAATCCGCGACCCATCTTGTGCCCGTGAGTTTTTTCAGGAAGAATCCGAGCAAGTGGGCCGAATGCGGTGGAGAAGTCGTCAACACGCACGCGATGTTTTCACTTTTCAGGACCCGCAGGGCTCGCACGAGGGCGAACGGCAGCCAGAGCAGCTTGGTGTCCGGAACGAACAGACCATTGAGTAACCGGTTGAGCTCGCTGCCGCCGGCGTGCCGCGGTCCGGTGGCGCGGGGTTTCTTGCGGGCCGAGTACCACAGATGAAGCAGGCGCTGGGGGTCGAGAGACGCCGTTCTGTGGGTGGTTGCGCCTGCCACGTCATTTGCCAGGGTCGTGTCGTGCGCGTAGTACGCGACGTCCCGCACCGTCACAACATGCGGCCGCCAACCGAAATCAGGCAGGTACTTGACGAACTTGGCTGCTCGTTGCGTACCTCCCATGCCCATGGGCGGAAAGTAGTATGCGACTACCAGTACGTTTTTCAAAGGCTTAAACGTATTTTTTCAATTGTCTTGCCACCCAGCCAGCGCAGCCGGCAGAGCGGATTTTGCAGATACGACCGCCATTTCCTGCTGACATCCAGAAAGTACCCCTCTCCGGTAATTCTGCTCAGTATTTCAAGGAGCTGCACATGGACGTTGATATACATTGGGGAGGCAAGTCGGCGACTCGGGTGCAGGTCGTACAGATTCCAGTAGCCGGTATCGTACAGATTTAGATTGCGCTTAAGCCCGGCAATAGCGACGTCAAACAGGTCCTGCGCGCTTTTGTCCTGCCAGAATTTAGCGTAGTCGAAAATCCCCAGCAACCCAAAAATGTGTCCATTCAAAACCCGCGAAGGCAGTTCGGTGGGGAATTCCTCAAAGAGCAACGAACCGTCCGGAAACCCGTCCACCACGCCTCCGGAGCTGACAGGATGCAGAAAAGATTCGAACGCCTTGCGGGTAATCTGTTCGAGCTGCTGGAGTGGCTCCACCTGATGCACGCGCAGGAGAAGCGAGATTCCCTGCGCCTGTGCCATGCCCGATATCCAGGGCGCTTTGGGTCCATAAAAGTGCAGGTCGAAGTCGTAAACCCACGCGCCCACCGGACTGTTTTCCCGCCACTCTTCCCGAAAGTTTGACTGAAGCCAACCGGCACAGATCCGGGCTTGCTCAAATGCCGTATCAGAAGAGGAGCGGGAGTGCTGGAGATTGAAAAGACCGTATTGGCTGATGGTAATTGGATTATAGACCATTCCCGTGCTTTTGCCCATATCAACCAGCGGCAAGCCGTCCCGGTCACGAGGGTAGGAGAAGTTCTCCAGTCCCTCCCAGCGGAACGGGTAGGCGCTCAGCCTTCCGTGTGTTTCAGTTTTCTTCACCACCGGCCGCCTTGGATTTGTAAATACTGATTTTGGGACCGAGATTCCAGGCGCCGGGCGAGAACTCCTGCAAAAGCTGCAACCTGTCTCCGTGCAGCACACTTTCGTAAAAGGCGCGGCCATTGCTGTAGCTGTACCAGAGCGGACTGCTTTTGTCCGGGAGCTGCCCTTCGAAGTAACGCCGGTAGTTGTCGCTGGAAGCGATGAGGTAAGGCACTTCGCTCTGCGCAACCGATGACAGGCGCGGCAACCGTGACTCCAGAAGTTGTTTTAAGTACAGGTTGCTGTTCTCTGCCCGCATCCGGTCGAGCGCTTTCAGGCGAAAGTCCTTACGCAGATTTACCAGACGGTACGATGGCCGCCTGAGACTTTCCGCCAGCAGTTCCTCCTTCATTGCCGTGGGCAGCAGGTTGCTCTCCTCCGTGTTTTTGGTAAACCTGGAGGGATCGAACAGGTTGGGGCCGTAGACATAGTTTTCATATGCGATTAAACTGCCTGTTTTTAGGTTGTTCTCAATCCAGTTTTTTGCGGCGGTGCGGGAATCTTCCCGGGTCAGGCGAAAGTCCTGCCAACCGATCTTGAGGAACACCGGCAAGAAGAACAACAGGATTGCGACTTTTTGCACGATTGGGTTTTGTACCCGCAAAAGAACTTTGTGCAAAAACAGGCCGCCCAAAACCGCCAGCGCCGGATAGATTGGGGTGAGGTAGTGGATGCCGGACCGGTTCCAGAAACCCAGGTACAGCAGGGTCGGAACGATGAACGCCAGCAGCAGCACTGATTTTCTGTCTCGACCGAACAGCGCAAAAAAGACGCCTGAAACTAAAAGAAGCCCCACGGTCCAGTCATTGAACACCAGCTCCCACAGCGGCCAAACGCCGGGCAAGGCAGCGATGTGACCTACCATTCCGGAACTGACATGGCCGAGCGTATATTTGAGATCAGCCCAATACGAGGCGAAGGACAAGAGCCAGTACGGCGATCCGGCAAAAAAGCCGCACGCCACGGCCACCAGGTTGAGACAAACCGACCGTAGAATCGCAGTGGGTCTCATTGCGCTAAAGCAGCTCGTCAGGATCAGTGGCAAAATGAGAAAGCCTGCATTGTATTTGGTGGAAATGGCCAGGCCGGCCAAAATTCCAGCCATTGCTCCGGCTTGCCAGGAAGGCTGGTCATGAAAGCGCAGAATCTGGAAAAGGGCCCAACTACACAGCAGCGCCAGCAGCGCCTCCGGCAAAATCCAGTGTGAAAGATCCGTGTGCGCATAGCTAAACGTCAGCAGCGCCGCGGCGCAATACCCGGTCTGCCGGGAGAAGAACCTACGGCCAATCACAAACACAAGCCACACGGTGGCCACACCGACCACCGCGCTCAGAAATCTCCCGGTCAGATAGAAGCCGCTGGCATCGATGAAATAGGTCGACCCAAAATCGATCGGTCCTGAAAAATTGCCCGCCAGCAATCCTGCCCCGTAGTACAAGCCGTAGACTCCCAGAAGCACATAGGAGTAGAGCGCCGGGTAGACATGGTAGGTCGGCTCCAGACTTTGCTTGGCGCCGTAAGCGAGGGCATTAACCACGTTGAAGGGCTCGTCCGAATTATATACCGACGGCAGCCCGTACCAGATGCCACATACTCGTAAAACACAGGCGCTTACCAGGATTACCAAAAGAAGTCTGTCCCGGGTCAGACTTGCCGTGAGTTGTTTTATCTTATCCACGTTTGAGTCTTAGGGTTGTCCGCAGGAAGTCAAGCTCCTTGCGGTCGAAGAATCCACTCAACAGCATGAGGCCGGGCGTTGCCACAATCAAGAGCAGGCGCGCCGGGACCTGCCATTCACCGGTGTAGTTGTACCCAAGCGCGAAAACAGCCAGAATAATTCCCGCAAGCTTGAGTAAGCGGCCAAACTCGTAATTGACCGGATAGAATCTTTTCGAAAAAAAGTAAAGCAGAACACACATTAGCAGATGCCCGGTGACGCGTGCCCAGGCTGCTCCCATGATTCCTATTTTGGGAATCAGCAGCAGGTTGACACCTATGTTTGCGAGCGTTCCGACTATCGTGATAAATGGTAAGTACCTGGTCTTCTCTTTTAAATAGATGCCTACCATGAAATTCACGTACATGCCGTAGAAGACATAAGAAAGCAGAATCAAGGGAACCACCCGGACTCCGGCTAGGAATTCCTGTCCGATCAGCGTGGCGCCAAACAAGCGTATTTGCGCGATGTCGCCAATGAAAAACGACAATACGAGAAACGCCAGTGAAGCAAGCGTGGTGAAGTAGGTCAGGACCTTTGCAAATACCTCTTTCGCGTTATCCTGTTTGGACGTTGAAAGAAAGAACGGGTGCCAGGCAAACCTGAAAGCGGTGACCAGCAGCGCCATGAACATTCCCAGTTTGGCGCCTGCGCTGTAGATGCCGGTTGCTTCCAGGCCGGCCAGGCGTTCCATGATCGGCCGGTCGATCAGGTCGAGCAAAACCACGGAGAGCGTCGCGGGCAGGAATGGCAGGCCGAACTTGGCCAGGGCGCGAAAATGCTCCGGATTGAATTGCAGGGAAACCTGTCGAACCAGAATGAATGAGAGCAGCAGCAAGGTCAGGCCCGAAGCGTAAACATTGGCCAGCAAGATGCCCTCGACGCCCTTGCGAAGAAAAATGATGAAATAGATATTCAGTGCGACGTTGGCGATGACATTGATGAACTTGAGAATAGTGTACTGTACTGACCGTTCTTCCGCGCGCAGGTAAAGGAAGGGCAAGAAGGCGAGGGCATCGAACAGAAGAATGAATCCGGTCAACCGTACCAGGTGACCGTAACTACCTTCGCTGATGAGATAGCCGGAAATGGTTTCGGCGTGGTTGTAGATCAAGAAAGTAAGCGCGAGCGCTACCACAGAGATAGCCCAAAACGCCGTACTGAAAACCTGGCGCCTCTGTTGCCGATCATCGCTGAGAATGAAGTAACGCAGGAACGCGGCATCGATGCCATACGTGTAAATGATCGTCATCACGGCCAGAAAAGCGTATACGACCTGTTGCGCGCCGAATTCCGACGCCGGGAGCTTGTTGGTGTAAAGCGGCAGGAGCAAGAAGTTGACCACGCGCGTCAAAATGTGGCCAATTCCGTAAACCGCCGAGTGTTTGGTTAAACGCTTGAGGCTTGCCAGCAGGGACATGAAATCCTTTATTGGATTGCGCGCACACAGCAATGGTGAAAAAATCCCACCAATATAGAAAACCGGCCTCGAAAAAGCAAGTTGATTGTCTTGTTTGCAAGCAGCTTATTTTTAAGCATTTAACGCGATTTGCAGGTAAGGATTGAGAAAGGACCGCCGGTTTTTGACGATAATAATAATGCAGCGGTGTGATGATCTTCAGTTTTTTTGGCATGGATGCGTGGCGCACTTTGTTTAAGTAAGAGAAACCAGCATGTCCGATAGCGACCATGAAAAGGCGGTGATTGATGATCAAAGCGAACTGTAGGACCAGTTTCACTCCTAAAGACTTTGCGTTCATCGTGCAGACGCTTGCGCGCAATTCCGAGCGAAAGCGGGCAGCTTTGTGGGGGCTGCTCGGCGATTCTGATTCTCTGGATGCCATTCTCGATGACGATCATCTGCTGGCAGAAGCTACGCGGCGTGCCGGTTTCAGCGACATTTCGTCGCATCTGTATTTCTACCTTCTGACCCGTCGTGTCCTTTTGGAAAACGGTCTCGAAGACCGGGAAGTGGCGGACTATGTGGCTTGCATGCTGGCAAAATTCTGCACCAGCCAGAGAGTGCACAGCATCTCATCGCAGCACAAGCAAAACTACCAATATCTGGCCGACATGTTTGCTGACGCCGCACAGGCGCCGCCGCAGGAAGCGTTTCTTATTCGCAGCCATTTGGGAAACTACTCTTTGTTCATGACCGGTCTCTTCCCCGATTATATTTTTCGCAAATCAACCTACGGCCGCAAATCCCCCGGGTTCGATTACTACGAGCAGATGGGACGCAGCAGTTTTCACTGGGCCTCGAAACAAAGGATGGCAAGTAAACTCAGCCTGGTAGAAATCCTCGAAGTGCTGGCGGAAGGATTTCGCACCGTGAGGGTTGCTCTAAACCAGTTGGCCGACCAGTATGTCCACCTTGATGACCAGGGTGCCAACATGGACAAGATGTTGCGCCAGCTATTTTTCGGCGGCGATAACAGAGATGAACAATTCGAGGTCTGAACATGTCCCTGCTGCGAGAACTCCAGACCCTCACCGAACGCACCTACGGGCACTCGAGCGGAGTTAATCTCGAAAAGTTCATTATTGGCGAAAAGCGATTTGTGCATTTGTCGAGCTTCAGACATGCCGAGACCCGCGAACTATCCGATGCGGCAAGAGTCTTCTTTCGCCGGTCGGGCGAGAGTCTCTACATAGCGCTTTATTTTGCCAGTTCGATCATCGCCGATCTCGAAGCAAACGATCCCAGAAAAGGTCTCAACGAGAAGAACATCTGGCAGTTTATGGTTTTCATTGAGGAAATCAGCCACGGCGTTCATGGCGCGATCAAGTTTCTGGCCGGGCACAACGACATCAGGCACGAAGGCTTTGTACGCGACCTGGAACTGCAGGCGAAGATCGATACCTACCAGGTCCTTAAGTTCTTTTTGGCATATTTCAATCCCTCCAACCGGTTGCAGGGGTTTGATCGCCTCTGGATCCGGCATCATCTTTTCGAACGGTCAAGCGCGGATTACGCGAGTGAAAACCTGAAAGCGAGGTATGGTGAAACAAATGGTCTGGGTGGGAAGTACACGCGTTTTCTCGATTGCATGTCGTCAAACGAGCGACTGCAGGAGATGCGCCGTTTCCGGCCGATGAGCTACGAGGCAAAGGCCAGTTACATCCGCATGTTGCCGTAAGATTACTCCAGCTTCAAAAGCACGCCGATATTGTTGCCGACAACAATCCCGTAAACCAGGTTCAAGGCTCCGAGCGCGACAATGGCAGCGCCCCGGTTTTCCTTTTTTGCTTGCCGCAGTCCCCAGAGCACACCGAGCGTGAGCCCGCCTTTTATGGCGATTGCTGCGGCGCGGTTGTTAATGTAGCCGACGGCCAGTGGGTTTACTTCGCGCGCGCCGTGGTCGAGCCCGTAAAAAGTCGTGACCAGGTCGGCGGTGTTGAGCAGGGCATAGTTTACTTCGAGCGTGCGGTAGAGCCAGTCATTTCGGCGCAGGGCCAGAGGGTGCGGATCGTCTGTCCCGGTTTTTTTCTCACCGACGTCCGACTTTTTGAAGCGCAAAGCTGATGCGGCGCCGGCACTGCCAAAGTCAGCAAGAACGGCGCAACAGAACAAGAGAGCTGCAAGAGCGATTCTACTGCCGGTGCGGAAGCTGTTTGCGGGTGCAAATCCGGGAATATCCATCCGATCCATCCATGTCGTACTTACCGTGTCTGGTAATAGGATCGGAAACAGTGCGAGGACGATTTAGGATGTGATCAATTTGCAACAAAGTGCGCCGGCCCGGCGCTGAGCACAAGCCGAACCGCCCCGGGTTCGGCTTGTGCCAGTCATGCTATTCGGGATAGAAATTACTCTGGTGTGGCTAACTTTATGATGGAAGAAACAGCTCCCTGGGCGTCCTGGATGACAGAGAACCTCCCGACCTCCGGGATATCCGCGGGTGGCGCAATGATGGTCGCCCCAAGTGACTTTGCCTTTTCGGCGCTGGCATCACAGTCAGCGACTGACCAGTAAACAACCCAGTTCGGTGGAACGTCGCCCCATTCGGCGGCGATCTGAAGCATACCGGCGTTCATGCGCTCCCCAACCATGAAAGTGGTGTAGACCATGTCGCCCATCTCCTGCTCTTGTGCAGTCCAGCCAAACAGTTTTGTATAAAACTCACTGGCGGCGCCTGTGTCTTTTGTCGCCAGCTCGTTCCAACAAAACGAGCCGGGCTCATTCACCAGAGTCGCCCCGCAATGCGCGTTGGCCTGCCACACAGAGAATACGGCCCCGGTTGGATCCTGCAGGATTGCCATTCTGCCGGCATCGAAGACATCAAAAGGCGCCATGATGAGGTTTCCGCCGAGCGACTTTGCTTTGGCCGCGGTTTCGTCAGCACTGGCGACCGCGACGTAGGAGTTCCAGTGGGGCGGTATTCCCTGGGCCTGCTGCTCCTGGTTCATCTGGCACAGGGCGCCGAGGTTCTTACCGTCGCGCTGCAACATTGTGTAAACCATGTCAGGGCCGGCGGGGGAATCGGAATATGAACATCCGAGCAAGTCACAGTAGAATTTCTTTGCGGCTTCGCCGTCGGTTGTGACCAATTCCACCCAACAAAATGTCCCGGGTGGGTATTGTGTTATTTCAGACATGATACCTCCTTCTGCGGTTAGTGGTTGACAGATCCAAAGAGAGACACAGGCAAGGTTGCCCAAACCAGCAACCTGTGCTGCGCGTTAGAACCGCGGGGATGCAGACTACTCCGCCAGCACTTTGCGCATGGCCCCCGGGTTCTGGTTGAATTGTCGCTTAAAGGCCCTGCTGAAAGCCGCCTCGGACAAGTAACCAACTTGTTCGGCGATCTCGATCAAAGGCAGTCGATGGATTCTGAGCAGCTCCTTTGCCCGATGCATCCGCCATCTCGTGATGTATCTCATCGGAGTTTCGCCAACAAGTTCCCGAAAGCGAACAGTAAACGCGGAGCGAGACATTCCCACCAGGCCGGCAAGACTCTCCAGAGTCCAATTCTCCTGCGGTTTGGTGTGAATCAGTTTCAGCGACTTACTGATTTGTTCATCTTGCAACGCAGCCCAAAATGTGGTTTCGTTCGACTTGCGCAGGATGTAGGTCCGCAGGATTTGAACAAAAAGGATTTCGGCCAGACGATCGACAACAACTTCGGCGCCGGCACTCTGCGAACCTGTTTCCCTTATTATAACATTCGTGGCCGCTTCCATCAAGCCAATATCGCTGCGATTCAGGTTGGAAATATGAATCATTTGCGGCAATGCTTTCACAAACGGATGATCGAAGTCACGGTCGAATTCGAAATGACCGCAGATCAAGGTAGCGCTCAGGACATCACCGGTAAAAATCGGTTTCTGATTCAGGACCGCTTCGACGACCTGCCTGCCCGGGATCATTCTATTCTGTAGATTTTCAGCGATGCAATGTGGCTGGCCATATGGAAAAACCACAATATCCCCGGCTGTTAGAAAAAGCGGGTCAGCCAGTTCTGCAGTCTGCAACCAGCAGAATCCTCGCACAATCATATGGAATTGCGCGTAAGGTCCGGTATCGACTTGCATGCCCCAGGGAGTGTATAGATCCTTTTGGAAGTAGATACTACCGCGTAGCCTGATCATGCGGAGAATGTCACTAAGTGCATCCATTGTCTTCAAAGTGTGTCACTGTTGGACGATTAATCAATTATTGTGGATTAACCAGCATTGTAAATACAATATAGAATACTTAATCTTTTTGCATCAATCAAGTTCTTATTTCTCATCTGTTCAGTAGATACTGAGCACAGCCGGAAAGGAAGGAAAATGAGCATCAAACAATGTTTCACTCTTGTAGCCCTGTGTTGGATGGTCGTTGCTGATGCGGGTCTTGCTGGCGGCAAGCCTCATGTAAACGCGGACAATGTGGCTGTCGGCGGCCATGACCTTGTTGCGTACTTTAGTCAGAATGCCGCTGTGCGCGGCAGCCAGAACTTTGAGGCCACCATCGCTGGCGTGAAGTACTGGTTTGCCAGCGCGGACAACCAGAAAAAGTTCGAAAGCAATCCGGCAGGTTTTCTACCGCAGTACGGTGGTTGGTGTGCTTTTGCGATGGGTATGAACAAAGGCACTGTGCCCAGCGATCCAAAGACATTCAAGTTTTATAATGGCAAACTGTATCTCTTCTTCAATGACTACTACCAGGGGACTCCGGTCAATACCATTGTGCCCTGGAACGCCGCCGAGGCCAGTCTCAAAGCCAAAGCAGATGTGAACTGGAGCAAAATGAAGAGTTAGGGCGCGTGCACCATGCTCGCCTGCACCGGGCAAATCGTGCGGGCGAGCAGGCCTTTTGCGCTATTATTTTTCTTGCCGGACCATTTCTTCCAATGCCATCCTCGGGCAGACACTTCCTTTGATGTAGTCGATAAGGTTAGTCGCCAGTCCTCGCAGTCTTTTCTCGATCCGTTCGTCGGTACACCTGCCATCATGGTCAAAAACAGCCTGGACATTTGCAACTGAGACCGGGCCGGGTAGCACGATCGCTCCGATGTGAGAGCAGACACCGCGCAGGTGTTCGAGGGATTTGATGGCGCCGATAGCGCCTGCTGCCACGCCCAGTAGGGCCACCGGCTTACCGGAAACTAGGGACGGGAATCCCAAATTCTCTATGGCAAGCTTAGTTGCAGCGCTAAAACTGCCATGGTACTCGGGAGTTGCAAAGATGATACCGGTCGCTTGTGCGACGGTCTCTTTGAAGGCTACAATCTTTTCTGATTCCGTACCAAGCCCTGGCATTGATAGCTGCAACTCTTTCAGATCGATGAGATCCAGGCCAATGTCACTGTGCTTGCCTATCTCATCTGCGACCAAAGCCACTGCTTTGTCCGTAAAATTCCCGGGTCGGACACTTCCCGGAATAACCGCGATCCTGATTCCTGCCTTCCTACTCTCCGGCATCGATGACCTCCAACATTAGTTAGCAGCCGGGCATAGCACCGCATGCTGTTAGACTCAAATTGTTGAGGTGAAGTTTAAATATTCATTGACAAAAAGCAAGTCGATTCTTATATTTAGATGTTTGGCTAAATATGCAATAATTAGATCCGCCACAAACGGCCGGTCAGAATGAATCTCGTCTATAAAGCACTTTCGGACCCGACCAGAAGAAAAATTCTGGCACTACTGCGCGGCAGAGCCATGACGGCAGGGGAGATTGCGAAGCATTTTGAGGTGACCAAGCCGACGCTGTCCAGACATTTTGCGGTGCTGCGCGAGGCAGATTTGATTCACGGTGACAAACGCGGCACCGTAATTACATATCACCTGCACGTAACTGTTCTTGAGGAAGCGCTGTCGTCCTTGATAGATCTTTTTCAAATGAAAGGAGGGGTAAAATGAGTGGTGCAAGAGAACACCTGCATAGGTTTAAGTCACCCCTGGTGGTTAACACAGCCCTGCTCCTGACAATTGTCCTTTCCTCTGCCTGGGCCTGGAGCCAGTTGCCGCCGGATGCGAAAGTTCCGATACACTGGAACGCAAGCGGGCAAGTAGATGGTTATGGCAGCAAGTTGCAGGCCCTGGGTATGATGCCTGTTGTTCTGGCCGGTGTGTCCGGGCTGTTCCTGGTGCTGCCACTGTTGGAGCCGCGCAAGCAGAATCTTCTCAACTCCAGCAAGGCCTACAATGCCATCTGGATTTCCCTGGGCCTGATGTTGACTCTGGTTCATTTTGCCGTGGTGGCGAATGCCCTGGGAATCCCGGTTAAGGTCCATGCCATCAGTATGGCCCTGCTCGGGCTTATGTTGGTCGTCATGGGCAATTATATCAGCAAGGTTCGCAGCAATTTCTTCCTGGGGATTCGAACGCCCTGGACGCTTTCAAGTGACCTTGCATGGGCAAAAACCCACAGACTGGGAGGAAGACTTTTCTTGCTGCTCGGGATCGGCTGTACACTGATGGCAATGGTGAACGCTGCTATCGCAACTGCAGCCGTGACCGCCGGAGCAGTAATTGTGACCGGGAGCACTATCGGCTATTCCTACCTTTTCTGGAGTAATGACCCGAAAAGACAGACCGCCAGTGGTTAGCCTGGGAACGCCTCTTCAATTTACGCCGCACCCACTTGTGCGTGGGGGCGACCTGCAGACCGTGGTCGGGTACTACATGCCCGCCCATAGTCGGCTGAGGTCGCCGAGACTGCACACTGTGTCGTGCGCGGACGGAGATGCGTTGGTCATTTGCGAGAATGCAGGCATGCGCAAAGCCCCCTTCAAGAAGATCCTACTCATGATGCACGGTCTGGGGGGACATGCGGATTCGCCTTACATGCTTCGCATCGCGACTATTTTCGTCGAGCGCGGGTGGACGGTCTTCCGGATGAACCATCGCGGCAGCGGCGCCGGCCGGGGCAAGGCGCGCAATACCTACCATTCGGGGAAAAGTGAAGACATCAGCAGGGTTCTGGCAGAGATTGTGAATTTGTACCCTGAGACCCCGATTGTGGCAACAGGGTTTTCTTTGAGCGGCAATGCCGTGTTGAAGCTATTGGGTGAGGGGAAAGATCCGGTTCCCACGAACCTGCGCGGGGCCGTCGCGGTTTCGGCGCCCATCGATCTGTCAAGTTGCGCGCGTACAATGGAGAGTCCGCGCTGCCGACTCTACGACCGCAGGTTCGTACGGCTTCTCAAGGAAGCGATTGTGGAACGTCGTGCAGACTTTCGGGATTTTCCGGAATTTAACCTGCCGGGTATCAGCTCTGTGCGCGACTTCGATGAAGTCTGCACCGCGCCGCTGCACGGTTTTTCCGATGCTGAGGACTACTATGCCCAATCCAGCGCGCGGCAATTTCTGGAGAAAATCACCACACCGGCCGCGCTGATCGCCAGCAGAGATGATCCGTTTATGGCCCGGGGTACCTACGAGGCGTTACCTGAGAACCGCTTGCTTGCGTACCAAATCGAATGCAGCGGGGGACACATGGGCTTTGTGTCTGCCCGCAAGACGCCGCTCGGGACCCGGCGCTGGCTTGACTATGCCGTCCTGACCTACGCAGAGGGATTTCTGAAGAGTGAGCCGGCGCGGGCTTATTTGAGATCTTGAGCGCTCACGTTCGATGTTTGGCAGCGGAGGTGTTTTCCGGCTCTATGACATGATCCTGACATGAATCGCTTTGTCGCCCTTCATGTCCCGCTTGAGGTCGAACCCGACCCTCTGCCCTTCGCGCAGACCGTTTTTGACCGTGATGTGCAGGTCACTGACGTGAACAAAGAGTTCATCATCGTCGTCCGACAGAATAAAACCGAAGCCCTTACCGGGATTCCACATTTTTACTGTGCCATAAATCATGGTCGTCCTCATATTGTGCAAAGCAATCTTAAAACAACCTGCGCTAATAATCAAGGTGAATGCTCCTGCAAGCGGTTTTTTGTTGACATTTCTTTGAGGGTCACCTACATTCACGACGCTTTTGGAGGCGAACGACTTTAGAAGAAACCCACTTGGAAGGAGGATTAAGGTATGAAAAAAACGCTAACGGAATTCTGTTGGGTCTTGTTTGCCCTGAGTTTTGCAGCAATCCTGGGCTGCGCACAACAAGATACCACGGACAAAGAAGAGGGTATGGCTGCAGTTAGAAAAGCAGTTTCTGAAATGACCGCAACTACCGGCAACAATGCGAGCGGTACCGTGACCTTTACTGAAGTGGAGGGCGGCATACGGGTTGAAGCCAGCTTTACGGGAGTGGCAGAAGGGGAGCACGGTTTCCATATTCATGAAACGGGCGATTGCAGCAGTGGCGACGGCAAATCCGCCGGTGGTCACTGGAACCCGGCAGGAAACCCGCACGCTGGTCCATCCGGCGAAATGCGCCACGTTGGCGACCTCGGCAACATCAGCGCTAATGCCGCGGGCGATGCCGTGACCGATTTTGTCGATCCGGTCCTCACATTCGATGGTCCTAACTCAATTCTCGGCAAAGGGGTTATTCTGCATGCGAATATGGATGACCTGTCATCACAACCGACCGGGGCTGCCGGTGCGCGGATTTCATGCGGCGTGATTGAGTCGGTAGAATAGCGCGATGCCCTGTGGCGACCCGGGATGGTTTTCTGCCGAATGAGATTCGAAGCAGGCACCGCCCATTTCCGTGCCTGTGTACCAGTCGTCTAAAATCAAACAGACCTGACTAGCAAAAGGTTGCGGGACTTGCCCGCAACCTTTTTTGCTTCCGGTGAGCTTCAAAGTCAGGCCTTTGCGACCTCCTGGCCTTCCAATGAGGGTATTTCCGGACAATTCACGTGACACTCAAGACGTTTTTTGTCAAGCCGATAAATTGAATAGATGATGATGAGTACCAGCCGGGCATATAACCTTGAGCGAATTTGCCGCTAGAAAACCTATCCTGGACAGTGAGAGACGTCTAGTTGCTTACGAAATTTTCAGCCAGTCAGGATACGAATCGTTTTATGAGCAGCTTCCGATAATCTGTCGAGGCAGGGCTGCTCTGATTGATTTTCCGCACGGACTCGCTTCCAAACAAGTTATCGATCTGTTCCCTGGAGACGCGATCTCATTTATATTGCGCGGTTCCGGTACCATAAGTGAGTCGATACTGCAATCCTGCCAGGCCCTGAAGGCTGCCGGCCACAAAATGTATGCTGACCTCGCTTGCCTCTCCATGAACTATCATACTCTAATAGATGTCATCAACGTTGTGCAGGTTGCATTCGACAAAGTCCCCGAAGACAAACGAAGAGCAATAGCAGAGAAATTCTCGGAGAAAGGCGTTGAACTGTACGCGACGGGCATAGATACCATAGGCACTTTTTCCCTGGCAAAGAAACTTGGCTATCGTCAATTTCAAGGCTATTTTTTTGCTAGACCCGGTGCCGTCTCGATCAAAACCGTCTCGCCCAACAAGGCGCAATGTCTTCTGTTACTCAAAGAAGTGGCAGGGATAGACTTTAATCTGGACCGGGTTAGCACCCTGATCAAGAATGAAGTTACTTTATCCTACAAACTGCTGAGTTATATTAACTCCGCGTTTTTCAGCTTGCCCCAGAAGGTCAAAGATGTCAGACACGCACTCAGCCTGCTGGGCAGGGAAACAATACGTAAGTGGGTGTCTTTGCTTGCTATGAATATTGCCGCAGAAGATAAACCCAATGAATTGATCGTTATGTCGCTGACCAGAGCTAGCTTTTTCGAATTATTGGCGCCGGGCCTGGGCTTGACGGACCGCAGCAGCGACCTATTCCTTCTGGGAATGTTTTCTTTACTAGATGCATTCCTGGACCAATCTATGGCTGAAGTCCTCGCAGGTCTTCCGATTGACGAAGATATAAAGCTTGCACTGGTCGAAGAAACAGGACCCCTGGCGTCGGCCTACGCACTGGGACGTGCCTACGAAAATGGTGATTGGGACAAGGTTGGTGACCTTGTAGCAGACCTCCCGATAGAGGCCGAGCAGATGTCTGCTGTGTTTGCGCAGGCGGCCCAGATAGCGAACGCAACCCTGAAGCTGTAATTCCGGGACACTTCAATCCGAATAGAAGTGTGGTCTTCGTCCTGAATGGAAATGAATGGGCCGCCCCAGGAGGATAGGGCAACCCTGTGAAGCAAGTGAAGCGACATTCTATTTTGCCGATACCATCTTTTGTGATTGTCGATGAACGTGACCCTGATTCAGGCTGTTTAACGCATTGAAGTTGGAAGCTTTCTTGTACCATTCCTCGGCTTTTTTGCGATCTCCGCTTCCTTCATAAGCCATCGCAATCCGGAATAGATTCATGGGGTTTTGCTGATTGGCTTGCTGCAGTTCTTCTAGCGCGCGGGTGTGATTTTGTTCAGCTGCGGCCACCCGTCCTGCCAATTGATGCGAGAACATGATTTGGAACTTATTCTGTGCCGCCGTTGCCTGCTTGGCGAACTCTGCGGTATGTTTTTTGGCGGTTGCCAAATCATTTTCGCCCAAAGCGACGCCTGCCAGATTGAAGAGATGAAAGCGCTCGGCCAGTTCCTTCTGTTCTTTTGACTGGCCTGATTTGCGAATGGCTTCGATGGATTTGTTGTAATGCGTCAGTGCTTTTTTCGGTTGACCAAACTCTGCCAGAATGTTTCCCATGCGAGCATAATCGCCTGCTGCCGCAGCGGCATCGTCGATCTTTTCGGCCAGAGCAAGTATTTTCTCTTGCTCATTCAAAGCCATGTCCAGATCGCCTTCGTAGACGTAGGATACTGCCCGTGCGAAATGCGCGGCACGCCGTTGCCCATCGTTTGCCGCGACTGCGGACATTTCCTCAAGTTGTTTTCGGGCCGCTGAGTAATCGCCAATTGAATTGTAGCCGGTAGCGATCCCCACATGCGAAGCGACGAATGTTGCATCTTGTTGCAACGCCTTCATGTAGTTTTTGATTGATTCTTCGTACTTGCCCATTTTCAGGAGAAGCTCGGCGTACGAGTCGTATGGGTTGGGATCCTTCGGGATCAACTCTATGTATTTCTTGAACGTTCGCTCAGCATCCTCGTAGCGGTTGAGGAATCGGTAAGCATATCCAAGTTGATTGTACGGTTGAGAGAAACCAGGGTTGATTTTGATCGCCTTCTCATACTGTCCAATCGCTTTGTTCCAATCCTGTTGCCCGAAGTAGTGTCCACCCAGTAGGTTTTGGGCACGTTCATCCATGGGGTATTGCTTTGCCAGCTCCTGATATAGTTCGCGCTGTTTTACGGGATCGCCGTTCGCGCCCGCCTCCTGTCCTTTGATCCAAAGGCGCTCCGCTTTCGACACTTTGTCTGCCAGAGCAGTGGCTTGACCCAGCGCAGCAAAGAACTCCTTCGCACTTGTCGATGTGAGGGCGAGATTCAAATGCGCAATCGCAAAGTTCGGGTCCTCGGCCAGGGCTTTTTGAAAGTGCTCCCGCGCCTCGACCGCTTTTAACCTTTCTGCCAGGTCGCGCCCGCTTAGAAAAAGCTCACGTGCTCTTTTCGACTTGGTTGTTATGGGGATTTTACCGCCCTCGTCCGCGGACGCAGTGCAGCCAATCAGAAACAGCATGCAACACAGCAGAGCGCATGCTACCATTGTCTTGTTGTTCATGGTCCTCTCCAGGTAGGTTATGAAAAAGCGTGACTACTTTGCAGAAATAGGAACCGGCGGAGGTTCCTAAGTCCGGTGAATAGTTTAATAGCTCGGGACGGACATCCAAGAAAAAGGGCTAAACTTCGGGGCGACTTGCTCGCCCTTTACGCCTTATACGTGGCAAAACTACCGGGTTTTCACGGTATCGGATAACTTGCAGCATAAACATTGTAAAAGGCAGGTCTGATGTATAATCGGTAGGAACTGCCGGGGTAGATCATCCTTGTCGGCCTGAGCCATCCGCGCAAATCTGGGGATAGGAACACCCTGTTTTCTATTTCCCGCAGTCAGGCTTGGTGCCGGTGAGCTAGAAAGGTTGGGAGATTCGTTCGAGCAGCTCTTTACGCTTGTCACGGGAAACCGGGACCTTCATGTTGCCGCTGACAACTACGCAGCCCCCTTCGCCATCAGTGCCGAAACTGGAGCCACCACGGATGTACTCCTGCAAGTGATTGAGATTAACAAGGTAGGAGCGATGCGTGCGCAGAAAGTTGTAGTCTGCCAGCAATTCCTGGAGCTCCTTTAGAGTCTTGGAGATGAGTTCCAGTTTCTTCCTGTCTCTGAGAAATACCGTCGTGTAATTGCCTTCGGCCTTGCAGACGACGATATCATCAATCTGGTGAAACGTTACACCCTTCCAGGTTGCAAAGCCGATCTTTTGCGGCTTTGACGTTTCGTTTTGCAGATTCTCCATCAAGGTTCTGAGTCTTGGGTCGGTGCCCGCATTGTTGTTCTTGCTAGCGACTCGTTCTTTGGCCCGGGTCACGGCCTCCTGCAATTCCTCGATATCGATCGGTTTCAAGAGATAATCGAGAGCACAAGCCCGGATGGCTCGTATCGCGTACTCATCGTATGCGGTGGCAAAGATCAGCTCCGGCGCCGGGTCCGGTAACTGGTCAAGCAAGGCAAAGCCGTCTTCGTTCGGCATCACGATATCCAGAAAGACGACGTCCGGATTCGATTCCCTGATTTTCTCTATTCCCGCGGCGACCGAGTCAGCCATAGCGAGGATTTCGACGTCGGTACAATACTCGTCGAGCAGATTACGCAGAAGTTTTCTGCCTTTTTCTTCGTCGTCGATTATGATTGCTTTCATTTTTCTCCGGGCCTTTTGGTGTACTCATTCTCGATTGGGATAACAATCTTCACCCTGGTGCCGGAAGCCTTGTGGTCTTGTCCGGCCAAGTCGATCACTTCTATACCGCGCCCGTTCCTGCGTATTGCGTTCAAGGTTTTCAGACGCTCTTGCGACACCTTCATTCCCGTTGAATGGTGACCGGCCTTATGCTTACCCTTGTTCTCCAGGCTTTTCTCGATGCCAATGCCATTGTCCTCGATCCAGCATTCGATGGCTCCGTCTGCCAGGCTGAGCCTGACGTTTAACGCACCCTTGGTTCGCTTAAACCGGAGGCCGTGTTGAATTGCATTCTCCACAAAAGGTTGAATTAACAGAGTTGGGATCTCCATGTTGTGAACGTCGATGGCAGGATCGATTTCCAGGGTATAGTTGAACTTGCCTTCGAAACGTAACTTCTCCAATTCCAGATAAAGCCTGAGTGCGTCCAGTTCTTCCGAAATAGTCAAGGAGGATTTTTCAGAGTTGTCGAGGATCTTTCTGATCAGCTTGGAAAACTTCGAAAGATAACGATAAGCGGATTTTGGCTCGTTGCTCGAAATGTAGTACTGAATAGAATTGATGGTGTTAAACACAAAGTGTGGATTCATTTGGGCGCGCAACGCCTTCAATTTGAGTTCCGAGAACTTGCGCTCCAGCGAGGCTTTTTTCTTTTCTTTTTCCTTCAAACGAATCACAAACAGGATCGCCAACGACATAGCCGTTGTCGCCGCCAGCCAGCGAAACCACCAGGTTTGCCAGAAAGGTGGCGTCACGACAAAGTGCAGGGATGTGCCGGTTTCGTTCCAGATACCATCACTGTTTGTCCCCTTGACGTGGAACACATACTCGCCCGGCTGCAAGTTGGTAAATGTGGCAGCGCGTTTGTTCTCACAATAAATCCAGTCATCGTGCAGGCCCGCAAGTTTGTAGGCATATTGATTTCGCAACGGGTTGGTGTAATCGAGGGCTGAATATTCAAATGTAATGAAATTATCCCTATAAGAGAATTGCAGCGGGCGCCCGTCGCTAGCGGTCCAATCGACTCTTTGGTCAAAGCGTTTCACTCCGGCGATCACTACCGGCGGAATGTACTGATTGTCACGGACGCTGTCAGGATGAAAAGCGTTAAACCCATTCACACCGCCAAAGAACATTTCTCCGCTGGTCGATTTGAAATAAGCGCCTGTGTTGAATTCACTGCTCTGCAAACCATCATCGATTGTGAAATTTCGAAGCATTCCCGTTCTTGTATCCAGCCTGGACAGCCCGCGGTTTGAGCTTGCCCAGATGTTTTGTTTGTCATCCACCAGGATACCGTAGATGACATTGTTTGGCAGGCCATGTCGCGTGGTGTAATTTTGAAACATTCCTGTTGCCGGGTCGAGCTTGTTGAGTCCATAGTAGGTGCCAACCCAGATGATTCCGGCGGCATCGATGGCCAGGGACAAGGCATAATTGATACTTAGGCTGTTAGAGTCTTCCGGGTCATGCCGGTAGCGTGTAAACGTTGCTGTTTTTCTGTCAAATCTATTTAGTCCGCCTGCGCTTGTGGCCAACCACAAGTAACCCTGTTGATCCTCGGCGATTGCGAGCACCGTGTTGCCTGCAATACTGGAGCTGTTTCCGGGTTCGTTCATGTAACGTTCAAAACTCTCTGATTCGGGCACGAAACGATTGAGCCCTTGCCCGGTAGTGCCGATCCAGAGCCGTTCGTCCGAGTCGATAAAGAGGGTTCGCACCTGCGTGTCCAGCCACGTCTCAGCAGAAGAATTGCCGATTTCGTGACTCTGGAAGGCGGCGGTTTTGCGGTCAAATCGACCTAGCCCACCATCTGTCCCGACCCAAATAGCCCCGTCTCTATCTTCGATTATTGAAAATACCGAGTTGCCGGGCAGGCTGGCTGGATCGGCGGGATCATGCGTGAAAGTCAGATGGTCGTTTTGCGTCCGGTCGAAGGTGTTCAACCCCTCTCCCCCAGTTCCTATCCAGAGCATACCGGCGGAGTCTTCGAAAATCGACCAGACCAGGTTTCCTCTGAGTGCCCCGGAAAGCCCACTCGTGTTCTTGTAGTGAATGAACTTGATCTTGTCAGGGTCATACTTGCTGATGCCGCCACCACTGGTGCCTGCCCACAATGTTCCCGAATCGTCAATATGCAGCGAGCTGACGGCGTCGTTCCTGAGGCTGGCCGGTTCCAGCGGGTCATTCCTGTACTGAGTGAAGACGCTGGTTTTGCCGGAGCTGTGCAAGGATGCGATGGGCGCCCGATTGAGGCCCCTGTTTTCTGTCGCGACCCAAAGGTAGCCCTGTTTGTCTTCGACCAGGTCCGTGATCGCGGTGCTGCTCAAGCTTGCAGCGTCGTTTGGGTCATGGCTGAAGATGGCAACAGTGTTGCTTCCGGAATATAGCCTCAGCAGGCCGTACGGGAAGGCCACAATCCACACCGCACCGCGGCTATCCCTTCGGATTTTGGAGATGAACGTCGGCAGCACAACATCGCCGTTTCGGTTCCGCAGTGGAAGTTCAGAAAAGGTCTCTCGCCGGTAGTCAAAGGCCAGAAGTCTTGTGGCAGTGCTGACCAGTATCTGCCCAGATTCTCCCACAGCCAGGGACGTCATCCATCTTAGGTTCGGGCCGACTCCACCGGGTTGGAAGTGGCGAAACGTGTTTGTTTTTGAAATGAACTTCACCAAGCCGTGCCGGGAAGCCAACCAAAGGACACCGTAATCGTCGACAAGCATATCCCGGACCGTGTTCGATTCTGCGCCCACAGAGGCAGTGAGGGCCTCTCCATAGTGGTGAAAAATGCCCTGGTCGACTTCTAATTTATCAAGCCGGCCGCCCTCCATTGAAACCCAAATATTGCCGGAGCTGTCCTCGCACAGCGCACGCACTGTATTTGCTCCAATCGATGTCGAATCTTGCGGGTCATGGTAGTATATGATAAAATCGATGCCGTCAAATTTGTTCAGGCCATCCTGAGTGCCGATCCAGATGAAACCGCGGCTATCCTGCAGGATAGCGGTGCCCGAACTCTGGGACAAGCCCTGGTCGACGGAGATGTGCTCAAATTCGACTGTCCCTGTCTGCGCACAGATGTTACCAGGGGCACCGATGCAAAGCGGGAGCAGGCCGAGCAGTGAGGCGGCGAAGTTTCCAAATCTGAGTCTGAAGAACATGGCTCGTGCTATCAGCTTGTTATTCTATCGCTGTCGTTGGCAAGAGCTTGGTTGCCGTTTAAAGATCCCAATACTCCACCAAACAATCTAATGCGAACCCACAAAAATGCAAGTCCTTTAATTTCAAGCGTAGAAGTTGCCGGATGAGCCGTCCGGTGCGCAGGGTGAGGCGAGGTTGGAACTCACTACTTGTGCCCGAACGCTGGCAGTCCTTGAGGAATGAAATCGCAAGTCGTATCCTCTCACATCTTCGCTGTCGGTCCAGAGCAGGACGCCACAGTTCTGCGAGGTTCCGTTTATCCAGCGCTGCGACACGGCCGTCAGGTCCCAGTTCTGCCAGCCAAACGGGGTTGTTTGGTCTATGAGCAGGGAGCTTTCACTGTTTGCACTCGCATCTGCTCCGGTGCTACTATCTGCACATAGGGCGATGCCCAACTCGCATCCTCGTCCCATTCTACTAAAACATTCGTTACCTAAATGGTACCTCGTCGAACGTTCCTTCATCCAAAATCGGTGAGATCTCAAGAACGCTCTCATCTTACGTCTACAGGTCAGAAGAATTCAAGCATCGGAAACCGTTCTTTAAGTTCGGTTCTCTCCTGCAATGAAAGACTGTCAGCGCTGAGAACCACTGACTTCAACTTGGGTAGCTTTAAAAGTTCCTCGGGAAGAGAACGCACCCGAGTCCACGTGAGGATGATGGTTTCCAGATTATCACAATTAGCCAGTTCCGGTGGGATTCTTGAGATGTTGGTACTTGCCAGTTGTAGTGAACTCAATAAACGTAAATGGCCTATTTGAGGTGGAAGTTCACTAATAGGGTTGCCGGTAAGATTCAATTCAATAAGGAATGGTAGCTCAAAAATGCCGATAGGAATTTCTTGAAGTAAATTGCCCGATAGTCGCAAAAATGTCAAATTTTTCAATTTTGAAATGGTGTTCGGTAAATCTCTAAGCCGATTTCTATCCAGATACAACCTTGATAGAGGGATTGCGTTTATTTCCGGGGGTAAAGCAGCGATATCGTTATCACTTAGATCAAGGTGTTTCAAATCCTCGATGTTCCATATCTCTGGTGGTAAATGAGTCAGATGATTATTTCTTAGAATAAGTGTTTCTAATCTTCTCATTGCGCCTATAGTGTTGGGCAAATTCAAAATCCCATTATCACTAGCATTTAAACGAACAAGATTAGCGCAATGCTTGAGATCAGAGGGCAGCGTGGTGAAATCGTTATCTGAAAGCTCTAGTTCGCGCAGATTCTTCAGGTTTCGGATTCCTGATGGTAGATAAGCTAGGTCATTGCTAGACAGGTCTAACATTTCCAGAAAAGTCATACTTCCAATCTCGTCCGGCAAATCTCGCAACTGGTTGATCGCTAGATCCAATTCAGCCAAACTGCTCAACTCGCCTATCTGATTCGGTATCATCGATATCTCATTACCGGCGAGGTTAAGATATTGCAAGTTTCCGAGACTGCCGATCTCGTTCGGTATCTCTTCGATATTATTGTTTTCTAGATTTAGGATAAGTAACTCTTGGAGTCTATGCAGTCCAGATGGCAATTCGCTTAGTCTAGTAGCTCCCATGTCTAAGCCCTTAAGGTTTTCTAACTCGTAGAGAACATCTGGAAAATTCGCGAGAGGATTCCGACCTATTTTCAAGAGTTCCAAAGTCATCAAGTTGCCAATACAACTTGGCACGTCCACAATGTTGTTATTGCTAACATCCAACTCCTCTAGCCGGGACAAACTGGCCAACTCGCAAGGCAGTCGATGCAGGCGATTGTCTCGAAGTTCCAGCCTCCGCAGCTTTTTAAAATTCCCAATTTCCGGAGGCAATTCCTCTAAACGAGTTAGCCACAAGAATGTAGATTCATCTATTTCGTCCCAGCCAAAGTCTTTGTCTGTAAACTCACGGGAATTTAGTAAGAGGACCGTTACCGTATCCGCCTGAGCTAACTTTTGCTTAAATTGCCACTTCATATTTTCAAACTCTACACATGAGCAGAGCAATGCTAAGAAAGAAAGATAAAACAGTTTCATCTCATTCCCGTGTCTTTCAAAAAGGAGCCTTGAAACAAAAAGCTCGATTTCCCTTTTTCTAACGGTAGTCAAAGTAGGGTGGAGTCCTACTCCACCAGCCTTGTTGCAAACCGCAACCCCATCATTGCAATTGATACGAGAAGTCTGCAGCATCAGAACGGTAAGGTGCTCAATTTTCACCACCCTCAACATGAGCGCCATACCGCGATTTGATGATGCTCATTGCCGGCGTAAATTGCGGACTAAGTTTCAAAGTTGCTGCCCTCTTTCGCCCATATTCGTCCATGTTGATGTCGTCGATGTTAGTGGGCGTCCATTTCCAGATGTAAGCGCCCTTGAACCAGGGTTTATCCCAAAACACCTCAAAGAATGCCTCAAATGCGTTGGCCTGGGTTTCTAAACTGAGTTTCGGGGTGAAGTCATCCTGTGGCCAAACCCAGGGCTCAATTGCTGCGTCACTCGAGTTCTTGTACCCGATTTCGGTAAAGAGGACCGGCTTGTTGTATTTCTTTTGTATGCGCTCGATTGCCTGCGCGTGAGGCTGCCAACCGGAAATTAAGTCATCGACCGCTGGGTCTTCCTTTTTTGTCAAGGGAAAGTACGCCTGAATACCAATGTAGTCCAACTGGTCCCAAAACTGAATTCCTTCATATTCTTCATCCCAATTCGCTGCGTAGATCAATTCTCCACTGTAAACCTGTCGAATGCATCGAATGAGCTGCTCCCAATCAGCCGTTCGCTTTGCCGCTTGTCTCAGTTCTGTGCCAATACAAAATATCGGTATGCGATTGTTTTCAGCGAGCTGTGCATAATGGAGGATGAATCCCTCATAATTCTTGAACCATTGTTTCCACATGCTTTCATTTTTCATGGCTATATCTTGGCGCCATTTCCCGTTTTTGTTGGATAGCCAGATGTGTGGTTTAAGCATCGTCCGGATATTGTGCTTCCTGGCATATTGTGTGGTTAACCTGATACCCTCGTCGGTTTCTCCCCATATAATGCAGGGAAGAATTTCATTCTTCGGTTTGACCTTTATTCCGGGTTCATTGTAATTCGACTGCCAGCCAAAAGGAGTAATGGATATCCAATCAACATTGTTCTGCCTCAAAAAGGAATAATAGCCATCTTCTGAAGGTTCGCCCTGTGCAGCCTCCCAACACACGCCCCGTTGTTTACCGGAACGCTCCTGCTGCCGATTGTCGTCTTCATTGTCTGCAAGCAGGAGAATCCCATCTTGACTGTGATCGCATTCAGGTGGAATAAACTGAGAATAGCTGCAGAGTATCTTGATGACAACTACAAACAAGACAACCAGGCTTAACGCAATCACGGACCACTTAACTGTCCTACTCATTCTATAGTTATCTCTTCTTAAAATGTGAGCTTTCCAATGTTAACAATGTAGTCACCGTGTCTTCCGGGAGTCAACCACAGCCAACCCGGCGGAGTTTTGGCAAACTATGAGACCCCAGGATCCGGCAAGGCGAAACCGTCTATCTTGCGGTCGGTTGAGTAGGCGTTAGGTAGCAGATGCCGAGGTATTCTTTTTCCAGAGTTTACCCAGAAGCCACACAATTCCAGCGGTCAGCAGACCAGCTATTGTTGCCGGAATCGGCGCTCCCAGCGCCGTGGCCAGACGCGGAGACAATCCCAATGGCATCTCGATAAGCGCGTACTCGGGGTTGTTGGTGAAGTAAAGGGGCAGAAACACGGCCTGCAGTTCGGCGGCGAAGAGACCGAAGAAGAACCCTGTCGCGAAACCGTGGCGGACCGGCCGATGCATGCCACGACGTACCACCAGGAGAGCGACAACGGCCAGAATAGCCAGCGCAACGTACCTTTCCCAGCCGTGAATCCAGCCGAAGATCGTGAGGCCACCAAAAGCAAGGCCGGCAGTGCCGGAGATAATCAGGACAAAGCGCCAGACGAGTGGCTGGGATTCATGCATGTTTTTCATAGTCTGCTCCTTTTGTGTTTGCCTAACGCGCTCAAACTCTTTGCGGCGATTGCACTTCGAACCATTGGTCCCGTCAGTCTTGTCGCTTTTCGAAGCGGAAATCACAGCATGTTCCCCCGCACGCAAGCGTCTGGGTCCGCCGGTAATCAATGCCAAGCGAGCCAAAATAATCAGGGAATACGAGATCGTCAGAGTAGCAATTCGGCCTACATGCCTCGGGTGCACCCAGGAGTCGGGCCAACTCGAGCCAGACGCACCAGGTAACATTGAACTGGAAGGCGTTGTCACGATCCTCCGCAATGGTCGTCTCCAGGCAGCCTGCCGTACGGGACGCTTTCAGACTCCCGCACAGGTACTCCCGGAACACGGCCATTGTGTCCGGGAAGCTGCGTACATCCGATGCCTCTGGCAGACATAACAAGAGTGCTTCCCTCGCCGTCACGTCCATGACCTGTTTCATGATCTGCTCAGCCTGCTCGACCCCAAGCACCTGGGTAAGCGCTGAAAACATTGAGATATATTCGATCTGAGTAGCTAGGAATTTTTCGTTGGTCATTCCCTTCTCCCGAATAGGGGAAAGGTCGACCTTGCGAGCTCGATACTTCGCAGCCAGAAATCCAATCAGAAAACGAAATCGTTGCATAAAACCGAGGTGACCCAGCACGATTCCCCTAGCAGCCTTGCGCATCTGCTGCATGAGGCTATCCGGCCACCGACTTTCTGCATCACTGGATGCGACGCCGTAGTTCCTTAAGTCGGCGACCTTTGACTTGAACTGTCGGCTATCGTTTGTCAAAACCGGACCTTTTCCTGTATTAGCCATCTTGATACCCTAATCCAGTTTTCACCGGTGGGAATTCGAACACGTAACATTATGCCTATGCTAACAGAATCCGTTGGCAAAGCGTAGGGCGTTGCACCAATCAGGGTTCTTCAACACACCTCAGCCGCCAGTGGCGTTGCAACGTGCCCATCCCCAATCATGCGGTTTTTCACTTGGCCAAAGCAGTCTTCTGCAACCTACCCGGCAGCATCGCGACACTAATTACAATTGCGCAGGAGATTTCTTTGACAGAAAGCAAGATGGCTCAAGAATACGGAAACGGTGAGCAAAAGTTTGGACTCATGCCAGGTTCTTGAAATGGCGACTGCATGGCTTATGGCCCCTTGACGCGACTCTTTGTTTTCGAATGAATTGGGTAGTCAAAGTAGGCTGGAGTCCTACTCCACGAGCCTTCGTGGTCAAAAATAAGGAAGCCGCGGGAAAAAGTAAAGGCCGTGGTTAGGGAGCTGCAGGTCCAGCGGCTTGTTTGGAGAAGAGGATTAGAAGGAGCCTCGATTACATTTTGCAGAAAGGTGCGGTAGGACCGCATTCTGCCGTGACTGGCCAGCGTCCGGTGTACTTGAATTTCTCCGTTCCGCTCAATGATTTTACCTGCCAAGACACGTGCAAAAATCTAATGATTTTTGTTGACTGTTGCGCTTGAATTCCTTATGATTGCAGCGGCCAGGATGACTATATAGGACCAAATGGAATTGACCCAAACTCCGATCCTTGAAACCGACCTCGTTCAAATCTTCATTGAAGACAAATTTGCTTTTTACGGCAGGGTCGAAGCGATTTCTACGGACGTGAAGCCCGGTTGGTGGCGCGTAAAGTTCTTGTTTCTTACCGCCCCATATCAGGTAACGACGTGGATACTCGACAATGAACAGATAAGAGGATCGGATTTCACGATGGGCGGCACGCCGCTTCGGATTGAGAAACTCGTTGTCGCCCATGACGAGGAACCCGGTGGCCAGGATACAGGTGACCGGGTCAGCGAAAAGAAACCAGGGAAAGCCAGGGTGGTTTCACTCGCAAGCAAGCCACCCTCGGGGAAAGAGTAGATCCTCGCAATCAGATGTGAGACTGGCCCTGTGGCCTTTCTTATTACGTTCGTCTTGTTGCAAGCAAACAACTGACTTGAAATTTACAGATTAGCATGGCCCAGATTTTCCACCCAAGCATGAACACATTTTCCAAGGTTACCATCTTTGGATCCGTGTTCATGATCGCCGGCGCCCTTTGGTTCTTTCTGACAGTGGAGCGATCCTCTTATGTGACCCAGGCTAAGGTGGTGCGCGAACAGCCGGTTCCCTTTAGCCACAAACACCACGTGGCGGACCTGGGGATCGACTGCCGCTACTGTCACACTTCGGTGGAAGAAACAGCATTTGCCGGCATTCCCCCCACAAAGACCTGTATGACCTGTCATTCCCAGATTCACGCCACCGCCGGCATGCTGGAACCGGTGCGCGAGAGCTGGCGAACGGGCAAGTCGATCGAATGGGTGCGGGTGCATGATCTGCCCGACTTTGTCTATTTTAATCACAGCATACATTTAAAAAAGGGTGTCGCTTGCGAGACCTGCCACGGGCCAGTCGGTGAAATGGCGCTGACCTGGCGCGAGAACTCTCTCAATATGGAGTGGTGTCTGGATTGCCATCGCGACCCCGAGAGCAATGTCCGGCCACGTGAAGAGGTTTTCACCCTGGACTGGCATCCGAAGACCGAGCAGGCTGTTCTCGGGGCCAGGCTGGTCGAAGATTATGACATTCAGAATCTAACCAACTGCTCAATTTGCCATAGATGAAACAAAACAATAATACAGAAAACAAGCTGGACGATCTAAGCCGGCAAATTGCCGGCAAGCAGGGGAAAGAGTACTGGCGCAGTCTCGGGCAGCTAGCGGCGACTCCCGAGTTTCAGAACTTCGTGGAAAACGAATTCCCGGCAAGTCCGGTCGACGCGGCTGACGGCATCAATCGTCGCCGTTTTCTGCAGCTCATGGGTGGCTCGATTGCTCTGGCAGGACTTGGCGCTTGTACGCGGCAGCCGGAAGAAAAAATTGTCCCCTATGTCACGGCACCTGAGGAGATCATCCCGGGTGAGCCGCTGTTTTTCGCGACGGCGTTCACGCTGGGAGGATACGCGGCCGGGGTTCTGGCAGAAAGCCACATGGGGCGGCCCACAAAAATTGAAGGCAACGCCCTGCATCCGGCCAGTCGCGGAGCCACGGATGTTTTCGCCCAGGCTTCGATTCTGGAAATGTACGACCCTGAGCGCTCACAGGTGGTAAAGCGCCTGGGCAGGATCAGCACTTGGGAGCTGTTCCTTGGGGAGATCCACCAGGAGCTGGAAGCTCAGCGTCTCAAAGACGGCGCGGGTGTACGCGTGCTGACCGAAACCGTTACTTCCCCGACTTTGGCAAAGCAAATCGAAGCATTTCGCAAAGAGTTCCCGCTTGCCCGGTGGCACCAGTACGAGCCAGCCAACCGGGACAATGCTAAGGCCGGCAGTGAATTGGCGTTTGACCAAACAGTCGATTGCCGGTACTCCTTCGATAAAGCCGATGTTATCCTCAGTCTGGGCGCAGATTTTTTGACCGACATGCCGGGCAGCCTGGCTTACTGTCGCGACTTTTCAGCGCGCCGGAAGCCGGAGCAGAGCAATCCGGGCATGAACCGGCTTTACATGGCCGAATGTTCGCCCACAGCCACAGGTTCCATGGCGGATCATCGCCTGGCGCTGACCAGCGCTGGTGTCACAGCTTTGGCGGTTGCCGTGGCGCGTGAGTTGGGTCTGTCGGTCACGGGTGAGGCTTTGCAGGAGCATGGCGACTGGGTGTCTGCGCTCGCGCGCGACCTGGCGGCCAACCGCGGCCGATGTCTCGTGATCGCCGGCGAACAGCAACCCGCCGAGGTGCATTGCCTGGCGCATGCGATGAACAGTTTTCTCGGCAACGCCGGCAAGACCGTTATTTACACGCAACCAGTCGAGTCCAATCCCGTCCGGCAAGTAGACTCGCTGAAAGAATTGACCGACGACATGGCGGCAGGTGCAGTCGATGTGCTGGTCATGCTGGGTGGCAACCCGGTCTTCAATGCACCGGCGGATCTTGATTTTTTCGGTAAGATGGAAAAAGTAAAGACGCGAGTGCATCTGAGCACTTATGAAAACGAAACTTCCGAGCTTTCGCATTGGCACATCCCGCAATCGCACTATCTGGAGTCGTGGGGTGATGCGCGTGCCTTCGATGGCACAGTCTCGATCATACAACCGCTGATCGCGCCGCTGTACAGCAGCAAGTCAGCCTACGAGCTTATGGCAGGCCTGTCCGGACAACCGGGTGAGACGGGTTACAGTCTTGTCCGCGACCACTGGCAGGCGGCTACTTCCGAGGGTGATTTTGAGTCGTTTTGGCGCACGTCTTTACATGATGGCGTGGTCGCCGGAACAGCTTTACCCTCAAAATCAGTTCGACTGAACAAGACGGAATTCACCGTCACCGGCCAGGACAACGGCAGTGGTATCGAAGTGAATTTCAGGATAGACCCGTGTATTTGGGACGGCCGGTTTGCCAACAACGGCTGGCTGCAGGAATTGCCGAAACCCATCACCAAGCTGACCTGGGATAATGCCGCGATCATTTCGCCGGAGACCGCTAAAGAACTGCAGGTTGAAAACGGCGAGGTCCTCCGGCTTACGCTGTCCGGTAACTCGGTGGAGATCCCTGTGTGGATTACGCCGGGCCAGGCGGGCGGCGCTATTACGCTCGCGGTCGGCTACGGCCGCAGCAGGGTAGGGAAAGTCGGGAAAGGCGCCGGCGTCAATGTCTATCCGGTTCGACAGTCGGACGGCTTGTGGTCGTCAGCCGGGGTTGCCACGGAAAAAACCGGCGCCACGGTCGCGCTGGCAAGCACGCAGGATCACGGCAGCATGGAAGGCCGTCATCTGGTGCGCGCAGGCGGGTTGAGTGAATTCGTGGATCATCCGGAACTATTTCACGAAATGGGCCACGATCCCGACCCGGAACTGACGTTGTATCCGCCGTACGAATACGACGGCTACTCCTGGGGCATGGCCGTGGACTTGAATGCTTGCGTCGGCTGCAACGCCTGTACCATAGCCTGTCAGGCTGAAAACAACATCCCGGTCGTCGGCAAGGAAGAAGTGCTGAACGGACGCGAGATGCACTGGATCCGCATCGACCGCTACTTTGAAGGTGGGGTCGAGGATCCGGAGGTTTACCACCAGCCCGTCATGTGCCAGCATTGTGAGAACGCGCCGTGCGAGGTCGTTTGTCCGGTTGCCGCTACCACCCACAGTTCCGAAGGCCTGAATGAAATGACGTACAATCGCTGTGTCGGCACGCGCTATTGTGCCAACAATTGTCCGTATAAAGTGCGGCGGTTTAATTTTTATAAATATGCAGATTACGAGACAGAAAGCCTCAAGCTTATGCGCAATCCCGATGTCACCGTTCGTTTCCGGGGCGTCATGGAAAAGTGCACGTACTGCGTCCAGCGCATTAACCACGCGCGCATCGACGCCAAGAAGGAAGATCGCAGCATTCGCGACGGCGACATAGTGACCGCATGCCAGCAGGTTTGCCCGGCTGATGCAATCGTTTTCGGCGACATAAATGATGAGAGTAGCCGCATAGCGCAACACAAGAGCGATCACCGCAACTACGGTATTCTCACTGAGCTGGGGGTTCGACCCAGAACCTCGTACCTGGCCAAAATCAGAAACCCAAATCCGGAAATCGCGGCAGCATAAATGGCTAAGAATGAAACAAGCGACAAGCCCGCACAAGCCCCCCTTATAGAGCCAGGCCATACTTACGGCTCCATAACCGACAAGATCAGCAGCGTGGTCACGACCCGCAAGACGCCGATCTCGTGGTTTATCGGGTTTGCCATCGCGTTCTCGCTGCTCATGGTCTTTCTCAGTTCCACCGCATACCTTCTGATGAAGGGGACAGGGATCTGGGGTATCAACGTGCCGGTGAGCTGGGGCTTTGCGATTATTAACTTTGTCTGGTGGATCGGCATCGGTCATGCCGGCACGCTGATATCGGCGATTCTGCTCTTGCTCAGGCAGGAATGGCGCACGTCGATCAATCGTTTTGCCGAAGCCATGACCTTGTTTGCAGTGGCGGCCGCCGGTATGTTTCCGTTGCTGCACATGGGCCGCCCGTGGCTGTTCTACTGGCTGATGCCGTATCCCAACACCATGGCCATGTGGCCACAGTTCAGAAGCCCGCTGGTGTGGGATGTTTTTGCGGTTAGTACTTACGCTACGGTGTCTCTCCTATTTTGGTATGTCGGGCTGGTTCCGGATTTTGCGACATTGCGCGACCGGGTGAACAACCGCGGCGCCAAGTTGGTTTATGGTATGCTGTCCATGGGTTGGCGTGGTTCGGCGATTCACTGGTATCGCTATGAAACCGCCTATCTTTTGCTGGCCGGACTGGCGACGCCTCTGGTAGTTTCGGTGCATACGGTGGTGAGCTTTGACTTTGCCATGGGTGTCATCCCGGGCTGGCATGCGACGATTTTTCCACCTTATTTTGTGGCAGGCGCTATCTATGCTGGCTTTGCCATGGTTTTGACGCTGTCGATTCCATTGCGCAAGGTCTACGGACTGGAAGATTTCATCACGATGCGGCACTTGCAGAACATGGCAAAAGTCATGCTCGCGACCGGTCTGATTGTGGTTTACGGATACATGATGGAGATTTTTACTGCCTGGTACAGCGCGGGAGAGTTTGAGGAAGCGATGATCTCGAATCGCTTCAACGGGCCGTACAAATGGGTCTTCTATTCGCTCCTGCTGTGCAACGCGGTGGCGCCGCAATTCATCTGGTTCAGCAAAGTTCAGAATAGTGTCATCGGCATTTTTATCATCGCGATGTTTGTAAATGTCGGCATGTGGTTGGAGAGATTTATCATCGTGGTGACCAGTCTGAGCCAGGATTTTCTGCCATCGTCATGGGACACATATACCGGCACGATCTGGGATTGGGCCACCTATGCAGGAACCATCGGACTGTTTCTCACGCTGATGTTCTTGTTCCTGCGACTGCTGCCGTCCATCTCGATTTTTGAGATGCGTACTATGGTGGTGGAAGAAGATAAAGGCGGAAAGGAAAGTTAGAAGCGAGAAACCTCTGCAAACTAGAGCATGCAAATAACAGAAGAAAAAAAACTCTACGGACTGATGGCCGAGTTTGACACCGCCGACGAGTTGGTGGCGGCGTCACGCAGCGCGTATGCTGCGGGCTATCGCAAAATGGACGCCTACACCCCCTTCCCGGTGGAAGAGCTGCCGGAAGCCGTGGGCTTTAAAAAGCCGATTTTGCCGCTCATCGTTTTGATCGGCGCCATCGTCGGCGGCGTGCTCGGATTTGCGATGCAGTACTACGCGTCGGTGGTGAGCTATCCGCTCAACATCGGTGGCCGGCCGTTGAACAGTTGGCCATCCTTCATACCGATTACGTTTGAGATGACGATTCTAATCGCTGCTTTTGCAGCAGTTTTTGGGATGTTCGCATTGAACGGCTTACCGCAACCGTACCACCCGGTGTTCAACGTGCCGCGGTTTGCGCTGGCGTCGCGCGATCGATTTTTCCTCTGTATAGAAAGCAAAGATCCGGCCTTCGACCTGGAAGGCACCCGAAAATTCTTGCAAGGTCTGAAACCCATGGACGTTGTCGAGGTCGAACCCTGATGTTAGAAAGCAGAATGTTGCTTGTGCTCGCCATTGCGGGCATCATGCTATCGTGCCGGCAGGACATGCACGACCAGCCGCGCTTCGAGCCGTTGGAGATGAATTCATTTTTTGCGGATGGTCGTTCGTCTCGGCCTTTGGTCGCCGGCACAGTGGCGCGCGGACAGCTGAATCTCGACGAGCACCTTTATCAAGGCAAGGTAAACGGGCAATTGGCGACAACCTTCCCGTTTGAGATTACCGCAAGCGTGCTGACCCGCGGTCAGGAGCGCTACGATATTTACTGCGCCCCCTGCCACGATGTGGTCGGTACGGGGCAGGGTATGATTGTGCAGCGCGGTTTTAGGCCGCCGCCGTCTTTTCACATCGACCGGTTACGCAATGCGCCGCCGGGCCATTTTTTCGACGTTATTAGCAACGGGCTGGGAGCGATGTATGATTATTCCGAACGCGTTAAGGTGCGCGATCGCTGGGCGATAAGCGCCTACATCCGGGTATTGCAACTAAGCCAGAATACCGCAATCGAAGATGTGCCCGCCGAAGTACTTAAAGACCTGAGCACCGAATAGCATGGAATTAAGCGAGACAATCAAAGAGCGAATAGAAGGCTGGCAGAAACGGGCTTTGACCGTGGGTGTTATTGCCGCTGCAGTCAGCGTGGCAGGCGCCTTTCTGAGTCCGGCGCAATTTTTTCAATCTTACCTGGTTGGATATCTGTTCTGGATCGGAATCGCCGCCGGCAGCATTGTGATCCTGTCCTTACACCACCTGGTAGCAGGCGGCTGGGGCTTCACCATTCAACGGATTCTGGAGTCGAGCGCGCGCACCATCCCTCTGATGGCCCTGCTTTTTATCCCGGTTGTGCTTGGGATGAAAGA
Source organism: Candidatus Zhuqueibacterota bacterium (assembly GCA_029262055.1). GTDB lineage: Bacteria > Zhuqueibacterota > Zhuqueibacteria > Oceanimicrobiales > Oceanimicrobiaceae > JAJDAD01. Next base: position 60,026 of record JAJDAD010000040.1, read on the forward strand.
TCTTTTTATCTGGGCGCGTCCCGAGGTTGTGGCAGACGATTTGATTTTGCAGCACAAAGCGCCATATTTGAACCAGACCTTCTTTGTCGTACGCGCCCTGTTTTTCTTTCTGGTTTGGAGCGTGCTGTATTTTTTTCTGACGAAGTGGTCCGCGGACCAGGACAAGAACGGCGATGCGGCCCTTAGCCGGAAATTGCAACGCTTTGGCGGACCGGGGATCTTGCTTTTCATGATTACCATGACTTTTGCCACTATCGACTGGAGCATGTCCCTCGACCCGCACTGGTTCTCAACCATTTTTGGTTTGATGTTCATCATCGGACAGGGCCTTTTGACTCTGGCCTTTGCCACCATCGTGGTCAGCGGCCTGACGGATGACGACAACCTGGCTGCCTTTGTGAAGAAAAAGCATTTCCACGATTTGGGCAACCTGTTGCTGGCGTTCGTGTCGCTTTGGGCCTACATGTCCGTTTCGCAGTTCTTAATCATCTGGTCCGGAAATTTACCGGAAGAAATTCCGTGGTACCTGCATCGCTCACACGGCGGCTGGGACTGGCTGGTCCTGTTTGTGGTGATCTTTCATTTCGCCGTGCCCTTTGCATTGCTGCTGTTGCGGCGCAACAAACGGCGCGCGAACATTCTGGTGAAGATTGCTTTCGGGATCGCGCTGATGCGTTTGGTCGACCTCTTCTGGGTGATCGCACCCAATTTTCACCCACATGGAATCAGCGTTCACTGGCTGGATCTTGTCGCTCCTGCCGGTATCGGCGGCATTTGGCTGGCCTTTTTCTTTTACAATTTGAAAGGGCGCGCCTTGCTTCCCATCAACGACCCGCGTTTAAGCGAAGCTGCGGCCCATGAGTAATAAAACAGACAAGAGCCGGAATCGCGGCTACGAGCAAAGCGATGCGAAAGTGCATCCCATTTTTTGGGCTGGCCTGGGCCTGTTTATTTTGATGTTGGTGGGATTTCTGGTTAGCTATCTTCTCTTCGGTTACTTCAGCGACAAGCGCGGACAGATATTGAGCTACAAGCCACCCCTGGCTGCCGAACGACAGTTACCTTCTGGCCCGAGACTACAGGTCAATCCGGAGCAAGATCTCCAGAATTTCCGAGCCGGGCAGGATTCGTTGTTGAATACCTACGGCTGGATACAAAGGGATGCCGGTGTCGTTAGAATTCCCGTTGACGCCGCCATACAAGAAATGCTCAAGCTCGGTTTTCCGGTACGGGAGAATCCTGATGAATAGAGATTGTAAGACCAACAGGACTGTCTTGGGGCGCGCGCAGATTGCGTCTGCGATCAGAACAGGCTGCACAGCTCTGATAAGCTGGTTGTTTCTTTTGGGCGGAACGGCGCTGCCGGTCGCGGCGCAAGATATGACGTCCTCCAGCCTTGCGCCCGAAGATATTGAAGGAGTCGGCATTGAGCAGAAGCTGGATGAGAACATCCCGCTCGATTTGGTGTTTGTCGACGAACAGGGCCGGGATGTGGTATTGGGTGAGTTTTTCGGAAAAAAACCGGTGGTGCTGTCGCTGGTTTACTATGAATGCCCCATGCTCTGCACCTTGATTCTGAACGGACTTTTGACCGGTTTGGATGAACTGGATTTTGACATCGGCGAGGAGTTCGAGGTTGTGACGGTCAGCTTTAACCCCAACGACACACCGAAGCTGGCTACGGCAAAAAAGAGGACGTACGTCGAGCGCTACGGAAGAGCGGGCGCCGCAGACGGGTGGCACTTTCTGACCGGGAGCGAAGAGTCGATCAAGCAGCTGACGGATGCGGTCGGTTTTAAGTACAAATACGATGCAGAGCGCAAAGAGTATATTCATGCCAGCGGGATAATGGTCGCCACTCCCGCAGGTAAACTGTCGCGATATTTTTACGGAATTGACTACGCAGCGCGGGATATTAAGCTCGGTCTGATGGATGCGTCCGAGGAGAAAATCGGCTCCATCGCGGATCAGATTCTGTTGTTTTGTTATCACTACGACCCAACCACCGGCAAGTATGGCGTTGCCATCATGAACATAATGCGTGTCATCGGGGGGCTGACTGTACTCGGCATCGTCGTGTTTATCGTCAGCAGCTTGCGCCGCGAAAAACAAGTGGCCAGCCAGGCCAAGCCTGTCTGATGTGTAGAGAGTCCCGGGCTTGGTGCTCAGGCTGACATCTAAGTAATTGCAGATATGCAAGTAAGAAGTGTTAATCAATGAGTTTCACGAATGGATAAAGATTTCGTTTTATGGCCGGAACAGGCCTCGACTCTGGCATCCAGGGTCGATAACATTTACTTGTTTCTGGTCGCGGTCAGCGTGTTTTTTACGGCCCTGATCTTCTTTCTGATCTATCTATTTGCAGTTAAATACCGGCGCAAGTCGGAGGATGACGTGCCAAAGGAAATATCCGGTTTGCTGCAGCTGGAATTGGTGTGGTCGATTATCCCGCTGATTCTTGTTTTGATCGTATTTGTCTGGGGCGCCACCATCTATTTCGACTCCTACACACCGCCTGCTGATGCCATGGAGATCTATGTCGTGGGCAAACAGTGGATGTGGCATATTCAGCATCCGACCGGGGAACGCGAGATAAATGAGTTACACGTACCCACGGGGCAAGCGGTAAAACTCACGATGACGTCTGAAGATGTCATCCACAGCTTTTACGTTCCCGCTTTTAGAACCAAAAAGGACGTGGTGCCGGGACGGTACTCGACCATGTGGTTTAAGGCTATCAAGCCCGGAGAATATCACTTGTTCTGTGCGGAGTACTGTGGGACGAAGCACTCTGAGATGATCGGCAAAGTTGTGGTCATGACGCCGGCCGATTATCAGAACTGGCTGGCCGGCGGCCCGGCAAGCGAACCGATGGAAGTTACCGGGGAAAAGAAATTCCAGCAGTTGGCCTGTCACACTTGCCACACGGATAAACCCAACGCCCGCGGGCCATCCCTGGTAGGCGTTTTCGGAGAGTCAGTCCTGCTGAAGGGCGGACGTTCCGTAATCGCAGATGAAGATTATATAAGAGAGTCTATTTTAAATCCAAAGGCCAAGATAACCGCCGGTTACCAGCCGGTGATGCCAACCTTCAAGGGTCAAATCAGCGAGGTTGGTCTATTGCAAATCACGGCGTATCTAAAATCGTTGGCAAAGGAGGGAAACCAATAGTATGAGCACCTCGGTTTTCAAACCTGGAGAACGCCAACTGTCGGATCCCGGAAGTGGCCCGACAGAAAACTATCTGAACGCCGGGTTCAGCGCCAAATCCTGGCTCCTGACGGTCGATCATAAACGAATCGCCATTCTTTACCTGATTTCCCTGACTTTCTTCTTTCTGATCGGAGGACTGTTCGCGCTCCTGATTCGGCTGGAGCTACTGACGCCGGCTGGGGACCTGATGCAGTCCGAGACCTACAACAAGATGTTCACTATGCACGGCATCATCATGGTGTTCTTCTTTCTGATTCCCGCGGTCCCCGCTGTTTTCGGAAACTTTCTGATTCCGCTGATGATTGGGGCTAAGGACCTGGCCTTTCCGCGACTAAATCTTCTGAGCTGGTACCTCTACATCGGTGGCGGCTTGCTGGCCATTCTCGCGATTGCTTTTGGAGGAGTCGATACAGGTTGGACATTCTACACGCCCTATAGCAGTACTTATTCCAACAGCAATGTTATTCTTGCGGCACTCGGGGCCTTTATCGCGGGTTTTTCGTCGATCCTGACGGGTCTCAACTTTATCGTGACCATCCATAAAATGCGCGCCCCGGGGATGACCTGGTTTAGGTTGCCTCTGATGGTTTGGGGGCACTACGCAACCAGTATCATCCAGATTCTGGGAACCCCGGTTGTTGCGATTACCATCGTTCTGGTCGCCCTGGAACGGCTGTTCTCTATCGGTATTTTCAATCCAAAGCTGGGTGGCGACCCAATCCTGTTCCAGCATCTATTCTGGTTTTATTCCCATCCGGCGGTCTACATTATGATCTTGCCTTCGATGGGCGTCATGAGCGAAGTAATAACCTGCTTCTCGCGCAAGAAGATATTCGGTTATGATTTCATTGCGTTTTCAAGTCTGGCGATCGCAGTGCTTGGGTTTCTCGTGTGGGGTCACCACATGTATACCAGCGGGCAGTCGATTTATACCAGCATGGTCTTTTCCATCCTGACTTTTTTGGTCGCGATTCCTTCCGCTATCAAGGTGTTCAACTGGACTGCTACTCTCTATAAGGGCTCGGTGTCGTATAGCGCGCCCATGCTCTACGCCATCGGGTTTCTTGGACTATTCACTATCGGTGGGTTAACGGGTGTGTTCCTGGCAACATTGGCCGTTGATGTTCATGTGCATGACACCTACTTCGTCGTGGCTCATTTTCACTATATTATGGTTGGCGGCGCTATCATGGGATATATGGCGGCCCTGCATTTCTGGTGGCCGAAAATGACCGGACGACTGTATCCGGAAGGGTGGGCACGCTTTTCGGCGCTGGTGATTTTTGTCGGTTTCCACTTGACTTTTTTCCCGCAATTCATCGTCGGTTATATGGGGATGCCACGACGCTATCATGTTTATCCTGAGGAGTTTCAGATTCTGAACGTCTTCTCTACTGCCGGAGCGACGATTCTTGGGATCGGGTACCTGATTCCACTGGTTTACTTTCTCTGGTCATTGAAGTATGGGCCGAGGTCAAGTGCTAATCCATGGAACGCGAAAGGCCTGGAATGGGAGCAGGCCGGTTCGCCACCGGAAACGTTCAATTTCCGGGACACGCCGGTGGTTATGGAGGGTGCTTATGAATACGAACCAAAGATCTGGTTAAAATAGGGTTACGGCTTTGGCGAATCACCATCACGCATTACAGCATCACTTCGAGGACCTGGAGCAGCAATTCGAGTCCGCGTCCCTCGGTATGTGGGCATTCCTGATTACGGAGATATTATTCTTTGGCGGCCTGTTTGCCGGCTACCTGGTTTATCGTTCATTGTACCCGGAAGCCTTCGCCGTCGGCAGTTACAAGCTCGACGTACTGCTGGGAGGGGTAAATACTGTTGTATTGATTTGCAGTAGTCTGACGATGGCGCTTGCTGTCTACTGGGCGCACAAAGGTGAACGCACGAAGATCGTTGTTTTTCTGTTCCTGACCATTGTGTTGGGAGCTGCCTTCCTGGGCATCAAGGCGGTTGAATACACGCACAAGTTCCATGCAGGACTGGCACCGGGAAATGCTTTTTCCTACGACGGCCCTTTTGCCGATCAGGTGCGCATCTTCTATTCGTTCTATTTCAGTATGACCGGTATGCATGCCCTGCACATGGTTATTGGCATCGGACTGCTCACTTACCTGATCATTCGGGCCCGGCAGGGGGCGTACACCGCTGAATACAGTACCCCGGTCGAGATGATCGGCTTGTACTGGCACTTCGTGGATATTGTGTGGATTTATTTGTTCCCGCTGCTTTATCTGATAGGAAGGTCTTGATGGCGCACCATACTATTCCAACCAGAGTTTACTACACCATCTTTTTTACGCTGATGGTATTGACCGGACTGACGGTTTGGGTAGCTTTTCAGGATCTGGGCGCGTGGAACGATGTGGTGGCGTTGAGCATAGCGACCCTCAAGGCAACGCTGGTGATTCTCTACTTCATGCACGTGCGGTACAGCAGCAAGCTGACACATGCCTTTATCGTCGCTGGATTCCTGTTCCTGGTGATCTTGCTTGCCATTACAATGAGTGACTATCTGACCCGCGATACCCTGATCGCTCCTAAAGCGTGGGATCTTATGTAGGGTAGTCTCACCGCACTATTTCCAGGATTTTTAACCCGCCAACCCCATTTGCCACAAACACGTTATTGCCTCTGGCCGCCACGTAGTTCGTTGACCCATCGAATTGCGCTGACCCGATCACCTGCACATCAGTCCCACTGATTTTTCCCATCAACAGGCCGGCACTGCCATTGGCCACGAAAACCAGTCCATCTTCAGTAACGGAGATGGCATTGGTCCGCCCCGTACCGGAGGGGCGCAGGGCGTTGGTCACCTTCCCTGACTTGAGGTCGACGATCATCAGGCCACAGGTAGGCCCGGAGAGGTAGGCGACATTGTCAACGACGTCTAGTTCCGATTTGGCCTGAAAAAAATTCTCACAGCCGACCTCTATGGTTTTTTCAAACTGCCAGGTCTTGCGCCTGTAGAGATGCAGTCTTGTGCCCGTGCCTTCCAGCAGAACGATGTAGTTGTTGCTCTTGGCCACGGCCTTGGCTCGGTCCATCCGAATCTGGTGAACCAACTCCATCGAGTGGTTGCTGAAAAACGACAACGTGCCACCGGTTGTGCCTGTCGTTACAAAGATGGTGCTGTCAAAACATGCGACATCGTTCGCGTTGAAACTGGGCAAGTCATATCGTTCGGATTTGTTTGTCAGAGCCCCGTTCTGCAACTCGATGATTTCCAGGCAGGCTGGAGAGTCGAATTGCGATGAATGCTCGCTGTCGGTTGCTTCAGCCACAAAAAGCTTGCCGTCCTGTTTCGCGGCGATGGTTATGTCGGTGTCCTTAAACAGAGCCTGTGACAGAATCCTCGGCTGAGCGATGTTCTGCACATCGTAGATTTCGATTGCGCCGCGGTAAGCGCTGTTTACGGTGTGGAAGGCTACGTAGGTGCGCCTCTGGTCGAAGGTCAAATGGCTGGCGTGCAGCGTGTGGCCGTTTACCACAGGCGCAGCGACCTCCGCCCGCAACTTAAGCTGCGGTTCCTGCGACGACAAGCTTTGATAGCTGAACTTGCCGACCTGACTTTTTGGTTGGTTGGGCGACTGCTCGTCCACGAAGTAGGTGATTCGTTTGTTGAGTTCTTCTTCATCATTGCTGACAACGATTCTGTCCTCGTTTCCGGGCCCAACCAAATCGCCTCTGCCGCAACCAGCCAGAATAATTGCGACAACTAGCAATAGATATTCAATTCCGAATGCTCTTCTTGTCATGTTCTCTTTCCAGTTGTGTTTCGGCGCCACAGTCAGAACCATTTCTTGGGTACAAAGATTTTGACTTTGGTCTCCAGCACTCTCTGCCAGACTTCGCCTTCAGCGGGTGTAATTTCAGCGATCAGGTGTCTTTCGGCCGGACCGAACCGGCGTTTGATTTCACTGGGTTGTGCGATGGCAGTGGGATGGATATCACGGATGAGGCCAATTGAAGTTTCGCCATTGGCAAACTGCACACTGACTTCGTCTCCCTTGACGATGGACTTTTCATGTTCACCCGAAAAGTAGGCCTTTATGAAGACTTTATTCTGGTTGACGACCTTGAGGACAGGCTCTCCGATTCGCGCTACTTCACCACGCTGCTTGTAAATGCTCGAAACAACTCCCTCCTCGGCAGCATACAGCACGCGATCACTGTTGACTCCTGAGATGACCTCGGTGGTCGAGCCATTTCCCTCTTTGATACCGTAGCGCTCCTCGTAAGAACGCAAGAGTTTGACCGCGGTGTCGACCTGGATGTTGAGAATAGAAAGCTCGTACTTCGCATCGTTCACCTTTTCCTGAAGATGAAGGAGTTCCGGTCTGGTGACGACATTAATTGCAAGCAATTCAGTGGCGCGATCATATTCGTTGCGCAAAGCATCGAGTTCGTGCACCGTGTAGTCGATTTCCTGCTTGACCTGGCGAATCTTACTTTCAGCATTGATAATCTGTCTTTCATGGGCCAGGGACGGTTCCTCGACCAGATTGCCGCGCCGGTTTACCAGTTTAACGCTGCGGGTGTCTCCGAGCGTCACCAGGGCCTGACCTTTGACGACATTATCGTTGATGTCGCAGTTTATCTGCATGATGCGCCCGGGCATGCGCGCTTCAATGTAAGTGGTCTCGGCTTCAAGGAACCCTATGCCTCTAACAAAGAAGTAGTTCTCGTAGCCCCAACTTAAAGCGACTCCGAAAAAGGTCAGTAGGGCTGTGATGTAGAAATACTTACCCCAGGAAGTACTTTTGGTGTTCTGCCCCCGAGCCTTGATGAAATTATCCCCTCTTCGCCGTAGAACTCTGGCTCGCATTATTTTTCTACCAACTGTTTGAAATTGTGATAATCGTGAATTGCGAATTTCTCAAATCCACTCTCCGTATCCTGGACGGCCGCAATCTGCTCGATCAAGTGTTCCAGTTGGAACCGGCTTTCAAAGTCTTTGGAGTTGAGTCCGATGACCATCGGCTTGTCCGCTTCGGCCAGGTGCCTGGCCAGATTATCCAGGGAGGACCTGACCTTGGCAGGCGTCCTTCTGGCGTACGCCATGATGATGATTGCATCGGCGTAATCGACGATTTTGGCCAGGATGGCATCGTCCATTTTGTTATAGAAAGCCGGGATGTCAACCTCCAGGGGGATGATGCCGGACGTATTTTGGCGCACTATCTCCAGCACGGCAAGATAATCCGCGAGCAGTACTTCGCGGCGCTCTTTCCAGTCCGGCAGCAGGTGCGGTTCGATGTCGAGATGGATTGCATCAAATCGCATCTCCGGGGCTGCCAGCCGGTTGTAAGCGAGGAGGTCGGCGACTCTTTTGTGCAACTTGTGCCGGTTTTTCTCCAGTATCCAGCTCGCCTCGCCAAGCAATGCCGACACCTTGATGTTGTCGGCATGCAGTTTGGCGATGAACGCAGCGATGCGCGGGTCGTGCGGCAATGCGCCCGCTAGCTGTCGGTTTATGGACAGAAATATGTGATTGACCTGATTACTACGGCAAAACGACAGAAGCTCCGTGCGTTGCGCGCGGTGATTGAGGACCTCTGCAGCCTGCCACAGCCAGATAGCCTTTGTATCCGTGCGGCTACTAGTGCGGATTTCGGTGGCTTTTTCCGGCAACTCCTGCTGCCAGCGCAGACCGCACTGTGCCAGCAGTTCGTAGTAAAGCCGGGTTCTTTCGTACTGCAGCACTTTGTTGTCTAACTGTGATTCATAAACCCCGATTTGAATTCGTGCCAACTGCTCCGGCTGGTCCGGATAAAGACGCTCGGACTCGCCCGCCCGGGTGCTGACGATTCGGAGGCTTTCGGTGCGCGCCTCGATTTCTTTTTGGGCAACCCTTATGCGGGTAGCATTTAAGAGCCAGCGATCATAGAGTGATGAAATTCTTCTGCGCAGACTCTGGCTCTGCTCGTCCGCCTGCCTTTCCAGGGCTGTGGCTTCCGCGAAGTATTGCTGCGATTTGTTGCTGCGATGCTGGAAGAAAGCCAGCGGCAGGGAGAACCGAAACCCCACTTCAGGGGCAGTGCCTAAGGCGCTGAACCTGTCTCCTCTCACCCGGATGCCGAGAAAAGGGGCAAGCCTCAGGCCGCTGTAACCTGCTGCCCGTGCCTGCTGCGAGCGCATCCGCACCTCTTCACGCAAGGCCAGCAGGCCATTGTTTTGCTGCAATGCCAGCTTGATGAGAGAGTGTCGGGCCGGAATGCCACCGGGTGGTTGCAGCTCATCCCAGGCGATGTCACTTGCTTTGAGATCGAGATATTCCTCCAGCAGTAACTCCTGGCCGGCCGCGGCATTGCGGGAATACTGCGCCAGCCCCTCGTATTCATTGAGTTCTGTTTCGACTTTCAGGACCGCGGTTAGCAGCTCCTCATGGTGCGCAAACTTTTGTTCCTTAATCCGCAACAGTTCGGATTGCTTTGCCGCCATCAGGTTGTAGTGCTGCATGCGTGTCCGGTGTTCGAGGACGTCGATGTATGATTTGCGGAAAGCCAGCAGCGCCTGCTCTTCACCCTGGCTTAACGCTTGTTCGGCGATGGTTAGTTGGCTCCGCACTTGGTCCGTGCGGGCCGAACGGGTTTTTAACTGAAAAATATCCTGCGATAGTCGCAGGCTGAAAAGGTGCGAGGTGCCGAAATCATCCTCAGTGAAGCTGAACCCATTGGGGTAGTATCGATAATTTGCGCTTATTTGAGGCAGGTACGAACTGCGAACGGCCTGCAATTTGTAGTTCAGCGCGTCGCGCGAGGCTGCCAAAGAGTTGACCGATGCGCCTTGTTGCAGGACGCGCTGCTCCAGATCGTGAAAATGGTGAGGCACCTGGGTTTGACCGGACGCGGAAAAGGCCATTCCTGCGAGAAACAGGATTGTGCCGCCAAGGCTGCGAGTTGTGGTTGCGCGTGCTACCATCTTATCATTTCCCTTCTGACTTTCGGCGGAGCAAACGGGTCCCGCAACGAGTACCGGAAAAACAGCTCCTGCGAGTAAGCGAAGACCCTGACCGTCTTCATGAACAATTTGTACGGATTGAAGATGGGCATGTAGAGCGCCAACGGCAGATCGCGGGTCGAACCGGTTATAATTGCGGAGATGAGCAGCTCAGCCAGTTCCGCACAAACGTACAAGAAAAAATTGAGCAACAACAAGATGGGCACCAGGCGTGGATAGTTGATCGACATGTCCAGAATGTAGAACACGGTGATGAACGACAGCACCACGTGAAAGAAGATCGAATCAACAAAGGTCACCAGATCTTTCATGCGAAAATTATGCGAGGACGCATTGAAGACATTTCTGTGTTTACGGACCCGGTTTTTGATAATATTACGGTCCCAGCGCGAGCGTTGCTTGATGAGCTTGATAAGCTTTATTGGTGCGTTTGTCAGGCAATTGGCCTCGGGTGCAAACACGATTTTGTACCCTTTTTTTCGAACCCGGATGGCAAGATCGGAGTCGTTGCCGGGCCCGGGCTCATGCCCGCCGAGATTCTCAAGAGCAACGATTTCTCTTCTGAATCCCCCGAAAGCTCCCGAGATGATGGGCAGGACATCGAAGTCAGCCCGGATTCTCCTGCCGATCGAAATGGTAAAGAGGTACTCGATTTGTTGCAACCGGGTGAGGATATTGAAACCGCCGTTGCGGACGCGCAAGTTGCCGCTTACCCCGCCGACTTCCGGATCGGAGAACGCCTTCATCAGCTTGAAGACGGCGTCGCGGTCGAAGGTGGTGTCCGAATCCACGAAGATAATAAACTCACCATTCGAGACACCGAGACCGTAGTTCAGTACGGCTGATTTTCCTGCTCTTTCAGAGAATCTGTAGTAGTTGAGATTCTTGTTTTGACGGACCAGTTCGCGGCAAATATCTGGTGACGCGTCGGTAGAGCCGTCGTCCACAATAATAATCTGCAGGTTCTCGTAGGTCTGTTCCTGCAGGGAGCGTATTGTCCAGGCAATGGTATCTTGCTCGTTGAGCGCGGGGATTATTACAGAAACCAGGGGCGGGTTCTCCGTCAGGCGCTGGACAAAGGCGTTTTCCCGGCTTGGCCGTCTGCGCCGAAACAGATCCATGCCCACCAGGATGACATCGGTAATGATATATCTTGGGAAGTCGAATATGATGAAATACCAGAAGACCCGCAGAATGCCGTCAGACTCCAGGTTGGTGATATACTCAAAAGTATCTGTGATGACAGTGAAACTCACCGAATGGTCTCCAGGTACTCTTCCAGTTGGTCATCCTTGGCGCCGAGCCCAAATAGCTTGAATTGGATATTGACTTGAATGTTCAGGAGGGAGCCCAGGCTTTCATTTAATCTGGTGAAGGCGATCCTTGCCCTTTTGTCGCTGGTGTTGGTAAACAGAGCGAGGATATCGCCATTGGCCAGATCCGTAAAGAGGTCTGACGTGCGAAAGGTGCCGTTTACCACCGCGGCGATTTGGCTCTTGAGTTTTCGTGAATACGGTATGCGGTCTTCGCTGAACGAGGTGTTGACCTCCTTCAGGCTGAATCTGGCCAGTGTCGATTCATACTTGTAACGCCGGCACCTGGACCTTTCGAGCTGCACATATTCCATGAAGACTTCGCGTTTGTAGAATCCCAGTTCCTTCTTGAGAATGCTGACCAGGCCGTGACCCGGGAGCACGCCTTCCTCGGCGACCATGTAACCTTCCTGGGACAGGGTATATTCGTTTATGTTCTTGACAAAAGCATCTTCCGGTTCAAAAATCTTGGCGTCGTTGAGGCAGAAACAGGACAAACGCGGTTCCGAGAAATTGTGTTTACATGTGTTGCACCAGAGGATTTCAGCAGGTTTGTCGTAATCCACACCGATGTGTCTCAGTTCTCGGCTACATTTTGGGCAAATCAGATCCTTGCCTTTTTGAAACTCCGTTTCTCTGCCGACATAGCCGCACTGATAATGGTGGATCGTGGTCTCTTCCTGTATGTCGATTGAGTTGCAGTGTGGGCACAGCTCGCGAAAGTTGATTTGGGTGTGTTGGCAGTAAGGACAGACATTGACCCGATCTTCCAACTTTTTTGATAGGAGCTGCGAGTCCTCCAGAGCGTCCAGCACATCGAGCTCTTTGCCGGGCGTAACCTCCAGCAGAGTCTGGAGAATAGGGTAGGTGTACCCGACTGTCGCGCGAAAATCCCGGACCGGTTTCAAGATCAGTGGCGCACGGGTCAAAAGGAAGCGCAGGAAGAGTATCTTGCGCCGGGAAGGTCCGGTGACGGTGTCGGGGATTTCTTCCAGACGCTGGACATTGTGCGCGATGGTCGCAAGGGCGTTAACCTTGGTCTGCAGGGCAGTCTGGGTTGCGGGCCAGAGCAGCGTGTCATCGGCATACGCGGCCAACTCTTCACTGCTCTCTTCGGAAATCAAGAGGATGGGCGTCAAAAACAGCATCGGTATGCTGCGCAACGACCTGATCGTATCAAGGCCCCAGGAGTGACCTGTGGCAAAAATGAGGATAATGTCCGCCTGGGTCGGTTCCCGGGTTAACTGCATGTCATCCAAACCGCCGGTCAGACGGCTGATTTCATCAGAAAAGACAAAGGAGCGTTCCTCGTCATCCCTGGTCACCACACACAGGGTCAGCGTAGATTCTGCCTGGAAAGTAATCACTGGTTACAACTGGTCCTTTTATTCAAAACCGGACATAACTGCTGCCGGCACAGTGAGCTTTATGCGCACGGCGCCAGCCTCCGAGTGAAGCATGCAAAAGTGAGCTGGTGTAACAAGAAGACAACTAATTGACTGAAAAAGAAAGGGTTACCCCTTGATGACACAAAGTTGCGGCTCAGTACTATTTCGACCGTGCGACAAACTTAGTTGACAGGATTGGGGCGTTGTTGCACAAATTTAAGATCCGGCCTGACCTCGCTTGTGTTTACGGCTTTAAGATCCACTGGGGTTGCTGCCGATAAGTGATATGACATTCCCTCTCACATTACCTCGAAACTAGTGAGGAAAACATGATCGGCGAGTTACTTGTTAAGGAAGGTTATCTTACCCAAAAACAGCTAGAGCACATGCTGACCCTGCAGAAGGAGCAGAAGACCTATATGCCCTTGGGGACGTTGTGCGTCAAGGAAGGACTGTTGTCCAGCCAGGCCTTAAACGGCATCTTGCGGAAACACAAGAAGGGTATCCGCTTGGGCGAGTTGCTCATCAATTTGGGAGTGATCACAGCGGAGCAACTGCGTGCGGCCCTGGAAGAGCAAAAGAGCAGCAAGAAACGACTGGGAGAGATTCTGGTTGAGATGGAGGCTGTAAGTGAAAAAGCACTGGCCAAGGCTCTCAGTATTCAACTCGGGATCCCGCGCATCCTGCCATCGCTGGATTTGGTCGACCGCAAACTCCTGGAGAAGTTCAACCCGGACTTTTTGCAGAAACACAATTTTGTCCCGGCCTTCAAAGATGAGGATGAGTTGACCGTTATCATGGCCGATCCCCTGGACCAGGGGACCATCGATTTTCTCACCCGGGTGCTCAAGTCCAAGATTTTGCCCGCAATCGCGCCCGCGTCTGAGATCAAACAAACCATACGCAACTATTGTCAAAAACTGGAAATCGGCCATGACCTGGAGAGCAAGACCGAAAGCAAGGACTTGATCATAGGCGATAACAGCCTGATCGGCGACAAGAAGGATAACATCGTTGAGATCGTAAATTTCCTGATATCCAATGCCATAACCGAACGCGCCACCGACATCCATATCGAGCCGCAGGACAATCTGCTTCGCATCCGGTTTCGCATCGATGGCATTATGCAGCACAAGACTGACCTGCCCGGCCAGGTTGCCGCCAAACTGATCAGCCGGATTAAAGCGATCTGCGGACTCGATATCGCGGAAAAACGTATCCACCAGGACGGTCGCATCTCAGCCAGGATAATGGATAAGGAGTTTGACCTGCGCGTCTCGACCTATGCCGCGATCTGGGGAGAAAACGTGGTCATCAGAATCCAGAGCCGGCAGAGCTCGATCGTCGACATCCGCAAAATTGGTTTCTCGCCGGCCAACCTGAGTCGTTATCTCAACATGCTTGATCACCCAAGCGGTGTGATCCTGGTTACAGGCCCAACCGGCAGCGGAAAGAGTACGACTCTATACGCGTCTCTGCAGTATTTGAACAACATGGATCGGGTCATCATTACCGTCGAGGATCCGGTCGAGTACACCATCGAGGGGGTGGTACAGGCGTCCATCCCGGCCAAACTCAATATGAAATATAAGGATTACGTAAAGTCGATGATGCGCCAGGACCCGGATGTTCTGATGATAGGTGAGGTTCGGGACTCCGAAGCGGCCGAAGCCGTGATTCAAGCGTCACTGACCGGTCACAAGGTGCTCAGCACATTCCACACCGAGGACACCACCGGAGCGTTACTGCGTCTGATGGATATGGGGATCGAGACGTTCCTGATCTCGTCTACTCTGGTCTCGGTCGTTGCGCAACGGCTGGTGCGCGTGCTCTGCAAACATTGCCGGGAGGATTACAGACCGTCCCTGAAGACGCGCTCGTTTTTTCACAGCATTCAACAGGAGAGCATCGAGAAGCACCAGTTTTACACAGCCGGTGGCTGCGTGCATTGTGGCGACTCCGGCTACAAAGGCATGACCGCGATTCACGAAGTTCTGCTGGTCAATGACCACATTCGGGATGAAATCCTAAAGCGCTCGACGTCGATGGTGATCAAGGATGTCGCTCGCAAACAGGGCGGCTTGCTGACCATGAGCGAGGATGGCTTTTACAAGGCGCTGCGCGGCATAACCTCACTGGAAGAGATCATCCGTGTTGTCTTCCGCGATGAGTCCGGGGGCATTACTCCCATCTCCATCGAACAGTTGATTCAACGCAGCGAGCAAGTCCGCAGTGAAGAGCCGGTTTCAGCCTAAGTGCATAAAGATGGGCCTCTGACCAACCAGGAGTTGCTCAGGAGTGGCTTGCCCATCCCGCTTCAGACCGATTAAGAAACCGCCGCATGATGAATTCAGCCCGGTGGTCGTTCGATATTCCACTGGAAACCAGATTTGCAAAGTCAGGGAGACAAAGCATGGTCAAGGAAGAGGCTTACAGTTTATTTGATATTTCACTTTTCAATATTCGTAATCGCAACGAGACCCGCGTTATCGAGTTACTCCCGGAAGTCCTGACAGATTTCCCAAACTTTAATCCCGAGCTGCTCGACCTGCAGGACATCTATGCCCTGACCTTAAACAAACTCAAGCCGCGCTATGCCCAGGAATGTTCTCTGGTTCTGAAAGAGCCGGTGTCCGATGATACCATCAGGTCAAAACTGCGCGAGGCGATTCATAAGGTTCAGAGGAATCCGAATCATTAGATTCGGCGTCAGGGCCTGAGCGCTCCAACAATCAGGGCGAACGGTCGCCATCACCTTCACGGCCCGAAGCACCTCTTGCGAGGATTACCCTGGCTTATTTGCCGCCGGCGCGGCCGGCTTTGTCTTTGAACGAAATCTGATGAAGAATGTCGTCAAAACAAGGGACCAAATTCCGAACGCGAAGATGTGGTAGCACGGTACGTCGTATCGATTTTCTTTTTTAAGCTCACCCCACCATTCAATTTGTCTGTCTTCAGTGATGATAATCCCTTTGGCCATTAAGCCGGACCACTCAAGCGCAAATCTCAGCAGCGGCCCAACGATGAGCACAACACACAACGATAGCAGGGCGGATTGTACCAGGAGAAAAGATGGAGAAATCTGGGATTTCGATGAAGATGCGGTGAGCATCAACAATAAGGTGATGCCAAGAATGGTATGCCAAAGGGAGAATTCCTGCGACTGCCAGAGCACGGTAACGATTGCGGCTAAGAGTGCAAATCCCCAGGTAGCTGAGGGTGTTTCTATTGCTTTATTCGTGCTGCTCATGGCTTGACCTTTGGGTTTTGGTTATAGGGGCTAAGTTAATGAACAGGCTGTCAGATCAACGCATTGTCATGGTGTCTCCATCTCGAGAAAGCGCTCTCTCTGTTCTTTTGTCGGGGCAAAGCAGGCGTGGCGCTTGCCGAACCAGCGATACCTATTCCTGGCCAGGAATGAATACAGGCAATCACGCCACGGTCTCGGCACAACTCTGAATATGCGCAACCACGACCAAAAGCCCAAGTGCCTGGCGACCTCCAGTGCTGCTTCCGAGCGAACCAAAACAGACTTCCCGCGAATAACCAAAATAGTCTCGGCTGCTCCCGGGTCGAGTCCGTGATCCGCAAGCAACTTGCGGCCGATCTCGCTTTGCAATGGTGCGAATAAGGTTTTCTTGCTCTTGTCATTTTTTAAGATAAACTCGACAGCACCGGAGCAGAGATTGCAGGCGCCGTCGAATACAACGATCGGCTGAACCGGCGACGGGACGCCAGAATCAGTCGTGTCTTTTGAGTCCGTATACATTATTGGGGTAAATTTCCTGATTGTGGTGACGCTCCAGTAATATCCCTGGATTGACCTCGGCCGTGTTTCCTCGGAAGCAAAAAGGGGAAAGACTCGTTATCAAGTTATGAGTGGTCGCTATTTAATGGCTTGACAGTCACCCAAAAAGATATATATTGATATATATAAAAGATGTTCCCACAAAATAAGGACTCGCACTATGAAAACGGCCAAAATATTCATGAGCGGAAGCAGCCAAGCCGTACGATTACCAAAAGATTTTCGTTTCAATGGCGCCGAGGTTTATATCAATAGATTCAAGAATGTCGTGATGCTTGTTCCCAAAGACAATCCCTGGATTTCACTCATTGCCAGCTTAGACAAGTTCTCCGATGATTTTATGGAGAAGAGAGAGCAACCTCAACTCCAGGCCAGGGAGTCTTTGCAGTGAAGTATATGTTGGATACAAACATTTGTATTTACATTATCAAGAAAAAACCAACACAGGTTTTGCAGCGGTTGCAGGAAATCTCAATCTCCGATATTGCGCTTTCATCGATTGCGTTGAGCGAATTGGAATACGGTGTCGAAAAAAGTCAGAAAAAAGAACAAAACAGAATAGCTCTTCTCTACTTTGTGTCTCCTCTTTCAATCATAGCTTATGGTGCCGACGCTGCACAGCATTATGGTGAAATCAGGGCCGACCTTGAAGAAGTTGGACAATCGATCGGTTCAATGGATTTGTTGATTGCCGCGCACGCCCGGTCGTTGAATCTGACCTTGGTTACACATAACGTAAAAGAATTCTCCCGCGTGCCTGGATTAAGAATCGCAGACTGGACTTGATCACGGCAGCAAGGCCAAAACCACTCAGGCCGTCAGCTCGTCAGCGGTTTGGTTGCGCCACCTGCCTGGCTGAGATAATAACAAGCCGGCTGAATTATGATTGAGTACCCGGCATGGAAGCTATTAATCGATGGACGTGTCCCTAAAATTGTAGCAAATTGGAACGCGTCGTGTGCTGGAAATAAATAACCACATCATATTCCTCAGGGAGCCGGGATTGGGTGAAGAACCTGGCAGGCCTGTTCCTATCGTAAACGGACCCAATGTGTCTGAATGGACGCGGCCCTGTGAGCCAGTTCGTCGCGTCTGAACTGAAGTCGATCCCCCTGAGGTCCAGGAACAGGCGCGGCATGCCGCTCGCACGAAAATGAGAGGAATAAGCATCAACCGGCGGTGGCGGCGTTGTATGAAGGTTTAAACCCCCAAATTGGTTTGATGTACTATTCCAGGTTACGGCATTAAATGAACCGTCGAAAGAACTGAACCCAAAGATGACCATATCATCTCCGTATTCATCTCGAAGGTATGAACCCATCGTGTTGTGATTTAGGGGGGCAAAACTCACATGGAAGTTGTGAGCCCACAGTACAATTCTCGCTTCCGGTCCGGCCTGATCCAAAATCCAGGTAACGTTTTCGGCCATGTAGCGGTCACGAGTTGCCACGCCCCTTCTCGAAGCTACATCTTCCCCTTGAACCACTATTCGGGCACTCCGCAATGCAACAGCAAATTCCGAAGGACTCGACAGTGCCTCATAATCCGCCTGACGTTCCTGCAAGAGGTCAAAGACTTGCTGCAAATCCTCTTGACAATTTGACTGTGCAACGGCAGGAACGCCTGCATAACTGCTTAGGTCGTTCAGAAAAGGGTCCAGGCAGGCATAAAGCGAATGGGCGAGTTCGGCGGCTGTCGAATCGACGTTCTGCAGAAAAATAAGGACATTGCCCATAGCCATTTTCGGAGATTGCATATCGAAGCCGTGAAAACTCACCTGGTTCTCCCGCATCCAGAGGATCATGTCCAGAACCTCCTGGGTGTTCCAGGTCCAAAAGAAAAGGCCGGCCAGCAATTTCGCCGGGTTGCCATTTCCGGTCTGAATGTAATTGTTGACAAGGTTCGACTCGGGCCAGGTGGCTTCAATCGCAAAAGTATTGAAGCCCATCTCCTTGACCAAAAACTCCAGGATGCGGTGTTTCATTTGGAAGAACTCGCGGGTGCCGTGCGTCGCTTCTCCTAATGAGACGATTCGAGCGTCCCCAACGATTTGCTTTAGCGGCATTAAGTCTTCAAAGCCGCTTCCCGGCCTGGGCGTTTTAAAGGGCACCGCATTATTCTGCAGCCAGGTGACAATGGCCGGTGAAACGTCAGTTGTCCCTTTAGGCTGGTCTGTAGGCTGCATTGGTGAGGAGTCATCTCCGCCACACCCAACTATTATCGCCCACAAAAGAATGGCACAAGAAATGACAAGATTTCGCTGCATGGCATCTTCCCTCCCAGTAATTGACTATTAGTAGCTTTGTGCTCCCCCGCTGCTATCTTGTTATCATCTCCTGTAAGTACCGAGGCATATTCGCGCAGTGTTTCTCTTCCAAATCTCTCCGTCTCCAATCCTGCCCTGTAACCACTCTGCGGCAGTTGCCGGCACAGGTACATCCATTTGTAGTCACCTGCTCGGTCACCGCCCATGTGTAACTCTTAGTCCCTTCCAAATCACGCATTGCGGCAACCGTGATCAAACTTTGTACGCAGATGTTCGGATCACAAGAGTGATTGCGGAAATCATGCTTCCCTCTTGTTCTGCTTGTGTGAGTGGGTAGCCTGTTTTGTTTAGAATTTGGTAATCATGAATATGACTGTCCTTAATTGGAACAATTTGAAGAGGGACATTAATCCTGTATAAAGCATGATAAGAATAGTATCGTCATCACCTGGAGCGATAGAAGAAGATCGAAGCGCACGCTTGAGAAGAAATGAAATGAACGAGATTCTCGGTAAATATTGCACTTCGTCTTCCTTGCACCAAATTGCATGACACCCCCGTAGTTGCAAAATCCTGAATTGAATAACCTCCTGTAGTCGACTCCATATGAAAGCAAAAAAAACTGCTATTGAACTGACCCTCAACAACTGTCTCCTGAAATGTCGTTGAGCGGAACAGCTTGGCCAAAGAATAAATGAAGGAGAGCTTCGATTCGCAGGTCCCTCTTTCGTCAACACAACGCCAATTAGGAGTAAGAAGTGATTAGAAGATAGAAGACCCCGCTATGGGAAGCAATGAAAACCTGACTAGTGATGAAAAATGGGCGAGTCTTCTCGTCAGGAGAGAACGTGCTGCTTGCGTTAAGTCGGCGGCTGGCTAAGCTTCCAGACCTGTTCAAAAAGGATTCCTCCTGAATGACAGCGTAGTTGTTGGATAAGAGAGCACCGTGTCAAGATAATACCAACAGGCGTTGAGTGTGGTCGTGGTGTTCAGGATGTGCTGCACGCCCTGTCCGGTTGGAACCGAGGTCAAATCGTTCGAAGGGAAACAAAGGGAGAACGAAGCAGCTGGATTAAAGCAATTGGCCAGCCAGTTGTGGTGCGCCGACGCAGTATGCGCAGCCCTACTTCTTAGCCATTTGCGCCAGCGATTCCTCGCTGAGGGCATCGATCAGAGGCTGGCGGATACGACGCCAATGGACATGAAATGGGCAGGGGTTCTCGTCGTGGCAATCGGGCATCCCCAGCGCGCAGTCGTAAGTTAGTCTCTGGCCGTCCAGAATATTCACGATATCGATCAGAAAAATTTCGTCGATCGGCCGTGCAAATGAGAATCCTCCACGTCTGCCTTTAGATGAATTGAGAATACCGCCCTTAACCAACTGCTGAAACGTCTTGGCAAGAAATGGCGCAGGCGAGTTTGACTCTTCCGCCACATCGGGCACTCTCCAGACCTCCCGATCTTTTGCCTTTGCCATAACAATCAGGCCCCGCAGGGCATACTCACACGCACGACTAAATACAACAGCCATTTACTTAGCTCCGAGAATTAGGTTGGTGAGAAGCTCAACTTAGGTGAGACCGGAACTTACCCGCTACCGCGCGTACCTCGTTCCGGCTCCGGACGGTCTAAAATAACTAAACGATTCAACGATAATCAACAGAATTCAGAGGAAAAACGACAAAAAAAGACAAAAGTATCTAAAAGTCCTTGACACAATGCTAGAAATATAGTTATTTCAATACGATTTTTTGTCCAGTATTCTTCTTGTCATTCCTGACAAGGTCAAATCTGCCCAGTTTGTATATTCTGTACTCTGTCAAAAATGGAGGAGGGTCCATGCTTGATTGGTTTCCCAAAAACATCTCGACCTTTGGAGCTGAGATCGATCATGTTTTCTATCTCATCTTCTACATCGTCGGTATCGGTTTTCTAGTTGGCGAAGCGCTGATAGTTTATTTTCTCTTCCGTTATCGCCGGCGCGATGGCCAAAAGGCAAGATATGTCGATGGTGAGACCTGGGCACAGTCTGCCTGGATTCTCATACCCGCAGTGATTGTCTTGGTACTCGATCTGTGGATTGACTTTGCCGGGGCCAAGGCCTATGAAGCTGTTAAGGGGGACACACCGGTGGCTGAGGTTGTAGTTCAGATGGGAAGTAAACAGTTCAATTGGATCATCACTTACCCGGGTCCGGATGGTACTTTCGGTACACCGGATGACATGGTCAAGGAAAATGATCTGCATGTGCCCATAAACAAAGTGGTTAAGCTTCTGCTCACCTCAGAGGATGTCATTCATAGTTTCTTTGTTCCGGTCCTCCGGCTGAAACAAGACATTCTTCCTGGCCGCGAGATCGAATCATGGTTTGAGGCAACAGAAACCGGAACGTATGAAATTGCCTGCGCAGAACTGTGCGGCTATGGCCATTATACCATGCGTGGATTTCTGCACGTCCATTCCGACGAAGATTATGCCGCCTGGCTTGCAAAGAGCTGGCCGGCACCCGAAGCAGAACCGGCAGCAGAATAGTTAACAGCCCAACGTCACCTGGAGGAGCATATGTCAAAAGAAGAACACGCCGGCAACGGACACACAGAGGATCTCGGTTTCTGGCGCAAATATATATTTTCTATCGATCACAAGACGATCGGCAAGCAATACCTGTTTTTGAGTTTGTTTATGGCCCTGGTAGGCGGACTTATGGCCTATTACATGCGCTGGCAAATCGCGTGGCCGGAGACGGCCGTCCCAGGCGCCGGCTGGATTCCAGAACCAACCGCTTATGACGGCATCATTCCGCCGGAGTTTTACAATGCGCTGGTGACCATGCACGGCACGATCATGGTGTTTTTTGTAGGGATGCCCTTTCTGCTTGGGGCTTTTGGCAATTTCTTGATTCCGCTCATGATCGGCGCTGACGACATGGCTTTCCCGCGCCTGAATATGATGTCCTTTTGGACCATTTTCCTGGGCTCGCTGGTCATGATTGCCTCTTTCTTTTTTGAAGGTGGCTCCGCCTCCGCCGGTTGGACTGGCTACGCGCCGCTGTCGGCGGACCCCATTCACACCGGGGCTAATTGGGGAATGAATTTGTGGATCCTCGGTCTGGCCCTGGAGTTTACGTCCTTCCTGATGGGCGGTGTAAACTTCCTGACTACGACCGTGACCATGCGGGCGCCGGGACTGAGCATGTTTCGCTTGCCCCTGATGGTCTGGATGCAAATTACGGCTGCCGTTATTTTCATGCTATCTGTTGGTCCGCTTATCGCCGGTGCAATCCTGTTGCTGCTGGATCGAACCATTGGTACCGGATTTTTTATTGCCGAACGTGGCGGCGACCCGCTGCTGTGGCAGCATTTATTCTGGTTTTTCGGACATCCGGAAGTGTATGTGGTCTTATTGCCGGGACTCGGGGCAATCATGGAAATCCTGCCTGTTTTCTCCCGGAAACCCATTTTTGGCTACCGGACCATCATTTGGTCTACTATCGTAGCCGGTGTGCTCAGCTTTATCGTTTGGGCGCATCACATGTTTGTAAGCGGTATGGACCCGCGGTTGGTGATGCCGTTCAGTATCACTACAATCCTGATTTCCGTCCCGTTCGCCATTGTGATTTTTGCCTTCATGGCGACCCTGTGGGGGGGCTCACTGACCTTTCCTACTCCCATGCTGTTTGCCATCGGCACTATCCTTACTTTCATTATTGGTGGCGTGACCGGCATCTTCAACGGTTCAGCGCCGGTGGATATTTATATTCATGACACCTACTTTGTCGTCAGTCATTTTCACTACACGCTGTTTCCAGATGTCTTTTTGGGTGGATTTGCCGCACTCTATTTCTGGTTCCCCAAGATGTTTGGCCGCATGATGAATGAAACCCTCGGCAAGATTCATTTTTGGTGGACGATGATTGCGTTCAATGTTGTTTTTATCCCGATGTTCGTTCTCGGTCTGGGCGGCCACATGCGCCGCATTTACAATCCCCTGCAGTACGACTTTCTGAAGCCGATGCAGGAGATGAATCAGTTCATTACATGGGCTGCCATTTGCCTGCTCATTGGTCAGATTCCGTTTATCATCAATTTCTTCTGGAGCCTGTTTAAAGGCAAAAAGGCTGGCGACAATCCGTGGAACGCCAACACACTTGAATGGGCAGCGCCAACGCCGGTGCCACACGGTAACTTTGCGACCGTTCCATCTGTCTACCATGGCCCATACGAATACAGTTTACCCGGGAGCGAAACGGATTGGCAACCGCAACATTTGCAGAGCGGCCCGACGACGTCCGCTTGATGCGCCTACAATCTAAAGAAGGAGGATAAAGGATGAGTGTCGCCGCAACTGCTAGCGAATATCAAGCAACTCATACCATAAGAGGCAAGATGGGAATGTGGTGGTTTCTCGCATCCGAAATCATGGTGTTCGGCGGATTTCTTGCGATTTACATTCTATACCGAATGGCGAGTGGTGGCGCCTGGGCCGCACATGCGGAGCATGTCAGCGCTACGATCGGAACGTTTAATACGGTGCTCCTGTTGACCAGCAGCTTAACTATGGTCAAAGCATTCGAATATATCGACGCCGACGACCGGGAGAAAGCCCGAAACTTCCTGCTCTTTACCGTGCTTCTCGGCGTAGCATTCTTAGGCGTTAAAGGGTTTGAGTATTCGAAAGAGATCGCTGCCGGATACACGCCGCTGAGCGGGATTTTCTGGTCTTTTTATTATGCTCTGACCGGATTGCACGGGCTGCACGTCCTCGCCGGTGTCATCCTGAATTTTAGCCTGTTCATGATGGCGGCGCGCGGGACTTTGTGGCCGAAAACGCAGGGGCGGGTCGAGTATGCCGGCTTGTACTGGCACTTTGTAGACTTGATTTGGATTTTCTTGTTCCCTTTGCTTTACCTTTCGTATTAGGCATTGGTCAGGTATAGCCTCATCCCTCAATGAACAGAAAGGAAACAGACATGGCTGAATCTCAACACGCTCACCCCAACTATGTCCTGATCTGGGCGTGGTTGCTGGTGCTTCTTTTTGTCAGCGTTTTTGCGGTGTATCTGCCGTTTTCACAGACCTTGACGGTTACGTTTATCTTCATCGTTGCCGCGGTCAAAGCCTGGATGGTGGCCGTTTATTTCATGCATCTAAAATTCGAGGAGAGTCTGGTGCGTTATATCGCAGTAATTCCAGTAGTGCTTTTCTTGATCATGCTTGTATCGCTTATTCCGGATATAGTTTACAACAAATAGTTCGTTACCAACCACTTCTTGAGTTGACAGCAAAATGCCAGTAGAGGAAACCACGGTTAACGTCGAGCTTGGTTCCGGCGGCAACAATGGCCAGGGACCATCCCAAAATGCTTCCGGAGGCGCAGTCAATAAGTCCCTGATGGGGATGTTGATGTTCATCGGGACCGAGGTGATGTTCTTTGGCGGGCTTATCAGCGTCTTCTTGATATTACGTGCCAATAATATCACTTGGCCTCCGCCGTTTCAGCCGAGGCTGCCGGTTGGGATTACGGGCATCAATACAGTGGTTCTCCTGCTAAGTGGAGCGGCCATGTTTCTTGCTCTGCGTGCCATCCGTCGCGGAAACGTCCGGCTGACGTCACGCTGGCTCTCAGTGACCGCATTTCTCGGAGCCACCTTTTTGTCCGTTCAAGGTTATGAGTGGGTGCGTCTCATAGCTCACGGGTTGACTGTAACCTCCAGCATTTATGGGGCAATCTTTTACGCAGTGATCGGCTGTCACGCCTTGCACGTTCTTGGCGCTATGGTCGGTTTGTTGTTAGTACTCCGCAAGTCTTTAGCGCAAGCATACACAGCGACGGCATATACGGGTCTTGAACTTTGTAGTATGTACTGGCATTTTGTCGTGGGAATCTGGCCCGTTCTGTACGTGCTGGTCTACCTGAGCTGACCTTTGTTTGTTAAAGAGATTTTGTGGAAGAACTTCTTGACAATAGCTGTTAATTAGTTGTAATTTGATAACCTGATGAGTTACAGTAGTAAGGACATCACGCAGAATAAAACCGGCGGGACATCTTTATCATACAGTCTTGCACGGCGGTTGTGGTCATCGCCACATTTTCTCTTATTGATGGCGGTGGTAGTATTCTTGCCGGAGACGGCATGGTCTTGTCCTAGTTGCTTTTCCGGCGCCGAGAAGACCGTACTCCACACCTATTACCTCAGCGCTGTCTTTTTGTCGCTTTTGCCCTTTGGTGTGGTGACAGCAGGTTATTGCTGGTTTCGCTCAAAGAAACGCGCGGCAGCTGGTCCACGGCCCGGCTTGGGCGAGTAAGAGTAGCGCAGAAGCGGACGCTGGCTTCCCGGCTCATCGCGCGTCTGTAGTTTTGAACCAAGTTTTGGTAGGAGTAAAAAATGGCAAAACGTTATGTTTCAAATAAAGATGTGTCTATCCCTTTATTTGAAAACAAACTTCTCGATAAGTTTACTTACGTGCACCCGAGTGTCCCCGTGATCCTCTATGTGCCCGTAATTTCATTCTTTCTTTATCGCGCTTTCTTTCAGGCTGGCTTGTCCATCGGCGCCATGGCAATTCTCTTTCTGGGCGGGGTCCTTGTTTGGACTTTGACAGAGTACCTGATGCATCGTCACGTCTTTCATTTTGAAGCAAAATCCAATTTTGGCAAATACATTAGCCATTTGATGCACGGTGTTCATCACGACTACCCGAACGATTCGCGTCGATTGGTGATGCCACCTGTGGTCAGCATCCCGCTGGCTTTCTTCTTTTATGGGCTATTCGCGTTGCTCATGAGTCCGGGAAATCAATCGGCATTTTTCCCGGGTTTTGTCACCGGATATGTCGTCTATGACATGATTCACTATGCCACGCATCATTTTTCGATGAAAGGACGCATCGGCTCGTTTTTGACAAAACATCACCTCCGGCATCACTACAAGGACGAAGAGCTTGGCTTCGGCGTGAGTTCCCCGCTCTGGGATGTTGTCTTTCACACGGAGTTTCAAGAGGAATAGAGTTTCGCGATTATCATAGCAGATCACATAGGGGCTGTCAGAAGATTCTGGCAGCCTTTTTTGATCGTTCCGGTTTTGCGATTCTGTCGCTCACCAGGAAAGGCTCATCTCAGTTGGATCAATTCCCTTGCCTTTGAAGTACAGTCTCCCCTTATTAAAATCTCGCTGCACCACAACCGAACAGGCTGATCACGATACATAACGTAGGGCTACGCGTGCAAAATTCAGATATAATCTACTGGGCATTGGTCACCGGGATCCTGAGTGCATTGGCCACAGGTCTTGGGGCCATTCCGGTCGCCTATATCGCCAACAGGTCAACGGTCGTGCGTGCGTTTTCCGGCGCCGTTGCCGCGGGCATGATGATTTCGGCCTCTGTGTTTTCAATTGCGCAGGAAGGGATTGCCTTAAAGAGCCAACGCCCATCAGCGCCGTACGAAGTGATCGCTGGCATTATGCTAGGCGCACTTTTTTTCTGGTTTGTGGAAAAGAAGCTCAGTGGAAGGGATTTGTCGTTTGGTGGCAGTGGCGGTTCGCGGCGTGGCTTTCTTGTTTTCCTGGCGATGTTCATTCATTCTTTTCCGGAAGGCATTGCCATCGGGGTCGGATTCGCCACAGGTGATTTCGGGTTCGGACTTCTCATTGCCCTGGCAATTTCGGTGCACAATATTCCGGAGGGCATCGCGATTTCGTTACCAATGCGGGCCGAGGGGGCCTCTTTCGGGAAGTGCTTTATGTTTTCCGTCCTTTCCAGCGTGCCGCAACCGCTGGCTGCTGTGCCCGCGGTACTGGCGGTCTCGTTCTTTCAGCCGGTGCTGGCGACCGGGTTGGGCTTCGCCGCGGGCGCGATGATCTATCTGGTCGTCGATGAACTCATCCCCGAATCTCTGGCAGAAGGCGGCCGGTCTTTGACTGCGTGGGGCGTAATGGTAGGCCTGGGCGGAATGCTGTTGCTGACAACGTTACTGGAGCTGGTGACGGTGTAGTTGTGAGTAGAGGCCGTTTGCCGTCTCCCGAGCTTGTGACAGTTTAGTGTGAGTAGAAGGTGTAGACCTAACCAGGAGGGAGTTTGTGTGTGAGAGGGTTGTGGTGCGGTCGCATGCGTGGCCAATAGGTGGGAGTCACCGGTAGTGTCACGATTTTTGTGTAACTATCGAAAGTGGGTGACGGAGCTAACTCGTAGAGTTAGCGGAGTTACCCACTTTCCTCAGGGCCGGGAAAATCCCTTTGAGTAAATGATTCTTGTGTAATACATTTGATGCACCT
>JAJDAD010000005.1 GCA_029262055.1 Candidatus Zhuqueibacterota bacterium
ACGTTACAAACCAAGATGGATAAACTCCTTTACAGCAGGAGCTGAGTTTGGTGTTACAACGGTGACCTATCAGCCGTTTGACCAGGTTAGGGTTGAGGGATATCCTCACTCATGGAGTACAACAATATGCTTTGATACAACATTGACAAATCTTCCAATTGGTCCATATGCACATCAGAGGGCAAAAGAAGTTGGACATGGTGACATCAAGGCTATAAGAGTACTAAATGCAGTTCTGGCAGATGAGCCGGATTCTAAGAGATATCTTCAGGGTGCTGGTGCACACCTTCTTGGTGGAGCTAAGTCCAGTTCTAACTCTGGAACATCTTACTCACAGAGACGTATGTTCGGATATCAGTATGTAGAAGATGATGGTTCAGTTGTAAGTTCACATCCGGGTGATGAAGCATATTGCACTCAGATTCTGGATGACAAAGGTATGTCAGTACAGACTCAGCTATCATGGGCATATGTAAGGCCTTATGGTGGTAGGATTTGTACAGGTTGTCACTGGGGTTCTTATGATAAGAAGGGTTATCTGAACATTCACACAAAAGCACTTTATAATTGGTGGTTCAGTGATTTGAGCCATTATGATTCACCATTTATGTGGGCTAACCTAAGGGTTGACAAGGATGGTAACTATGCTGGTGTGAAACATGGTGAAGATGTAGTTGTGCCTGCTGACGTTTATTATGGTGGTGCTTCAGGTACTACTTCAGCAGCAGTTGAAGGTTTGAATATTGATAAGTTGAGAACTGTTGACTTCAGAAGAGACATTCAGCCAATCATAGATGCTAAATGTGCTTCATGTCATGGTTCTACACAAGCTCCTAATCTGAGTGGTAGTACAGAGTTGGTTTCTGTTGATGGCGTTGCAGCATTCAGTCAGTCATACAACAGCCTCTTGGCTCCTCAGAGAGGTAGAGACACAAACATTGGTGGAAAGTATGTTAACCCAAGTGCTGCTATAAACAGTCTTGTTATTTGGAGACTTTATGAAGAAGAACTATCACAGTTCGCACCAAGGGCTAATGCTATACCAGTTGGTGGTAGGGTTATGCATAACAACATCCTGACACCAGAAGAAAGATACTTATTTGTTGAGTGGGTTGATATGGGAGCGCAATGGGACAACATTCAAGGTCCTGACCCATACCCAGGATATAGAGGCAGATAAGGATCTAGTTTTAGATTCTTAAATGAGTGCTCTTTTCTGAGCATTTAGTTAGCTTAGAGCTGGCATAGCAGGAGTATGAAAGCTATGCCAGCTTTTTTTATTTATAATTTGTAAAATCGCTTGACAAGTAAACGGTTATTAGTATAATCTGTTTTCTTTGTGGAAGTAATATGTTTAGAGCGTTTTGACTCTAAAGTCTGAAAGCTAAGGTGTTTACGAGCATATTATGAACTCATATAAGCAATGTAATACAGCTATGATGGATTTTTGAGTAAAGTTCTAGTTGTTTCGGGACTGATTTGTTGCGATTGTTTTTTAAGATGTTGTTATTGTATCTTTTTATACTAAGAAGAAAGGAGAAGGAAGAAGAATGATACGATCAATAAAAGGATGTTTATTGATGCTGGCAATTATTGCCGGTTGTGCACTTTTGCCGATGCACTTCTGCAAAAATGCAAGTGCTGATGATGCGGCGCCAACGTTTCAGGATGTAGCATCATCAATTTATGGACAGGCTGTTGGAGATGATGATGACGGAACAATGTATGTCTTTGGATTGACAGCTAGATATACTGGGCCAGATAGAGTATTACCGGGTGAGGGTAAGTTTAAAAACATATTTAATTACTTACCTGTAACAGCGATGTACTATAATCCTGATGATTACTATGTATCAACACAAAAGGTTGAGGGAGAGTTTAAGAATGACGAGTGTGTTCTATGTCATTCAATCCAGACACCTCGAATAGTAGTAGACTGGAAAGCGAGTAAACACTCAAAAGGTGGAAAGACAGCTTCAATGGATGCGGAGCAGGTAGTAGGATGTGATGCATGTCATGGTAACAACCATCAGGAATTGATAATGCCTAGCGTCACCACTTGTGGTAAATGCCATGCAAAGGAAAAAAGTGAACATCTTGCTGGTGGGCAGGGTTCGCATGGCTCTCACACAATTTGGGATATATCTGTTACCGAATTTGCTTGGCAAATTGGAAAACCTGCGGAAGAAGTTGCTAGTTGTGCTCAATGTCATGGTATCGCTGGAAACAGATGTGACGGATGTCATACAAGGCATCAGTTCAAACCATCAGAAGCAAGAAAGCCAGATACCTGTGGTGTGTGTCACATGGGTGTAGACCATGCTGAGTATGAGTTCTATTACAACTCTTTTCATGGTAAGATTTATATGATGGAAGGTGATACTTGGGATTGGGATAAGAAGATGACTCCTAAGAATTACCGTACACCTACATGTGCGTACTGCCATATAGGTGAAAATGGTAATCACAATGTACAACATATGGCAACAGATTATGCACATATGGGTATGTTTCTGCTCGACAGAGGTGCGCCACAGCATAAAGCAAAGAGGGATGCATGGATAAAAAAATGTCAGGGTTGTCATTCACCTAGATTTGCGGCAGAGCAATTGTATGCTATGGATGAGCAG
>JAJDAD010000041.1 GCA_029262055.1 Candidatus Zhuqueibacterota bacterium
GAGCCCGCCATCGCAATTATGAACTGAATGAAATCGGTGATCAGCACACCGCGCAGGCCACCGAGCATGGTGTAGGTTACGACCACTACGGAGGTCACAAATATTGTCTGAAATGGTGAAATCCCCAGCATGACTCCGCCGATCTTGATTGCCGCCAGCAGCACCGCGGCCATGATCACGACGTTAAAAAAGACACCGAGATAGAGTGCCCGAAATCCGCGCAAAAAAGTCGCTGCTTTACCGCTGTAGCGCAATTCGTAGAACTCGATATCGGTCAGAACCTCAGAGCGGCGCCATAACTTTGAATAGACAAAGACGGTCACCATGCCGGTCAAGAGAAAAGCCCACCACAACCAGTTGCCGGCCACACCATGCTGCCTGACCAGATCGGTCACCAGATTTGGCGTGTCCGCGGAGAAAGTGGTCGCCACCATTGAAATCCCGAGGAGCCACCATGGCATGTCTCGCCCGGAGGCAAAAAATTCAACAGCGCTGCTGCGCGCTTTTCTGGCGACGCTGAGTCCGACACCGAGTGAAATCAGAAAGAAACCGCCGATTGAAAGCCAGTCGATCAATTGTAGTTTCATAGTCGTACGCCCGGAGTCATCTGTAATGTTGGTTTCTTTAGGGATTTTCAGAGCCTGCCTGCCCTGGGCCCACGCCACGCCTCCGCTTTCTGCTTACAAACGGCTGGTCAAGAATAAGAAAGTCCGTAGAAAAAGTAAAGCCCGGGCTGGTCGTGGGAAATATGCACGCGGGCGGTCCCTCTTCAGAACAGTTTGGTGGCGTCCGCTACGGATTATTGTGGCGGGAATCGGCCCGGTGGGCCAGCGAGGCAAATTGCCGATAGAGTCGTTGCCTCATAATTCATGTAACCAGAAAATAAGGATGCGGGAGCGTTGAGTCATGCTCCACCGTCTGACCGTACTGGTAAAATTACGCACAGGCTCAAGCCTATGCCACACATGTCTTTTTTCATGTCCCCCCTAACATATACCCAAGCCAGTGATACCGGTGAAAGCTATCCATGGCCAATCGTGTGTCCGGCAGCGCGTGCACGTCTTACTCATAAATCGACACTTCCGATATTCTGTCTCACTGACTCAGAAAAAACTTCTCAAGGATAGCCTCATCCGGAATTGTCGGTTTGCCACCTATTCACTTCAAAAACAGCATGCGGCGGCGGGCTACAAAACCACCAACACGGAGCGTGTAAATATAGATGCCCGACGGCAAAACCTGGCCTGCATCATCTGCCCCGTCCCAGGCGACGGCGTGCTCCCCCGGTTCCTTGCGTTCCTGCACAAGCAGCCGGACCCGCTCTCCGAGAACATTGTATATTGCAATCGTTACCAACGCAGCATGGTCAGCCGACGGGGCAATGTTGTATTTAATCATCGTCTCCGGGTTGAACGGATTCGGATAGTTTTGAAAAAGCGTAAATGTTTCAGGAAGCTCCGCGTGAAGTCCATCTTCGACTGAGACGGGAAAAGTCTCGTGCCGCAACAGGAACGTGCCATCGGCAGATTCAGAATCGATTTCATTGCCTTCGGTATCGGACAAAACCAGGCCTCGCAACGAGAGTCGCTGTTTTCCAAAGTCAGGGTGTTGCACCTCCTCCAAAACCGGCGTGGCGACAAACCTGACTGCGGCGTCGCTTCCTGCCGGAATCGTATCGCCATCAGTACTCACGAGAACGACGACGATTTCGCCCGGAGAAGGCTCATTGGTCTGAATCTCCATTGCCTGACTGCGGCCGGTCTTTTCAAATGAACTGACAGCGATAAAGTCCGAGTCATACTGCAGCGTGAATTGCGCAGCGCCCAACGCTTTCTCGCTAAGGAGCACCACGTCGATGGTATCACCACCAGTTTTTTGATGGCCGTTGTTTACGCGTACGAAATTCGCTCCCCGAACGAATAGGTAGCCATCGGCGCTTGCGGACCGCAGCGATTGACCGGACAAGTCGGTAAAGGAGATGTTTTGCAGTTGCAGCAGCGATGCCTGGGTTTCAGCGCTGGCGGCAATTTTGCCATAGACTTTAATTGCCGACTCCGAACCCGGGCCTAAGGCCGCACCATCAAAATCCGTCACCAAAAACCGATGCCGGCCCGGCTCGATTTCATTGGAAAAGAGACCGAGATCTGATAGATGCTCTGTCTTTAAGACAGAGTCCACCGAAAAAACCGAGGCGTCATATGTGAGATCAAACTGAAGCCCGCGTATTGAGTTTTCATTAGCCAAAACGATTTCAATCGGGTTGACGAGGGATCCACCTGCCTGGCCGGAGGCGTCTTTGGTTAACAAAAAATCAACCTGAGCCAAGGCCATTGTTGCGGACAACTGGATTACTAGAATAGCTTGAAAGATATATTTCATCACGATCCTCGCACTCCTAATTTCCCTGGTTATTGATTGCTGTTTCATTAAGAAAATCATACTGGGAATCCGCATCCTACCTCAGAAGCATCATCTTCTTGTTGCTGACAAAACTGCCGGCTTTCATCTGCATGATATAAACACCCGTGGACAAGACGCTTGCAAAGTCATCGCGGCCATCCCAGGTAATCTTGTGCTGTCCGGCGATCTTGTCAACATTTGAGAGCAAACGCCTGACCCGCTGGCCAAGAACATTGTAGATTGTGATGTCGATCCTCGCGTCTTCCGGCAAATCGAATATAATCGTGGTTTCCGGGTTGAACGGGTTCGGATAATTTTGATGCAGGGCAAATTGCTCAGGAATGACCAGTGTCGATGCTTTTGTATTGCCGATGTCCGTATCGTACGTCTGGCCGGCGCGGTTAGCAATCACAATTCTATCCAGCGCAATCTCGGGGTTCACATTTCGTGTGTTACCAATTATTTCAAATTGGAATATCCGCGGGCCTGGCCCGGACAGAGGCTCGCCGTCGGAACTGTGCAGCAGATAAGACACACTGCCGTCATGCACCTTGTGGTTGATTGCAAGATTGTTGTTTTCGTAATCAGGCGCCAATGGTCGCAGTTTTGACGCATCATAAGATAGCTCGACCTGCAAGCCGTGCACGCCGGCATTGGTGCTGATATTGACCGGAACGGATATGATGCGATTCTCCACTGACATCTGTTCGGGCAAACTAACCTGGATTTTTTCCGACTGCGCGATCTGAGCGGGCGATGTCGTAATGCCGAGAATGTGATTTACAATTGCCACCACATCAGCCACGTTGACTGCCAGGTCGCTGTTAAAATCCGAAGCAAATTCCTGTTCGCCGGTTGGCTCGGTCTTTTGCAGGATCACGTCAACCAGGAGCACGACGTCGCTTATGTCGATACTTCCGCTTTTGTCCAGGTCACCCTTGGTGATGTCAAATGTTCCGGCGGCATTCGTTGTAAACTCGAAAATATCTGTTTCCGTGTTGACATTCGGGGCAATCAAGTCAAGCGTGAAGGTGTCGCCGAGGGGTTCGCGTGAACCGCGTTGTCCAAAATAACCTACCCACAAAATTGGTTGCATCCCTTCCAAAATAGTATCGAAAGCATCAACCCCACCCCGGGTTGGATTGAATGTCACACCTGATGGGTCATAATCTGAGTCCATCACAAAAATGTAGTTAAATCGAAAATCACCACCATTAATGTTAACGAAATTAGGATCGCCATCTGTGTATTGTTTATCCAGGTCCCATTGCCCATTGTTGTCCCGATCGCGTACAAGCACATTTAATTGCCTGAGAGGATCAGCTTCAGAATCAAATACCGCAAATGCGACATCCTGAAAGGCGCTATAATTGCCTGCTCCCCAGGTAAGATACAGAAACGCCTTTTGATGCCCATCCCCTTCTATTAGTTGATAAGGCTCTCCGATATCGTAGACCACATTGCCATTTGAATCGGTGAAACTCTCTTTGTCATACCATTCCCAATGTGTATCTTTGTATTCCGATGGCTCAACACTGCTTTCGAGAAAGTTAAGTCCCAGATAGGCCGCTCCAAAAACCAATCCGCCGGGAGAGCCAGGGCCGTCACTTGGTGCGGCACTTATCCAGCTAGCACCTTCAAAACTCCAATCCAACCCCTGCAGGGGCGGACCGGAGACCACAAGTTGCAAACCATCAACGACTTGGCCTTCCAGGCTACCGGATTGGTCGGTTTGGTCATTGAACAGAACCTGGCCGGTCGTGACATTGGTGAGGTCCCAGACAAGGATATTCTCTTCAGCTTCCTCAAATGTGACCCGGTATGTATCTCCGGTGATAGCGGCGGGATCAATGATGATCACTTCCACTTTGCCGTCACTCTCTCCCGCGATATGGTCCGCAGTGGTGTCGGCGTTTACGACGGAATAATCCCTGCCACCCACGGCGCCAATAGGAACGACTTGCGCCGTTTCCTTCGGGCTTTCCACCGCATTCGGTTCATGATCACGATGAAGATAAGTGGAAAGACCGAAGAAATATTCCTGGCCGTTCACCAGGCCGCCTTCTGCGATCATATCATCTTCTATCTCAATATAGTGTTGCAATCCTGAATTGGAGCCGAATTGCACCGGCAGGTTAAGTAAGAAGCCGGTCTCCGGATCAAAGACTTCATCGAATATGACCGTGACTTCATTGATGAGATCAAAGGTTGCAATACGGCGCCACGGTCCGTTGAGGGATTCGCCCTGGTAAATATTGTAGCCCTCAAATTTAAAATCGCCTCTCTCGACAATAGTGTCTCTCGCGTCGGGCCAGGTCAGCACGACTTTCTCATCGAGGCCGGTCGCCGTGAGTGAGAACTCCGGCGGCTCGGGTGGGTCCGGTTGCACCGCATCCTGAATAGTTCGAGACATGAATTTAAGCACGGCAACGCTGGAAAGCCGGTCCGATCCTAGCGCGTTTATGACGGCGATCACTACTTCCTGCGTGTCCCTCAATGCCATGCTAAACGGCCCTGAAATCATCTGCATCCGACGCTCACCCGGGTTGGAGTCAAGCCATCCGATGCCGGCGACCGGGTCGCCGGTCAACAAAAACTTGACTCGATTACCATTTGGATCAAGCCATGGCACGGACGGATTTTCGGGCCGGGGACGGAACCCACGCATGATATTCCACCACTGCAGGGTACCGTTGTAGTCCCCGCCTCGGGTCGGATCAGAGTCCGTACTTCCCGCACCAAACCAACTAAAAGAACTCGCCGGTAAGTTTTGCAGGCCCTGGCGCTTCTCGAAATCGATTACCGCTTCCCCAGAGCCTGCCACTGTTGGGCCGTACAGCAAATCATAACCTGCGGCCGGTGGCGGCAACCCTGCTGCTGAGTAGGTGGCATCATTGGAGCTGGCGTTGTAGACATACCCCAACCCCAGAGTTGTATCACATCCTACAAAGTCATCTCCAAAACTGCCGAGATCCGGATCTGACCATTGCGCAATATACATGCTGTCAATTCTTGCATTGGGAGGGGTTGTTGCCGTGCCTTTATAGATGAGCCGGATACGTTTGAAGATTGTATTTCCCAACGCATCAGAGCGGGCATAAGACCACAAAGTGGTTTGTTTCTCCAGGCCGATGGGGGGCGGCGAGCCATACAAGGCGATAACAACACCCGGATCTAAATCATTGCTCACAAGATAAACCACCTGGTCCGCATCGCGCAGGCCCGGCTCATCCGCATCCGGGAAAAGCACTGGACTGCCATCCGCGTTGAACTGCGGTTCATACCTGCCGTTGCCGTCGGCATCATAAAATGGCGCGCCTTTGAGAGCAGGCCAGTCAATCCAGTCCTGCCTGTAGATGTCGCGTAGCTGTGTGATATGTGCTTCGGTTACCTGTGTAACTGGGATACTGTTGAACTCAGCCGCGTCAAGCGTGAGATCAGCGTTCCCAAAGTCCCGGCGGATACGCCAGACGCGGTCAACATTTTTCTGGTCGGTGCCATCCTCGGGATTGC
Organism: Candidatus Zhuqueibacterota bacterium; assembly: GCA_029262055.1. GTDB lineage: Bacteria > Zhuqueibacterota > Zhuqueibacteria > Oceanimicrobiales > Oceanimicrobiaceae > JAJDAD01. The sequence goes on from JAJDAD010000041.1 coordinate 5,914, forward strand.
CGGCAGATAGGATTGCACCCGGAACCGTGCCCATACTATAAGTTCCGCCCCCGACTCGCACTTCGGGTACGGCGCCATCCTTTACTTGTCCACCCCAGACAAGTCCGTCCGCGAAAATGGTGGCGGTTGCCGGCTGACTGTTTCTCGGAAAGAATAGCCCGGCATTGCCTGCAGGCGTAATGGCTGACCTACCGTTGGAGTAAACCCACATGGCCACCTGCCCAACATTCACCAGCGTGCGGTTCGTCATGTTTTGTTGCGTCAAGGTGTTTGTGTAGCGGGAGTCGAGTTCAACTCTCTTGTCCTGGTTTTGCGCCAGCCCAAGCGTTGGTAAGGTTAGAACTGTTATGAGACATGATAATACTTTACCCTTCATCATGTGTTCTCCTCACATTTCTCTCGTACAATTTGTTTTAAGCGGAGGCCCCTCTTCTTAATTGGTAATAAGAGCCTTCTCTATATATACGAATAAGACGCCATGAACCCCCATATTCCTGGTGATATATTTTCGTGGGTCACCCGAAAGAATCCGTTTCGCCATACGCAGATTATCGAGTTGCAATTGTCCCACAGGCCGTGGTAGCGCATGCACTCATAAAGTTCCGTTAGGATGTCCGTGCGCCTACCCCAAAAGCGCAATGAAGGGCAAAGTACTATTTGTGGGTGTACTGGCCAGGCCGGAGCGCGTCTATATCACGAAAGATTGGCGGTGTGCGGCACGAGTAGCAGCAGAATAGGAATTGAAAAAAATGCTTGCCGCCCCGACATTCTATCCCCAAAAACCAGTGTCCGGGTTTGGTTATGAGCCTTCGAGTGAGACCTTGCTTTCTTCCCAGGGTGGCAACAATGCAAAGAGTACGTACAAAATCAGGAATGGCAGCAGCAGCAGGCCCATGGAAACCAGCAATCCTTCCAGGCCCAGGAAAGTCGTCTTGTAAACCGTCAGGCCGCTAAAACTTTTGGAGAACAACTGGCCGCCAACGACGACGTTCCAGCGCGTAGAGAAGATGCCTACCTGCACCAGCAGGGCGGCCACAAAGTAAATCATCTTTTTCAAGTCGCTTGGCATTTGCAGCATTTTGGCCATGGCGATGGCGCCGAGCGGCAGCAGCATGCCAAGCAACAATTGCACAACAATGAGGCTGATGAACAGCTTTCCGGTTACCAGGGCTGCGAGGATTTCTATGGACTCTTCGGATTCATAAACGCGGTGTATGAAGTCCAGGATTTCAAGCGAGAAATCGATGATCATGGCATAGAACAGGTAACTCGCCAGCTTATTGAGACACGCCATGTCCATTTCTTTTCCTCGCAGCGGCGTGGCGATCATGTAGATGAGCAACACCAGAGCGATGCCGGAGACAATGGCTGAAAACAGGAAAACGATAGGCATGAGCACGCTCGACCACCATGGGTTCGCTTTTATGGAGCCAAAAATAAAACCAACGTAGCCGTGCAGCAGAAAGGCTGATGGGATGCCGATCAGGGTCACGGCCTTTACCGCCTTCTGATCGAAGCGCAGGGCGCGTTCAGACACGTCTGAAGAAAACAGAGACATGATCCTGTGAAGCAACTTCCGCAACCCCCTTTCCTGTTTGGCCCACAGTATTAGGTCTTTGCGGTAGCAGAACCAAATCTCGAGCAGAAGTACAGCCATCAGATACCAGGCGTACACGAATCCGAACATGGCCATGGCTGACCGGGTGTTTGGCGTGAAGAAGATCGCAAATGATTTTTCCGGATGTCCCAGGTGCGCCAACAACGGTAACGGCGCCACCAGCAGGAATGCCAGGGCGGTGAGCAGAGACATGCGATAGGTTGGCTGCAATTCCGTGACATTGAATATTTTCACCAGGGAAGCCAGGATAAATGCGCCGGCAACCAGCCCGGTCACGTAGGGATAAACCACCACCAGCAGACCCCAGTGCAGTTCGATCTCGTTCGGATAAATATATCCGACCACCTCTTTTACCAAGGGCGCCAGATGCTGTATGAGCTCTTCCAATTTATCTTACCTCCATATCAAAGCCGGTGTAATAGACTTGGGGTTTGGTGTTCAGAAAAGGCTTCAGAACAGCGATCTTGTTCATGCGCAGAAACCGCACCAGCGGGCTCGCTTTCTTCTCGACTTCGCCGAAAACGCGGGCCTGGGTAGGGCATGCTTCTACGCAAGCAGGGGCCAGTCCTTTGACAATCCGGTGATAACAGAAAGTGCATTTCTCCGCGGTCCGGGTTTCGGGGTGCAGAAAGCGAGCACCGTAGGGACAGGCCTGGATGCAATAGCGACAGCCGACACAATGTTCGGCATCCACCAGCACGACACCGTCGGGTGTTGAGAAGGTAGCGCCGACCGGGCAAACCTGCACACATGGCGCATGCTCGCATTGGTTGCAGAGTTTGGGGACGAAGAAACTCCTCAGAACCGTTTCCTCGGGCGCATCCGCGCGGAAACTGTTGATCGCTCCGCCCGGGCTATCGATGAGCGTTTCGCCATTGCTGAGAATGCGGTAGCGCTCGACCCAGGTGCGGAAGAAGAAGGGCTCGAGCGGCACGTTATTCTCTTTCTTGCAGGCGTCCACGCAGCGGCCGCAGCCGATGCACTTGCTGATGTCAAGTCCCATTCCCCAGCGGTGGTCGGCGGGACGGTACCCGTCACCGATGACCCAGTCCTTCACTTTGTCCAATTTGTCTCTGGCGACCACAATGCCGGGTATGATGAGCGCAGCAAACGACAGAGCCAGCGTCTTGAGAAAACTCCGGCGTTGCGGGCTTGTGCCGGTCACGGAAGGGGCTGTTTTGTTCATCATTGCGCCTCCGGTAGATGAGGATAGTGGCATTGCCAACAGACGTATCTTTCTTCATGGCTCGCCTGGTCGATCTGCGGAATCCCCTCTTTCCCGGAAGCACCATCATCGTGACATCCCGCGCAGAACTCGCGGCCGTCCGGTTTGCTGGGGCGGAAACTACGCGGGTCTAACTTATGCTGGTCAGGCGCCTCGTGGCAGCGCGTGCAGGCAACATAAGCGTGATGCGAAATCGCCTTGCTGCGCGCGATGGTTGCATGGCAGGCCGAGCACTCTTTCGGCGTCTCCGGCGGTTTCGGATCGTGCGCCTCGTGGCAGCCGATGCATGGTTTCACCGGATTGTGCGAGGCCGACACAATCTGCGGAAACCCCGTCGGGCGCGATGGCAGGTACTCGTGGCAGAGCGGACAGCCCTCGCGGCCACGCGGCGCCAACAATTGGACTGCCTCAACATCTTCAGTGTGCGCCGCTGCCGGACCGTGACAGACTTCGCAGCCAACATTCTTGTGAAATCCCGCTGCCTTGGTCTCCGCCACATCATCGTGGCATTCAGTGCAGATTTCGTGACCAGCGTACTGGATTGGCTGAGCCACGATCTCATCTACCGCAGATGCCCGATAATGTCCGTACTTGCCGAAGTCTGCCGGCACCAGCATGGTGCGTGCCGTGACCAGCGCAAACACGACAACGGCCAGCAGGACGGTCAAGCGTTTGACTTGCTCGGGAAATCGCTGCCAGCGCTCGCGCAGTCGTCGAAAGAACCCTCCAATCGAGCTCAAAGCGGTATTGGGGTCGAATTCATTCATAATGCGCCCTGGGGTTAGTTATGGTTTTTGCGAACATGATCTGACTGACTATTGTGATTGCAGGGCGATTCAGGTTTTCGCCCAGGGGACAGATGGGCACAACGCCCCTAACCATGGTTACCGGCGAATGCTGCGAGCGTCAGTGGATACCTGTAACGGCGTCTGCCGACGCGAATACCTCAGGGCCACTGTCGTTATTAAGGAAAGCAGAGTAAATAGCACGGCCCGCCCTTTCTTCATTGCCTCATGCTCTCCCACCTGACGCCTTGCCGGCATTTGCTGCAAGAAGCGTCCTGGAGTTTTTGCGCGTGGCTCCCGGGCTTACAGATGCTTATGGAATGTTACAGTTAAGCGTGAGCAGCAGGACGACATCGCCTGACGACAAGTCAACCGCGCCGTGTCACAGCGGTTTCGTATGTGCGCCGCGAGCTGGATGGCCCGGTCGCGGGAGATTGTCACGTCCTGAGATGTGCCGACACATCGCACCAGTCTGGATCCGGCCTGCCTCTAAAGGTTGGTGCACTTTCGCGATAGCGTTCGTGTCTGGGGGTTGGATGTCGGGTTAGTTGATGCTTCAAAAAATCTTGGAATTGAATTAGACCGTGTTTCGACAAAGATTGTGCCAATGTAACATTTGTCTTTGAGCTCTTGCACTACGTCCTCACGTTCCGTCACCCAAAAAGCAACTAAAACAGCACCTTGTGCCCGAATCCTCGCCAGCCGCTGGGAGAGGCGCGGCCGGGACTCCGCTTCTCATTATCAGGAAGAACCGGGGAACGATTCCCACCTTCTGGAACATGGACTCTTGCGGTGGAGGCAGCGGCGGTGTTAGGGCCGGGTAAAAGACCGGGGAATAACGTTGGGCTCTATTGACAGTGGGTTAGCGACTGACACGCATTTCTTCCAATGTTGCCATACCCCGAGCTGGGATTGTCATCGCCTTCTAAGATTGACTGCAAATCGATTCAACGCTCATGAGCTTGCTTCTAGGAACGTTCCAAAATGTCCTATCCTCCTTGACGCCAAAGGGGCAATACACGCTTCCCCCGGCCGGTTAGCCGCAGGCTCTTGTTGGCGAAGAGGTCGCGTTGCAGCCGGCGGAATCGTCTTGATTACTGGTTTCATGGGCACAGTCACGGGTCACAACCTTGCATGCATTCCTATAATCGATCACCAATGGCTTCGCGCTCAGGAAAATCCTGTCCTTCTGCGGCACTCGTTAGAGATTCACACATACCACTCTCCCTCGGCGACCAATTGTGTTCTGCCACCGACAAAAATGTCCATATCATCGTCTTTCCGGATCTGCCCTTTAAGGAAGACCAAAGACGGGCGTTTCATTTCATGTCCCTGCTCGACGCGTAATTCCAACGCATTTTGTTGAAAATAATTGTGTTTGAGCAAATAAGCCAGGAAACAGCCGTTGGCGCTGCCGGTTGCGGGGTCTTCCGGGACGTCGTAGTAGTCGTCAAACATGCGCGCGTTGAGGTCGTTTTCTTCTTCGTAGGTCTCCGGGCAGAAGACAAAAAAACCGGAAGAGACCACATTGTCCGCATTAGCACTGGCGAGATTCGAATTGTATCGTTTCACGAACTCATAATACTTTTCGAGATTTACTTGAATATTCTTGATGCTGTGCAGCGTTTTGACCGGTACGATAAAGAACGGGATGCCGGTGGAAACTTCCTGAATCGGGAAGTTCGAGTCCAGCTCGTTTTTGTTCAGACTTAAAATAGGCGAAACCTCTTCCTGCGAAAGCTTCTTCCCAAAGACCGGATTGATCTGCTTCATCCACAAGAGGTCTAGCGAGTCGTTTTGGTAGTGCAGTTCCACCGGAATTTTGCCGACTTTCAAATTTAAGTTAATCCTCTCAACGTTCTCCTGCAAAATCATCTTCTGAATAATGAAAGTCGTGCCAAGCGTCGGGTGCCCGGCAAACGGCACCTCGGCGGCCGGCGTAAAAATTCGCACATTGAAACCGCCATCGCGTTGCTCGTCCGAGCTAATAAAGGTGGTTTCGGAAAAATTCGTTTCACGCGCAATAGTCTGCATGACTTCAGTGCTCAAGCCATCGCTATCTCGAAAGACGGCAAGTTGGTTGCCGGCGTACTTCTTTTCTGCGAAAACATCGACGATATAGAATGTCAGCTTCTTCATTTGCTCATCCTGGTTTTTTGGAATTCACATGCAATTGGACTTCTCTAAAATCATGAAATGAGTTCGAGGCCATTCTTATAAATACTATCCGGGAAAGGACAGGATTTTCGCTTTTCCAGGTCGATGTGAACTCCAAGTAATTCACAGATTGCAAGCTCCTCTTCCGTTTCCGTGTTGGACATCACGTGAAGAAAACGAATTGATTTTTCTTTCATCTCAAGGACCTTTGACTTAATTGTCAAAACATCTCCGGACAAAGCCTCCTTCTTGTACTTGATTTTTTGTTCTATCGCGGCCATACCTTTGGTATTCTCTTGAATATAGGTTGAAGTGATTCCAATTGCTGAGAATAGATGCCAGGTTGCCTGGTCGAACTTTTGTACATACCACTGGACATTCATATGCCCCATGTGGTCAATGTGTTTGGGATACACTATTCCTTTGTAAGTGACGATCACAAAAATCCACCTCCTTTTCTGGACAATCCTCTCACCAGCATGAGCAGGGCTGGCGGCGCCTGCAACCTGTGATGAACATGCAACCGCCCAAAGGCGGACGACAAACGCCATTCTTAGGACCACAACAGAACAAGCATCCTAAATATCAGGCTCATGATAAATCCCTAACTCTGGTATTAGACTTATTCATGTCATTATCAACTAAAATATCATCCAAAGCGCCACAGCCACCAACATGCTACCGAAAATATACCCCTGCAGTCTTGAAGAAGTTTTGGAAGCGAACGTTTTGGTGAGCCATTCACCCCCTAGCGTCCAGGTTGAGGTAGCTGACAAAACCAGTACAAAATGCCCGACCGACAGTAGAATGACCTGTTCGGCCTTCGGTAGACTAACATCGATAAATTGTGAGAATAGAACCAGGATGTAGGCAAGAACCTTCATATTGAACAGCTGTAAGATCATGCCATCCCGGAATTTTGGCGGCGCTTTGATGGCTTCGGAGGTGTCTGAATGTGATGACCGAATGAAACGATAGGCCAGATAGAGTAGGTAAAGGGCGCCCGCTATTTGCAGATATCGGAAGAGACCTGGGTAGTGGTGTATAAACTCGCTTGAGCCAAACCCAACTGCAAATGATTGCAGAAGCACGACAAAAGACACACCCATGATAAACGGTATGGTTTTGGCAAAACGAAATCGGGCCCCGAATGCCGCCATCATGACATTGGCCGGCCCGGCGGAAAAAGCCAGAGGAAACATAATACCCATGCACATAAAGAGTTTGCTATACGTCATCGTGTTTTCCCTCGCCCGCTCCTTTCAAAGTTCTTTTTATTTCTTCAGCGGTTTGCATATCGACTCCTCTATTTCTCTCCTGCAACTTCTCAATCAACTCTCGTCTTTTCTTCACGCTAAAGTTTTGTCCAAATTTGAACTTCATATCTATCTGAGTGGGTACAATCTTGAATACCGATACGCGCTGCAGCTGTTTAGTGTACATCGGATCTGTGGCTATTATGGGTTGATAATTGCCTTCCGGTTGGTACTTTTCCATGAATGATTGCAGGGCCATTGCTTTCTCTCCGAGATCATGGACAAGATTTCCCTGGCCCCGAAAATAGATCGATTTGTAAAGAGCGGTTGCGGGACATGCATAGTCCTTTGCAATCCAGTACGAAGGGATGAGCGAATGGGGCTCAACAAGACTGAATGTTACTTTTGGATTCGTGCTCAAAACATTGAGCTTTTCCCCTTCTTGCGCTCCGTGGAAATAGATGCATCGATCTATTAATAAAAAGTTTAGCGGGACAATTCTCGGATAGCCATCGGGATCATGAATACCCAAATATCCAACCTCGCAGTGTTTCGCGATGGCTTCTAACTCGTCGTAGTCTTTGGACATGAAATCTTTTCTTCTCATCAAGTCGACCTCATTAAATTTAGTCAGTCTCTCTCATTCTTCGATAGCGCCGCTTATTTCTCTCAGATGCAAACGGAATGTATATGACAGATCGGTGCAGCGCCTGGCCAGGTGTTCATCCAACAAGTCTCGATTATTCATGACTTCCTCCAAACAAATAGTCAATGATGCCTTCAACATGAATTTTAGTGGTGTTTAAATAGGGAATTCCAATTTCGGAATCTTTGCTTAAGATTAGAGGTAGCTCAGTACCACCGAGAATGAGTCCTTGAATGTTGTCTCTGGCCTTCATTGCTGTGGCGATTCTTAGCAGTCTTTTTTTGGTTTCTTCAAGGAATACGCCAGGGACTAATTCGGACATGTACTTGGTGTGAATATATTCTTGTTCATCTAAGTTTGGAACTATAGTTTGCACTTCATGCATGGACAATACTTTTTGATAAAAGAGATTTTGCATGGTGAATTTGGTTCCAAACAGACCTACTCGAGTTAGACCTAATCTTTTCGCCTTCCTGGCAGTTTCTTCCACAATACTCAAAAGCGGAATCGAGGAATCTTCCCTTAATTCATCAAATATAATATGTGGAGTATTGGAAGCTAGTACGCCAAATTCAGCACCGGCATTCGCTAATTTTGCTACTTCATCGGTAAGAACCCGGGTGAGATTGCCGAGTTGTTTTGACTCAACAAATGCCAGCATTCGTGTCAGGTTGATGCTGTTGATAATAATCTGTGGATAACTCCCATCGCTGGTGCGACTGCGATAAGAGGAAATGATGCTACGATAATACTCAACGGTAGATTCAGGCCCGATGCCACCGATGATTCCAATTGTCTTCATTAACAGTTCCCTGGAGTTCATTTAGAGTGAAGATATTCCGAATACACAGACGACCCACAACCTGGCCGCACTTCGACAGTTTTCGTGAAACACAAAATGATGTAGGGACCATGGCTTGTCATCCCTCCCCAAATCCAGCCACATTTCTGCCGCATTCGGATTCTTTCTCTAATCTTCCCTTTAAGTGCTTGTGCGGAAGAAAATATGCTGATCAAAATATTATCTGTGACAAATTGGGCGTCCTTAATTGGTATTCTTTCTTTGCGCATATCACACCTCTCAGAAAGTTGGGCAAAAATAGCAATACTTTGGTATTGCCAAAAGTGCCATTATTTGTTAATTTGATGGTATCAATTTTCGGGAGGTAGAAAGATGGCCAAGGAAACACAAGAAGTCTCAATTGCCGGCATTGGCCTTGATGCTAAATCCAGTATCCCAATGTATCGTCAACTTTATGAAGCCCTGAGGCAAGCCATTCTGCAAGGCAGGTTTCGTTCCGGGCAGCGTCTCCCTGCCACGCGCACCCTCGCTAGCGAACTTGACGTGTCTCGAAACACGGTGCTTCTCGCATTCGAATATTTGTTATCCGAAGGTTATCTCAAGGGTAAAACGGGATCCGGGACCTACGTGACCGATACCCTGCCAGAGAAGTTATTGTTTGCGGCGCGGTCAACGACTGACACGATGCCTTCTCGCCCGAAGCGACAAAATCTTTCAAAGCGGGGTGAGGTTCTTTCAACCATCCATTTTCCTGTTGGCGAGAGTAAGCCTCTTAGACACGGCACACCATCATTGAGAGATTTTCCTTTTCATATTTGGGGTAAGCTGCTCGCACGACAAATGCGCAGGCTGCCGTATACGTCTTTTGGTTACGGCGATGCGGCTGGGTATCTACCCCTGCGAGAAGCAATTGCGACTTATTTACGAACGGCCAGAGACGTGCGTTGTGAAGTTGAGCAAATCATCATCGTTAATGGCTCGCAGCAAGCACTGGATCTGACCGCTCGTGTTCTTCTCGATCCGGGAGATAAAGCTTGGATTGAAGACCCCGGTTATCTTGGCGCCAGGAAAGCATTTATTGGCGCAAGTGTGACAGTGACGCCGGTACCGATTGATGAAGAGGGGCTTAACGTGGAAAAAGGCAGAGAGATAGAGTCAAAGGCTCGCCTCGCTTATGTGACACCTTCTCATCAATTTCCACTTGGAGTAACGATGAGTCTCACCCGACGATTGCAGCTGCTCGAATGGGCGGATGAATCTGACGCCTGGATTTTGGAGGACGATTACGACAGTGAGTACCGCTACACCGGTCGCCCTTTGTCCTCACTGCAAGGCCTTGATGCGAATGGTTGTGTGATTTATATGGGGACCTTCAGTAAAGTCCTGTTTCCGGCATTGCGGCTTGGATATTTGATCGTTCCACCTGATCTGCTGGATGCCTTCATCTCTGCTAAAGCCGTAACTGATCGCAATAGCGCCTTACTCGAACAAGCTGTTCTCGCGGATTTCATCGAACAAGGTCACTTTGGACGCCATCTCCGCCGTATGCGATTGCTGTATCAAGAGCGTCAGCAGATTCTGCTGAACGCCACCACGAGACACCTAAAAGGTCTGATTGAAATTTATCCTTCTGCCAAGGGCATGCATGAAATCGCCTGGCTCCCCAATGATTTCGATGATCAAAAAGTATCCCATGAGGCGGCTGAGGCAGGGCTGGCCGTCACAGCTCTCTCGACATACTGTCTAAAGCATAGCAGTCATCCCGGATTGGTATTGGGGTATGCAGCGTTCACGGAAGATGAGATTCGGCAGGCGGTTACTCGTCTGGCAGGTACGTTGATTTCATAGTTCTGTGTTTTAACCAGGGCTTTCACCGAAAGGAGTTCTCTCCGGGGATATTGAATTCACCGAAACGACGTTTACTTCTACGCTTATTCTAACACCTCCGGGTGCATCTCCGGTAACATTGACCGCATCAGGTACATACATTCCGCGGTTACGTTTGTCGTCAATCGCTCTGATATTACGGGAATGAACGTAAGACCCTGACTAGGCTTGGTGGAAATCGCTTGACACCTGAGGATGTGCAAAACCAGTCTTTGATGAACAATGAGATAATAGAAATAAACCAGCAGATTATTAACGTTATAGCAAACGAAATGTGGTGCGTTTTGAGTGCACGAAAAACCGAGCCATATCCAAGCCCAGGAGATTACCATGTGTAGTTTTTTTAAGAAGACCCTGCAAACGGTGCTTTTGACCATTGCAGCCGGACTTTCATGTCAGGAAACTCCTGTTGCTCCTGAAGGCAATATGAACTCTAATACGATTGTACTCGCAGACGTTGTCCCTGCTTTTGATGGCAAAGAAGAAACAATTTCGAGCGCGGTTACAGATGCCTTAGCCCTTGCGAGTGAATCACTCCTAATCTCTGATGTTCGTATTGAAGTCTCATTCGACTCTCAAGGAGCGATCCCTGGTTTTGGAGTGGGCGGATATACGCCCAACAAAAGTCTGATTCAAATTGCCCTGGATCCCGCATATAGCGACAATCCCGATTTGCTTAGCGCACGCCTGCCGTTGGTTGTCTTGCACGAGTTGCACCACGCCGTTCGATGGAAGAATCCCGGCTATGGTTCGACATTGCTGGAAGCTATGGTCTCAGAAGGTTTAGCCGATCATTTTGCCATTGCTGTGCTTGGCGTATCGCCACCGCCGTGGAGCGCTGCACTGACTCAAAATCAAAAATCTGCTCTGCGAGCAAAAGCAGATTCAGAGTTGAATTCAACTCAATATGGCCATGCACGCTGGTTCTTTGGCTCGACTAGTGACATTCCGAATTGGGCTGGATATACACTGGGGTTCGAGTTGGTGTCGGCTTACATCGCTGCACAGACGCCTGGCACAACAGCCGCAACTCTGGTAAGCACTTCTGCCAATACTTTTCTATCCGCCTGGTCAGTTCAGTAGTCTTGCCGAGACAGGTATTGCTTGTTGTTGCAGCTTCGCTTTTGGGGACATTAGTCAAAGCAGGATCGGCCACCAGACTGTCAAGGTCCGCTGAAGCAAGCTATTAGCAAAAATCCATGTTCGACGAGCAGGTGCTTAGCAAGTTCAGCATACATAGCTTCTGGCGGTATCAATCATAGCAAAGAGATTCCGGCTCGGGGTTATGCGAGGTATGGCACAACCTGCATTCAAGATAAACCGGGGCGAATCTCCAAAAACGGAAATCAGTTCTTCTGTCTTTCGTTTGACGTCTTCGACAGTCCCCAAAGCGAGTACTCCAGATGGATCGATATTGCCAATAAAGCAGGTCTTGTCTTGACAGACAGCCTTGACCTTCTCAAGGTTTGTCATGTGGTCTAATTCCAGTGCTTCTGCTTTGGTTTTTAGCATGTCTTCCAGGATCAGGGTGGTATCTCCGCAGATATGGAGGGCATAGGGGAGACCGCCCCTATGGGCTTCTTGCACACAACGTTTTTCATACGGAAGTGCAAACTCGCGATACATGTCAGGAGAAATCATTGAGGGACCTGCCGGGCTGTCGCCGTTCGAGATCATATCAGCGCCGGTTTGCACCATAAGTTTAATCATTTGACACGTTATGTTTGAGCAATACTCAAGTAAATCCTTTACATGTCCCGGACTATCTATTAAATCCATCATCCAATTCTCAGGTGCACGCATCGAGCTAGCTAAAGAAAAAGGCGCTTGATCACAGTTGCCACGAACGAATACTTCGTTCTTAAAGTGAGCTTTGAGAAGCCGGACGGACTCGAGGAGAACCATCACTCTCTTGTTGTCCTCTAAATCAACCGGAGCAAGTTGGGAGACATCTGAGATGTGCTCAAGCATGCCCTTGTAGCTTCGGGCGGGTTCATCCTCAGGAAAATCTACCGGCACCCCAACAGCGCCCGCCAGGGTAACCGTGTCGATATCAACCAGAACCCCATCATACGCATATGTTTCTATCGCCTTGATGAATGACATCGCGATTTTCTTCGGATCGTTACGATATTCAGCTTGAGAAAACCCTGCCTCCTCTGCAGCCATCATGAAATTGTGAAGCATGATTGGAATTCTATCAGACCTAATACCTTTAAGTGCACTCCCGACTCGTTGATATCCATTCATTCGAACATTCCTCGTTGTTAACCGGCCAAACCGCCCGTTGAGTTTGGGCTTAAGATTTCGCCAGCGCGGTTTGGTCCGAGTTGAAATTCTAGTCAGCCTCAGATGACAATTCATAGTTCCCGCTTTTCATAATGATAATGACTCTAACCATTCTTGCTCTACCCTCGTCAAGCCCATTTTGTAAAGTTTAGCAAATCTATTTTTGTTTTCCGCAATTTCGTTTAGCCGTGTTTCAGCGAACAATTCAAGAAATATCTCACGACCATAATTCTCAATTAGGTACTTTACGAACGAGGCAGATTGAACATATGCAAGCACAACATCTGAAGCCTCGGAAATGTCATTGTAACTGAACAAAGTCGAGAGGCTGATTAGCTTCACTTTCTTAGCTAAAAGTCTTAGGGTCTCATTTATACTCTTGTCCGGATAACCAACCAGAGTAAAGAATGCGGAGTTACCAAGTTCTTCGGACAAATATATGGCTAATCCCTCGTCAAGTAATGCTGGTGGGTGTCCTGTTTTGTACCCAAGAACATGCACTAATTCATGAAATGGATCTAGTTGTATTGAATCGTTGTAAACTTCGATAATCAAATTGTCAAATCCACCACCAGGACCCTTGTGTCCTGTCACGCTGTATTTCGTTTCTTCGTCAGGGAAAAGATAGAGCCTTATGGTACTTGGGAAATCAAGATCAAAAAAGCGGGTAATCTCAGTATATGCGCCCTCTCTTGATCGCAAAATATCATCGATAGCCCTTTCGGCCAAGCTCGATGGAAAGTAATATACTTCTAAATGATCTGAGCCTTTCTTAGTGAATAGAGAGTCGCTTTTATCAAACCAACGATTCCCATTAACTTGAGAATGTGATGAATCCGGCATCAAAACCGCAATTGCAAAGGCTATCAGAATTATTTGTGCAGTAGATTTTGTGCAATCTATTTTCAATTCAAGCATCTTCTCTCCGAGCTTCTTGTTATTCGTGGCTGACACCAGTCCTGTAGGGTGCGCCTTGGGCGCACATTTATTCTCCGTAAACCTCGGCGTTAAACAGAGACTCATCCTGAGTCGAACCCCAAGTCATGTTGTAGTGTCCATATTTAACATCGCGGTGAAAGCTTGACCACGGCCAATC
>JAJDAD010000042.1 GCA_029262055.1 Candidatus Zhuqueibacterota bacterium
CTGGATGATTTTGACAAAGAACTGGAGCGGCGTGGACACCGCTTTGTGCGTTATGCTGATGACTTCTTGATTTTCGTCAGAAGCAGACGCGCCGGCCTTCGGGTCGGACGGAGCGTCGTCCGGTTCCTCAAGCAGCGACTCAAGCTGGAAATCAACCGGCAGAAGAGCCGACTTGTGCGTGCCGGGCAGTGCGAGTACCTGGGATTTATTTTTCCGGGCAAGCGCATTGTTTGGGCACCCGAATCGCTTGAGAACTTCAAGTACAACATCCGCCGCCTGACAGCCCGCAGCTGGGGCATCTCCATGCAGCTCCGGCTCCAGAAGCTGTCACGCTACATTCGCGGCTGGATGAATTACTACGGTTTGTCAAAGTACTATCGTCCCTTGCCTGAGCTGGACGAGTGGATTCGCCGGCGTGTCCGCATGTGCTACATGAAACAGTGGCGCTGGACTCGCACGCGGATTCGCAATCTTCTGAGTCTGGGCGCATCGAAATCGCAAGTGATTCCCGTGGGCATTAGCAGTAAAGGCCCGTGGCGACTAGCGCGAACGTATGCGACCCAACTCGGGATGAATAATGCCTGGCTCAAAGAACAGGGTTTGGTCTCAGTTCGTGACCTCTGGATTGCGTTTCACTATCCCAACGGGTAGTGAAACCACGATGAAACGCCCCGTGCGGACCCGCACGCGGGGTGTTGTGGGGAGGGCGGGAGAGAAACCCGCCCTTACCCGATTATGTCAAATCTTAATTTTCTTCAAAATAGTCTGAGTCAATCGTCTTCACTTGATAGGTATTTGCAGTCGATAGTCCTACATTATTTTCTATCATCAAGTCCGCCAATCGCCCTCCATCAATCAGAATAATCTTGTATTCCACTTGCCCGACAAACTCATAAACACTGGTTGGAAAGGTCGATGTTGTAATGAATATTCCCTTCTTTGCTTTCTTAGATGCGAGTGCGCCTGTAAAATCCCGGATCTCTTTGACAGGAACAGGGTTTTCCCATCGCTTGGCTTGTAGATAGATTATATCAAGTCCTAGTTTGTCCTCCTTGATAATCCCATCAATTCCTCCGTCTCCAGATCTCCCCATCGCTTCTCCAGCGTCTTTTCTTGAGCCTCCATAGCCCATGGTGGTAAGCAGATCTATTACAAGTATTTCGAAAAAAGCAGGTGAACATTCCTTGACAATATCAAGAACCTCCTTTGATAATTCAGAATGAAGTTTTTGATATGCATATTCAAGAGACTCTTCTGGCGTCTGGTCTGTACGGTTTTCGACAAGCTCGGTTCGAGCTGCACTCCCGATTTCCTTTTCTTTTCTTACCGACTTAAACTCTACAAAGTCGTCATAACGTGTAAGGAACTTTGCCGTTATTTCTGATGGACTTTCTTTGAGTAGTTCAAGGCCTTTTTTCGTGATTCTAAAATGAGCTCTCCTTGGAGCAGTGAGCAAACCAGCCTTTTTCAAGTAAGTGGTTGCCCAGCCCACTCGGTTTCTGAATACTGGTTGGCGTCCACTCGGCAAGAGTGTTCTTAGCGCTTCGTCTGTCAATCCAAACTGAGCAGCTAGGGAATCATGTGTTTCGCTTAGTCCATGTTCTTTCTCGTCTGCAAGATGTTTGAGAAGCGGCAACATTATCTCTTCATAAGTCGGTATCATAATCGTCCTTTTTCCATTCCTTATCTCGATACATAACTATATATTCGGTGGGCCATAATTGCCAACCAGTGAATATGGCCCACCTAGATCAGTCCTACACGCTAAGTCTCGTCTTCCTCTCAAGCGTTTATTCGCTTGATAAACCTGAAATAATGGTTTATGCAGCACGTCGGGTCTCGTCTAGGAAGTTCGGCAGCCACGCTGGATAACAACTGCCGCGCTCTAGGGCGCCAACTATTATATGACCTGCTCACGCGGCCATTTTGAATTGTCTATATCTGTACACTCTTAGAGTGGGATTGCTGTCTACACCTAGACATTTTATTAACCGGTTGGCCGGTCGGTTTTCAGTTACGGGCTTTTCTGCAACTGCGATTTGTCGACGACGAGTACTTGCAGGGATTGCTGCCAAAGCCAGAACATTCATTGCAAGCTCTGAGCAAGCAACTAAAGAGTTGGATGGTCTACTGGAGGTTCTCATCACCTGACCTCACCTTCGATTTGGAAGTGACTGCGTTACTTCATTGCAGCAGCATAAATGCCTCTATTCTTCGCCACGTTGGGATATCACAAACTCCTCTCTGTCAGGATCCCAATCTTTCTCTCCATCCGGGTCGATCAGGCCGTACAAGAGCGGCGGCTGCGGCACCGGGTCCGCGGAGAAGCTAAACGCCTGATTCAGCCGTTCTTCGTTGGCGGTTAGTTTTTGCCTGTCTTCCGAGTGGGCACACGCCAGCACCTCACCTGTTTGTACTTTGTCCCCGACTTTCTTGCGCAAAACGATGCCGGCAGTGTAGTCGATACCATCTTCCATGGAAGCCCGCCCAGCGCCCAGCGCCATGGAGATGTTGCCGATCTCGCGGGCGTCGACGGCCGATACATACCCATCCCGGGGCGCAATGTATTCATAACAAAATTTGGCAGCGGGATAATCCTGCGGGTTTTTGACCAGGGAGACATCGCCATCCTGCATCTGGACGATTTGCAGGAATTTCTCAAAAGCCGCGCCCGAGGTGATTTTGTCCTGCAGGAGCGCAATCCCTTCTTCGAGGCTCCCGGCTTTGTTGCCGAGCAGTAGCATTTGGGCGGAGAGAATCAGCGTCAGCCGGGTCAGATCCGCCGGGCCTTTGCCTTGCAGAGTGTCGATGGCTTCGCGGGTCTCCAGCCAGTTGCCGACGGTATTTCCGAGAGGTTGCTCCATCGCCGTAATGAGTGCTGCGACTCGCAGATTGAACCGGTCTGCCGTGGCTACTAATTTGCGACCGAGCTCCCAGGCTTCTTCTTTTGTCCGGAAAATCGCGCCGCTGCCGGCCTTGACGTCGAGAACCAGGGCGTCGATGCCTTCAGCCATTTTCTTGCTGAGGATGCTGGCCGTGATCAGGGGAATGGAATTGACCGTGGCGGTGGCGTCGCGCAGGGCGTAGATTTTCTTGTCAGCCGGGGTCAGGTTGTCGGTTTGCCCGACCAAAACCACGCCGATCTTCTTGAGTTGCTCGTGCAGTTCGGCCATGGAAAGGTTGGTGCGGAAGCCCGGAATCGCCTCCAGTTTGTCGAGGGTGCCGCCGGTGTGGATCAGGGCCCGGCCGGAAATCATGGGCACGTAGAGCCCGGCAGCGGCCACCAGCGGCGCGAGGATCAGGCTGACTTTGTCGCCCACGCCGCCCGTACTGTGTTTGTCCGCCGCAAAGCCTGCCAGCGCGCTGTGCTCCAGGACGATGCCGGAATCGCGCATCAGGCGGGTCAGCGTGGCGGTTTCGCCGGCGCTCATGCCCTGAAAGTAGACCGCCATCAGGAAGGCTGAAATCTGGTAGTCGGGGATGTCACCGGCGACATAGCCGGAGATCAGAAATTCCAACTCCTGTTCGGAAAGCTCGTTGCCGTCGCGTTTCTTGGAAATCAGGTTGACCTGGTTCATGCAGTTGCTCTCTTAGCTTACGATGCTGACACTGGCGGACGCCCCGATGCGGCTGGCGCCGGCTTCGACCATTTGGGTGGCGATTTCGCGATCGCGAATGCCGCCGGAAGCCTTGACGCCGACTTCACGGCCGACCACTTTTCGCATCAGGGCAACATCGCCCATGGTCGCGCCCCCTTTGTTGAAGCCGGTAGAGGTTTTCACAAAAGCAGCGCCTGCTGATTTGGAGAGCAGGGAACCTTTGATTTTTTCTTCGTCGGTGAGCAAACAGGTTTCGAGGATCACTTTGACGTGGCCCAGCGGCCGGGCGGTTTCAACCACTGCCCGGATGTCGCGCTCGACGTAGTCGTAGTCGCGCGATTTCAGTTTGCCGATATTGATCACCATGTCGATTTCGTCGGCGCCGTGCTCGATGGCGGTTTGCGTTTCAAACGCTTTGGTTTCGCAGGTGGTTGCCCCGAGGGGAAAGCCGATGACCGTGCACACCAGCACGCCTGAGCCCCGCACCAGGTCGCGGCATAAACGGACCCACGACGGATTGACACAGACGGAAGCGAAACCATACTTTACGGCTTCCTCGCACAGCGTAGTTACCTGCTCCTGGTTCGCTTCCGGCTTCAGCAGCGTGTGATCGATGAGCTTGGCCATCTCCGTGTTGATCGGGCCGAGGTTGGGTCCGGCGCCGACGCGGGCGGCTCCGTTGTCGAGAATCTGCTTGACGACTTCGGTGCGGCAGTCCGGACAGACCCAGCACCAGTTGCAGCTTGGCGCGCCCAAGTGCGCATGCCCGGAAGGACAGGCTAATTCATCGACCACTTTATCGACCATTGCATCAAGGTCCATTTTTTCCTCAAGTTCTGTTTGTTAAGGTGGTTTTATTTCAAATCGGATTCGACGTGCATGCCGTCGATGACTCCGACGACGACCGCTTGCACCGGGATTCCTTCGTCACCCAGCAAGAGCCGGGCGGAGCTGCCTTCTTTGTTGATCAGCACCAGGTCGTTTGGCCCGGCGGACACCATGTCGATGGCGATTAGGGAAGTGCCAGTCGGTGTTTCGGTATCCAGCTCAACCGGTTGGGCAATGAGTAACTTGTGCCCTTCCAGGTGGGCGTTCTTTTGCGTGGAGACAATGTCTCCAACTATCCGGCAGATCTGCATTTTAGAACCGCGTCTTTATTTCGGAGCAGAATTGTTCGGCTTCGGCGCCGGTCGGCGCCTCGGCAATCACCCGGATGATGGGCTCCGTGTTGGAAGCCCGAATATGCGCCCAGGAATTTTCACGCAAGATCTTGACGCCATCGGTAAAATCGAGTTCCTCGTGGGCATAATCTTCCCGGAGCTTCTGCAGCGCCGCTTCGGAATCGATATCTCCCAGTTGGACCTTGTCTTTGGTAATCACGTACTGCGGCAAGCTGGCGTTTAATTCGCTCAGCGTACCGCCGAATTCCGCCAGGTGCTGCAGTGTGAGCGCGATCCCTACCGGCGCGTCCCGCCCGAGATGGATGTCGGGCAGAATCACGCCACCGTTGCCTTCACCGCCGACGACAGCGTCAATTTCACGCATCTTTTTTGCGACATTGATCTCTCCCACCTTTGTCCGGTACACTTTTGAACCGGCGGCCAGTGCCACATCTTCGGTGGCTTTTGAGGTGGAGGCATTGATAGCGACGGGGCCGGACTTTCTGCTCAGGATATATTTCACTGCCAGTGCCAGCGTGCGCTCTTCGCCCAGGGCCTCACCCTTTTCAGAGACCAGCGCCAGGCGGTCCGAGTCCGGATCGACAGCCAGGCCCAGGTCGGCGTCGACGCGCTTGACTTCATCGCAAAGTTCAGTCAGATTTTCGGGGACAGGTTCGGGATTGTGCGGAAACAGCCCCGATGGCTCAGCGTTTAAAGCAACCATCTCGCAGCCGAATTTCCGCAGCAGGAGAGGGACCATCACGGCGCCGGCGCCACAGACGCAGTCCGCAACCACTTTGAACCGGCGCTGATTTATTTTGTCGATGTCGAGGTAGTCGAGCGCTACTATCGCCTGCAGGTGCTCCTCAACGGCGTGCGAGTAGTGTACTTCCACGCCGATTTTGTCCCAGGCGGCAAACGGGAGATCCTGTTTTCTCGAGAGTGCCAGGACTTTTTCTCCCTGCTCTGCATCGAGAAACAGGCCGTCGGGTCCCAGCAGCTTCAGGCCGTTCCACATGATTGGATTGTGGCTGGCGGTGATCATGATGCCGCCGGCCGCCTTGAAGCTTTCGACCGCCAACTGGGCCGTGGGGGTCGGGCAGATGCCGATTTCGATGATGTCACAACCCACTGACAGCAGGCCGGCCGTGACAGCTTTGTAGATCAGCGCTCCCGTGACCCGGGAGTCGCGTCCGACCACGATCTTGCCACCGTCAGCATAGACGCCAAAGGCTTGTGCAAAATTCATAGCGATTTCCGGTGTCAAGCCTTCGCCGACAATTCCGCGCACGCCGGAAACACTCACCATCAGACTGGACAATCCGAGCCTCCTTTTCGAAACAAATGCTCGCGAGGACACATTCCGACTCAACAAGAGTAAGCAAATTAGTCGTGCCTCAGGACAGTGGAATGAATTAAGTTTTAAACTTAAAGGTTTTCGGGACTAATGCAAAGCAAAATTATTGATTTTCGCAAGCTTATGTTGTATCTTGCGATGTGCGTTTTACGCACTGTACTCGAGCGTAACATTGTCGGAATTTCGTGTAGCGGACTTCTCGAATGAAGTTGGTAGCAACCTGCATTTGTCTTTTAATTTGTAGCTCCTCAATCTCAAGTCCCAGCGACTCCTCTCAACCAGCTGATGTAGAAATTGCGCGATCGATTCGCGCTGCCGTAAGGGACGCCGACCAGGAACTTTTGTCCGCAACCATCCTGGGCGATTGGCGTGATTATCTCAAAGTCGCAGCCATTAACCTGGATTTGCAGCTGCAGCCGCTGCTGTTGATCAAGTTCGATCAGGACGTCAGGTTTCGGGCACAACTGAAGCAGTTGATTGAATGGGAGTCGCACTGGGTGCGCATGGAGAGCGAGCACTACATCTATTACTCACGCCCGGAGCAACCGATCCCGGAATTGCTGCTCGGCATCCAGGACGCGCATTTTCAGGAGTTGACTGGCCGGTTTGCTGTGACCCTCGCGGAAAAAATCCCCTACCGCTACGACCTGACCGTAGACGCCGGCCGGGTCCATCCGTTTGATGACTTGCGGGGCGGAATCGTCTCCAGCCAGCCGTTCGATTTGGAAAGTGCCGCACTGGCGATTTTCAAGTCGATAAATCCCGACATCCCTTTCCTGACAGCGCCGCTGGCTAAGATTTATGGCAGTCACTACCAGAACCAGCCAACCTCGGAAGCGCACTTTACCCACTGCATGCGCAAGCTCAAAACCAGTGGCTATGTTTCTTTCCTGCAAGGCCGCTCGCAACAAGAACCGGAAAGCCTGGCGGACGCTACCCGGTCCAGCGCTTATGCCTTTGTATTCAAGCTGACTGAACGCTTTCAGCCGCCGCAGATCACGCAATTTTTGGCGGCGGTCAAAAGCGAGATGTCGGAGGCACAGGTCCTGGAGGCGTTTCAAGCGGCCTTCAATGTCACTTTGGCTGAGTTCGAAAGAGGGAGCGGGTTTCGTCAGATGGCCGCAAAATTCTAAGCGAATCTTCTGTTTGAAAAGGGGACACAATGGATCGACGTAATTTTCTGAAAGCCGGCGCTGCACTCGGGGCCGGGGCTATGGTTTTACCGGGCCTGCGGAACAGATTTGCGACAGCCGCAAAAGCCGGCGCAGACGCGGGTCTCTCGTATGGCGTCGGCGAGGTGATTTCGCCTGACGTCTTTGTGCTGGATGGGGAGTCAAAACGGCACAACCTGTTGGATCTGGTTGCAAATGATTCGTCTGCTGCTGTTCACCTGCTGTACCTTTTTGGTGGTGGCGCTTTGGGACATGGCAGCAAATTGGGCGGCATCTGGTGCGAGGACTCTTTTGAAGATTTGCAGGTGCTGCGCTACATCCAGGAAAAGTATGAATTTGCTCCCCTCAACATCATCACTGTGGCATGTGCTCCGATCTATTCAACGCAATATTATGGTCTGGCGGAAGGCGTCTTCCTGAACGAGTCCGATAGTTCTGAAAAATACCAGGAGGCCGCGCGCAAATTTATTGCCAGCACAAACGAATCGGTCGAAAGCGGTTTCGTCCCGGTGCAGCCCTACTTTGATTTACGCCTGCGCCTGCTGTTTAATCGCAGGGAAGATTTGGCGCCAGGGGCCGACTATGGCGAAGTGTTCGACTGGCAGGGAAAGTTCCGGGCCAGCGACGAAGAGCAGAAGTATGGCGTGCCGACGATCTGGCTGCTGAACTACGAGGGCAAAGTCCTGGAGCCTCCGTTTCACGGCAATGTCTACCATTCCGAACCGTACGCTATTAACTATACACTGCTGGATGTCGACCGGGCCGTCCAGCGTCATCTGGAGTAGAAGTTTCTACTTCACTCAAATCTGTGGGGAAAACCATGTACCACAAAGAGAATCTGATTGTCTTATGTGTCCTGGTCTGTTGCTGTGTGTTCGCGTGCCAAAGCCAGGAGGAAAAAAGAATGACGGAGGAGTTTACTGCGTTTCTCACGGAGTTTGAAAGCAAGGTTGTTCCTCTCACCAAAGAGCAAAACGCGGCCTATTTTGCAGCCACGATTTCCGGTAAGGACGAAGATTATGGACGTGCCGCCGACCTCGAGATCGCATTGAGTAAAATCTTCGCAAACAAGCAGGAGTTTGCGCAACTGAAGCAGTTCAAGGAGTCGAAAGCCATCAGGGACAAATTGCTCAGCCGGCAGTTGGAGGTGTTGTACGACACCTACCTTGCCAAGCAAATCGACGAAGCAAAGCTCGAGAGAATCATACAGGCGCAAAACAATCTCGAAAAGAAGTACTCGACCTTTCGCGCACAGGTCGCCGGCAAAGAGCAGACGGACAATGAAATTGAGGAAATACTAAAGAGCGCCACCGACTCGAACGACCTGCGTACTGCATGGCTCGCCAGCAAGCAAATCGGATCTGCGGTGGCAGACGATGTCAGAGAGTTGGTTGCGCTGCGCAATGAAGTGGCGGTGGAATTGGGGTTTGCTAATTACCATGCCATGCAGCTCGATCTGGGCGAGCAGGACGCGGCCGCCATCGAAGCGCTGTTCGACGAGTTGGACAACCTGACGCGCGATTCTTTCGCCAATGTGAAGCAGGATGTTGATGCGCATTTGGCAAAACGCTACGGGATCGCGGTGGAGCAGCTGATGCCGTGGCATTACCAGAACCGGTTCTTCCAGGAAGCGCCAAAAGTGTACGAGGTCGACCTGGACACTTACTATAAAGACCGGGATGTGGTCGAGTTGACCAGCGACTATTTTGCCGGCCTGGGCATGCCGATCGCCGATGTCATTGCGAAAAGCGATCTCTTCGAAAAAGAGGGGAAGTACCAGCACGCTTACTGCATCGATGTCGACCGTGCGGGCGATGTGCGGGTAGTCTGCAATGTTAAGCCCAACTATAGCTGGATGAACACCATGTTGCACGAGTATGGGCATGCCATCTATGACAAGTTCAATGACCCGGCGACGCCGTGGGTGCTGCGCGAACCGGCTCATACGCTGACCACGGAGGCCATCGCCATGCTGTTCGGACGTTTCGCTTCCAATGCCGCCTGGATGCAGGACATGCTGAAAATATCGGACGCGGAGAAGGCCAGAATTGCGGACGCCGGGTTCAAAACTTTACGATTGGAGCAGTTGGTGTTCAGTCGCTGGGTCCAGGTCATGTATCGCTTTGAAAAGGCCATGTACGAGAACCCTGAGCAGAACCTGAACAAACTCTGGTGGGATTTGGTTGAGAAGTATCAAATGCTGCGCCGGCCCGAAGGCAGAGACGAACCGGATTGGGCTTCCAAAATCCATGTTGCGCTCTATCCTGCCTATTACCACAACTACATGATGGGCGAGCTGCTGGCATCACAACTGTACTACCACATCGCGGAAGAAGTGCTGCAAGCCGAAGAGGTCGGGACGCAAAGCTTCAGCAATCAGGAGGCGGTCGGCAAGTACCTGATCGAAAAAGTATTCAAGCCGGGCAACACTATGTACTGGGACAAAATGATCGAAGAAGCCACCGGCGAAAGATTGACGCCGAAGCACTTTGCGCGACAGTTTGTGGGGTAAAACGAGCAAGCACTCTGGTGAGGTCAGGCAGAGTGCTTTAGTTCGCTATCGATTCGTTCCTTCAAAAATATCTTAATTAGTGATTGATAAGGAACGTCCCTTTTATTGGCTATCATCTTTATTTCAGCCAAAATGGATTCCGGCAGTCGCAGTGAGATGGTTTTGGTAGAAGGTTTCAATTTTGGCAATGATACAGGTTGCGATTTGTTCCAATTGACGTATTCAGTGGAATCTGAGTTTGCCCAAAATTCTCTTTCTTCATCTTCATTTCTGGCTTTTGGAATCTTTTTCAATTTGCTCATGATAAGCTCTTTTTTCGTTTTTGTTCATATCTCTGGCTGAAATGACCCGAATCATCTTTTCCCTGATGGTGAAAACAACAAAAAGGAGTCTGATAGAATCCGTTCGACCCAAAACATACCAACGGTTTTCTGTCCGGGAGTGCTTGGAATCGTCTGCCGCAACGAATGGTTTGTTGAAAAAAACCTGTTCACATTCATTTTTTGTGACTTTGTGACGAATCCAGTTTTTCTCTGAGTTGCCTTGAT
The DNA here is from genome assembly GCA_029262055.1 of Candidatus Zhuqueibacterota bacterium. GTDB lineage: Bacteria > Zhuqueibacterota > Zhuqueibacteria > Oceanimicrobiales > Oceanimicrobiaceae > JAJDAD01. Next base: position 10,349 of record JAJDAD010000042.1, read on the forward strand.
CCCATTGAAATCCTTCACACTCTTCGAATAGCTTAGCTATCATGATGTATATTACTACAATATACACTTTAAGTCAAGGTCATTCCGAAACAGATGAATCTTCCAGTGAAATTCGTTTGGTTAGTTCATCGTCAATATTTTCATCTTATAGAAAGTGAGCATGTAAATGGCACAAACCCTTGTAGAAAAAATTGCCCAAAACTTCGCCGTAGATCTGGAGCCGGGCCATGAAGTTCATGCCGGCGACTATATTTCGATCCGGCCGGCCCATGTGATGACACATGACAATTCCGGCGCGGTTATTCCGAAATTCAGGAGTATCGGCGCTACCAAGATCGCCAACCCGCGACAGGTTGTGTTTACACTGGATCACGATATCCAGAACAAAAGTGAAAAGAACCTCGCTAAGTACGCCAATATCGAGGCTTTTGCGCGCGAAATGGGCATCGACTTTTACCCGGCGGGTCGCGGTATCGGCCACCAGATCATGATCGAGGAAGGTTACGCCTGGCCCGGCAGTATGGCAGTGGCGTCCGACAGCCACTCGAACATGTATGGCGGTATCGGTTGCCTCGGCACGCCAATCGTACGTACGGACGCCGCGGCCATCTGGGCTACCGGGCGAACCTGGTGGCAAGTTCCGCCCATCGCTAGAGTTGAGCTGCGTGGGCAACTGCATACAGGTGTCACCGGCAAAGATGTGATCATCACGTTGTGCGGCCATTTCAACAAAGACGAAGTGTTGAACCACATCGTGGAGTTTACCGGTGCAGGCGTGCGCCAGCTCAGTCTGGAGGAGCGCCTGACTATCGCCAACATGACCACGGAATGGGGCGCCCTGGCAGGTGTCTTTCCCATTGACGCGACGCCCATCGAGTGGCTGCGGTCGAGAGCAGAGTTCGTCAAAGCGCGTGGCCTGGCCGGGGTGCCGTCCGACGCGGATGCCGCTGGCGAACACCCCCGCATTAATACCGCCAGAATCGAAAAGCTTGCGGCGCAAGTGAACGACTATCAGCCTGATGCGGATGCCTACTACGCTAAAGAGCTTACGCTCGACCTGGGCTCGGTGCAGCCTCATGTCGCCGGGCCGAATACGGTCAAGGATATGACTTCCATCGCGGACATGCGCCGGCGGAAAATGCAAATCCACAAAGCCTATCTCGTCTCCTGTGTCAACAGCCGCGAACGTGACATCGCAGAAGCTGCCGCGATGCTACGTGGAAAAAAAATCGCGACCGGAGTGGAATTCTATGTTGCAGCCGCGTCCAGTGAGGTGCAGGCAAAAAGCCAGGAGAATGGTGATTGGCAGGCACTCGTCGCGGCCGGAGCCACTGAGTTGCCTCCAGGCTGTGGTCCGTGCATCGGCCTCGGCGCCGGCACGCTGGAAGACGGAGAGGTGGGGATTTCCGCAACCAACCGCAACTTCAAAGGCCGGATGGGCTCGCGCCAGGCAGAGGCCTACCTGGCTTCACCAGCGGTGGTGGCTGCTTCGGCGCTGGCCGGTCACGTGGATTTTCCCGGCGACTGGCTGGATGCTACGATCTCCGGCGAGATTGCGGTCAGGGAAAGGCCTGATTCCGGAGCCGGAAAGGTCACCATCATCGATGGTTTTCCCGGGAGTCTTGCCGGTGAACTACTGTTTTGCCACCAGGATAATCTGAATACCGATGGCATCTATCCCGGCAAGTATACCTACATAGATGAGTTTACGCCTGAACAGCAAGCGGGCGTGGTAATGGAAAACTACGATGCTGATTTCAAAAATATGGTGCAGGGCGGAGATATTTTGGTCGGTGGGTTCAATTTCGGAACCGGCAGCTCGCGCGAGCAGGCCGCGACCGCTTTGAATCATCGCGGAATATCTTTGGTGCTGGCCGGTTCTTTCAGCGAAACCTATAAGCGCAATGCCCTGAACAATGGGTTTCTCGCCATCGAGGCTCCGGCTCTGGTTCGGGATTTGAAACAGCAATTTGGCGAGGAGCGACTGACGGTCCGCACGGCCCTGCAGGCTCAGGTCGATTTTGAGAATGCTGTGGTGCTGGTCAGTGGCCAACGCTACCCGATCAGTCCGGTGGGCGCTGCCGCACAGGAACTTGTTGTGGTGGGAGGACTGGAGAGCTGGGTGAAGAAAAACATCAGTTGAAGTATTCTCTCCGGTTCTTTGCATTTTAGGATCTGGCAGCCAACTTTCGGCTTTGTCGCCGCGGGCGTGTGGCACCGATCAACTATTCCCCGGTTAGTTTTTCTTGGAGCAGTTTTCTCCGGAGCAGCAACAGCTCACGAAAAACTCTGGCGCGTAGAATAAAATACGATTTCAGTTGTACTAAAACCAGTGCGAGATTGGCCTCGTCAGTCGGAGAGCCATCCGGCTTCCCGTCGTGTAAAAAATGCATAACTCTTAGTCCTGGCTCGACGTCTGGGCCATTTGTTTTGCTGAAAAAGACGTGGCACAATAGGCACACCCGCTCGCGCTCTTTCCCCCGAAATCACATGGCGGTGCACTAGGTGCTCCCGGTGAATTGGCAGAAATCTGATTGTGCTTGGCAAGCTTATTTCCTATTGTTTAGAACAATGTAGACCAACCGGCTTTGTGCCATGAAAAGAATCCTCACACATGCGGTACTCGTGCTACTGAGTGCCGGCCCAATTCTCAGCCAGAACCAGGACAATTTCTCCTTTTTGCTTGCAAAAGCCAGGGAGCTCAAGAATAACGGCCAATACGATGAGGCAGCGTTAACTTACCGGCAGGCGCTCTTCTTGCAGAAGGAGTCTGTACAGCCATTGGTCGGCCTCGGCGAAGTCGCAGTTGCGGAAAGAAAGTGGAAGCTCGCACAGACTTGGTTTCGGCAGGCACTTGCTCTGGAGCCAAACAACAGCACGGCGTCGGACTACTTCAACAATAATCCGAAGCTGGATAAGCACCTGGCAGAAGGCGAGAGCTTCTTGCGAAGCGCTGACCTTGCGGCTGCCCGCAAGCGGTTTGAGCGCGCGCTCGCGATGAACGGCCAGTCATTGGCTGCCCTGAAAGGCCTGGGGAAGGTCGCCTTCGAAACGGAAGAGTGGCGGAAGTTCGGGGACTATTTCAGACGCGTGCAACAGATCGCTCCCGATGATCCCGACGCTGCCTACTATTTGGACAATCCCAGGTTGCGATCGCGTTTAAGCCTGGGGGATAGTCTACTGGCACTTAACAAGCTTAAAAATGCCAAGTCCGCTTACGAGGGTGCCCTGCTCATGGACCGCCGCAACCTGCGTGCTCTCAACGGCCTGGGGCGCATTTACCGCAGGATGCGAGATTGGGAAACCAGCAAGAAGTGGTTTGTCAAGGCACTGAAAGTCGACCCGCGCAACAAAGATACCAACCACTTTCTCCTGAACGGCCCTAATCCTGAGGTCGAGCCGGTCGTGGCGGAAGCACAGCAGTTGCAGGCCGAGAGGCGATTTGAAGATGCAAATAAGAAGTACGAGCGAGCCATTCGTTTGTACGCGGGGGCCCTGCCAGCGTTCAGAGGGTTGGGGCAGATCGCTCTCGAGCAGCAAGACTGGGGCGCGACAAAAAAGTGGTTCAAGAAATTGTTGGAGGTGCAGCCCCTCGACCTGGAAGCCAAATACGGCCTGGGGGTAGCCTACCGGGAGACCGGCAAGACCAGCTCCCTGATCATGAAGAGAAAACAATTTGGCAATTCCGAAGATCATCTGGAGTCTGTCCTTGCGCAGGACTCCACCTACAGGGACGTTGTTTACCAGCGTGCGCTACTCGAACGCTGGCGTGGCAATTGGGAGTCGGCTCTGACCCTGGGGCACCGGCAGTTGTCGCTGACGCCTAACCACTCGCGGGCCCTGGTCGGTTTGTTCAAACTGCACCGGCTCGTGTTCAACAATATGGGCGCGAGCGAGTTCGCGGCCTGGGCGCAAGCCTCGCCGGGCGAGTGGGTGGACTTCATGCTCGCGGAGAAAAAGCGGCGGGAAAATAAGTTTGCCGCCGCCGACTCGGCGTATGAAGCGTTGTTGGCAAAGACCAGCCGGTTGCAGCAACCGATTTATCTCGCGCTGCTCAGATCGAAGGTTCAGCAGGAAGACGAGGCGCAGGCGGGCCGGTATTTTAGACGGGCGCTTGCTAATGCTAATTCTGAGAGGGACCTGGCGTTCCTGTTCGAGGACAGCAAGTACATCATGACGGATCCTGAGCTGAACTTTTACCGCGGACTAAAGTTGGCTAGTCACAAGCGCGCCTTTTTTGCCCAGTTTTGGACCAGGAGAAACCCAGTCCCGGCGGCCCGGGTCAATATGCGTGTCCTGGAACACTACCGCCGGCTGGTGTATGCCGAGCAAAACTACTGGTTTGACAAAGTCCGTTCACACGCGAATGACGCAGACCGGGCGGGTGCGCTCACCTTCCCGCGCATCTACGGTCTCAATGAGGAATTCAATGACAAGGGCTTAATGTACATTCGCCACGGCGAGCCCAATGAGACCGCGATCACGCACAATCAGTTGGTCAGCAATGAGTCCTGGCACTATTACAGCCGTGCCGACCGCCCCAAGCTCATTTTTCACTTCATGATTGAACGGACCACGGCCGGCAACAATTGGCGGTTGGTGCCATTCCTGTCGGACGTAGCTATGATCGCCGACAGGTTGGGCTGGGATCCGCTCATGGACCAAATCTTTTTGACGCGATCTCAGTCATTCGAAAGTCCCTTCAGCGGCAATAATGGACAGGCGGTCAGACAAAGCAGCCAACTCAACCGGCTGGCGGACAAAAGCAGGGAGGAAGTCAAGTTTGCCATGTCTAGGGATTTCCACACCTGGGATGAAAAACTCAGCGACCTGTCTCTGCCGTTCTTTATTTCTGGGTTTCGCGGCTCCGGGAAAAAAACGAGTCTGGAGCTTTACTTTGCGGTGCCGGTAGAAGAACTGGCAGGCGGCAAAAGCCGTGAGTTTAGGGAAGCGCTGCTCGAACATGGGGCCGGTCTGTACGGCCTTGGCTGGAAACCCAACGACCACGCCGTTGACCAAACCTATCTCTTGCCTGGTGATTCGTCTCAGGTGCACCATGGCTACTTCATGAAGAAGTACGCATTTTCAGTTGCTCCGGGCAAACAAAGGCTGGCGTTTTACACACGCGATTTGAAGAACCAAAAGCTCGGGACGCGCAGTCTCGATGTTGAGGCCCCCGACCTGAGCAAAGGCCAATTCGCTATGAGCGACTTGCTGCTTGCCTACGACGTTGCTCCGCGTGAAATTGACTCTCCTTTTATCAAGGGAGATGTTTCATTTATTCCGAACCCAAGCAAGACCTATCGTTTGTCTCAGCCCATTTTTGTGTTCTATGAAGTCTACGATTTGGTACGTGACCAGCGCGGCGACTGTGCCTTCGAAATCGAAATAAAAATGACACAACTCAAGCGGAAGAAGAGTGGATTGGGCAGGTTCTTGCCCGGCGGTAAGCGCAAGAAGAGCATCGCCCTCAACGAGCGGCGGCAGAGCAAGTCGACCGAATCCGTCGAGTTTACGAGTTTTGATGTCAGTAAGCTGCAGGAGGGTGATTATGAACTTGCCGTGGCGATTACCGACATCAGTTCGGGAGAGTCTGTCACGCGCACTATCGGAGTGGTCCTGGCAGGGAAGTGAATTCCGCTGACGCCCCAGGCTCAGGCAGTTCCCGCGTTTCCGTTCTTGTTGCCGGCCCGGTAAAACCTGATTTGGACTTTCTCCAGCGTTGCCAACCCTTCCTGAATGGCATCGTCGATCAAGGGTAGAAAGGCCTCAATTTTTTCTTCGGTGTCAACAATTTCGATGACCAGCGGCAGGTCTTCAGACAAACGCAGAATCTTCGCCGTGTGAATGCGGCTGCTTGCGCCAAAGCCCTCGAGTCCCCGCAAAACCGTCGCCCCTGCCAACCCGTTTTCCCGCGCTCTTTGTACTATCCACTCGAACAACGGTTTTCCCTCATGTTTGTCGCTTTCTCCGATAAAAATACGCAGCAAATGCCCTTCTTTTGGCAGCATCATTTTTCAAGTTCCCTTAGAAAATGCGTGAGATGACATGCCCGAACCACACGGCGCTCAGACCGAAGAGCAAATGTAGCGCGATATTTAGCAGCAACTCCGCCAACTGACCATCGCGTGCAAGGTTGAAGGTCTCGTAGCCAAAGGTTGAGTAGGTGGTAAATGATCCCAGAAACCCGATAAACAACAACAAGCGGGTTTCCGGCGTGAGCAATTGTCTGGTTTCCACCAGGCCGTGCAAGAAACCGATGAGCAGGCAGCCACCCACATTTACCGCCAACGTCCCGACCGGTAGGGCGGAAGTCAGCGGGCTGAAACGATAGACCCAGCCGCTTACGAGATAACGGGCAATGGCACCGGCAAAGCCGCCGGCGCCAACCAGTAAGAGTTTGAGCATTCAGGTTTCCGGTTTGATTTGATGCGGTAACGGGATTCTTGGAGTTTGCGCAAGGTTAGGCCGCCTTGCGTCCAAACCACCAACCCAGCCCCATGCCGATCAGCAAAGCGACCGGGGCGAACAGGCCGGGCCCGATGATGAATTCCAGGCCATGCGGAAATCCGGGATAAACCCTGTGAGGCAGGAAGATCGGCCAGAACTGCAGATTTACCCAGACCAGGACGAGCACGACAGAGAGCAGGCCGGTCCAGGCCATGACGTTCCGGGTTTCCCGGCTGCCGCCGAAGCGACTGTGCAGCCACATGACAGCAAACAGCAGGACAATCGGGAAGAGTCCGGCCAGGCCACACAGCAGGAGGTTTGTCCGGCGGGCGGAGTATTGTTCCACGACTGCGGCCAGAGTCTCAGCCGCGGGCATTCCCTTTGCAAGAGCGCACAGAGAGAAGATCACTGGTGGAATGAGCAGCGGCAGCAGAATGCTGGTGGCAAGAAAGCGCGCCATAGAAATCAATCTCCGATAAAAGGGCAAGATGGCGCGCCAGGAGGCAAGACAGTTATCGCATACACTGTCCTACTCATGGCGCAGAGCCTCGATGACGTCTTCATTTGCCGCGCGCACGGCGGGGTACATGCCGGCGATGATTCCGATGCCGGCGCAAATCAGAAAACTATAGCCAATCCATAACCACGGCAAAATTAATTCCTGCCCGATTCTGATTTGATTAAATACAGTGCCGCCGATAATGCCGAGCAATCCGCCGACCAAACCCAGAACCGTGGCCTCAGTCAAAAACTGCAGGATGATGAATATTTTTTTCGCGCCGATGGCTCTGCGAATACCGATTTCGCGGGTACGTTCGGTGACGGAAACAAGCATCACGTTGGCGATACCGATGCCGCCCACAAACAGCGAAACCAATGCGATAACAATGATAAAATTGGCCAAGTCCTTGTTGGTGTCCTGAATGGCCGACAGGTAAAAGTCCTGCCGCCTGACCCGGAAATCGTTTTCCTGGTCCGGGCGCAAACGATGATTGCGGCGCAAAATGGTCTCGATGTCGAATAATGCTTCATCGTAGTCGGCAGGGGAACGGATTTGCGCCAGCATGCTCGACAAGTGTTCGACGCCGAAGAGCCGTTCCTGCGCAGTCGTCAAGGGGACAAAAACCTGATCGTCCGGATTTCCCCAGCCCTCACCTTTGGATCCCAAGACACCGATAACCTCAAAGTTCTTGGAATTGATTGTGATCGATGCACCGACCGGAGAAGATTCGGCAAACAACTCATCCCGGACCGTTGCGCCCAGAATGCAGACCCTGGCCCGTTGATTCAATTCACTGCTATCAAAGTAGCGCCCGTCCACAATCTTGTCGTTGTTGACAAACAGGTAGGCGGGCGTGGCCCCGGATAGTTGTGTGTTCGTGTTCTTGTCACGGTACTCAACGTTGCCACGTGCTGCATAAATGGGGACGGCGGATGTGATCACCGGTGAGGTTGCCACGATTTCGAGTGCGTCTGCACGCGTAAGGTTGACCACGTTGGCGCCGGTGCGCACGCCACGCCAATGGGATTGGCCGGGCCGGATACTCAGGACGTTGCTGCCAAGCGACTCAAGTCGCTCGTTGATCCGGCGTTGCGTGATTTCCCCGAGAACAACCACGTAGAGCACAGCGCCGATGCCGACTGCAATGCCTACCAGCGTCAGGATGGTGCGCAATGGATTGGACCTCAGGCTGTCGAGGGCCATCAAAATGTTTTCGAGTATCAGCATGGATTGGTTTTGTTTGGCTACTACAGGCCGGCCCTAGGAGCCGAAGCTGCGGCTGCTCTTGATTCTACGCTCCCGGCGGTCGTTTTCGTCCTTCAATCTTGACTGGAGTGGTACGCCCAGAACGTCTCCTTCCTGCAGGCCTGACACGATTGTTGTTTCACGAAAGTTGGATTGGCCGATCTCGACTTTTTGCCGTACAAATTCGCCGCCCTGTTTCACCATGGCAAACCGTATGTTCGGTTTGGCTTTTGCGCGTCCGCGTTCCGGCACTTTCAGCGTAATGGCGGGAGCGAAGAGCACGTCTTCCTCCTCCACAACCGTGATTTCCACGTTCGCATTCATGCCGGATTTTAACTTGCGCGCGGTGTTTTCCACTTCGACGACCACGTTGAAGAGCGTGACATTTTGTTCGACGACCGCTTCCGGTGCGATCCGGACGATCTTGCCGTTGAAGCGCAATTGCGGATACGCATCGGCAATCACCGAAGCCGTTTGGCCCTCGACGATTTTTCCGATGTCGATTTCGTCGACACCGGCTTCAATGTAAACCGAGCGCATATCCGCGATGTCGGCGATAGGGGTGCCGCCGCTGACATTGCTCACGCCCGAGGCGATGATTTGCCCTTCTTCGACATATTTCTGCAGGATGACGCCCCCGATGGGTGCGCGCACCACAGCTTCGCTGAGCCGTTCCTGCGCGCGTTCCAAAGCCGTGCGTGCCTGTATGACCTTGCCTTTGGCAACGGCGAGGTTGAGCTCTATTTCACCGAGTTCTTCTTCGGAAATGAGGCCTTTGGCATGAAGCTGGTTGCGGCGATCGAATGTATGCTGCGCCTGCTTTAATTCTGCTACTGCAATGTCGAGATTGGCTTGCGCCTGCTCTAGGTTTGCTTTCTCGTCCTTTTGGTCGAGCCGCGCGATCAGGCTACCTTTCTTGATCACATCACCTTCTTCTATGGGCAGCTCTTCGACTGTGCCGCTGGCCTTGGACTTTATCTCAACCCGGTCGATGGGCTTGACCTGACCAGTGGCTGAGACCGCAATCCTGAACATGCCGCGCTTGACCCGCATTTCTTTAAATTTGACCCTGCCATTTGGTAGTTCTGTAGAGGAGTCATTTCCGAAGACAAAAAAGGCAGCGAACACGGCCAGAATAATACCGCCGCCGACAATCAGGGCTAATTTTCGATTCATGTTAGTTTCTTCTGGACTCTCCGTTTTAGCTTTGACTATGTTAAGGACAATTTGATTTCCAAGCAAGGACGAAAATACCACGAAAGAGGGCGGTCCTGCTGCCGGCCTGGTGGCAAAAGCGATTCCTGTTGCACGCACCTGTCAGGTGCTGGTTGCACCCGGCGGCTTGTCGACCGAACCGGCTTTGGTTAGCTCTTCCGTTATTACTACCCGCATGGAGGTCGGCTTTCGACCCAGAAGCCATTCCAGGACCTTGCTGCTACCCCACAGCCCGTGTTTGTCGTAATAATGAAACATCTGCTTTAGGCAATCGCGCTTGAACTGCGGCAGTTCTTCAGCCCCGGTTAGCCGCATCCAGTCGGTCTGTGATTGACGGGTCAAGGCAATTGGAGTCCTGCTTACGGCGCTTAGCATTGCTATGATTTCTCGTACGGACAGGAAGGCGGGTCCGTTCAGTTCGTAGATCGCTCCAACGTGTCCTGGCGTGGTCAGGATCACGCTCGCCGCTTCTGCGACATCGGCCAGGTCCACAAAACTGAACTTTGCGTCCGGGCAATAGGGTAGACTATAGGTGCCAGCTGCGATTATTTCGGTTTGACTTTTTGAAATATTTTGTATATAAACAGACGGTTGCAGAATAGTATAGTCTAACCCTGATTCGATTAGAGACTCCTCGACCTTCAACTTGTTCCAATGATGCGGCATCGTTGACGTCTGGGGATGCAGCACGGAATGATAGACTATTCTGCGACAATCCGAAGACCGGGCTGCGGCGATAATGAGGTCGCCGATTTTGCGTTCCTCCGGATGCATATTCGGGCAGATATGATAAAGAGCGTCCGCACCGTTAAGCGCAAGCTGCAGGTCTTCCGGGTTTAGCAGGCTCCCGACAACAACATCCCGCACTCCCAAACGATACATTGCTTCGGCAGAGGCGTTTTGGGAAACAAGTGCTCCTACCTCCGAGCCTCTGTTGATAAGGGACTGGATGACCGCTCTGCCAGTCTTTCCTGCGGCGCCTGTGACCAGAATCATGAAGCCTCCATTAAGTCAATATGAATCGTAGATTTGAGCGGACTTGTACTTTGGGCCCACTTGTTTCACGCTGAATCGTGCTGTGACGCCTAACATGAAGTCATTTGCCGGGCCGGAAGGACTATAGAATCAATGAATCGTCTTTGCTCACGTTATGCGACAAAATAAGTTTCAGACCGCTTGTGCTTTTGGGACCGGCTGCGATATTTGAACCTTCTTCATAACACGACCTGAAATTTAACGGACCATTGCAATGAACCTATTATTGTTGCTCTCTCTTCTTTTTGCGGCCAATAGCATATGGGCAAAGAACCCGCCTGTTACGGTATCCACCGGGACCATTCAAGCGCTGGACAATTTTGGGTCTGCGTTCGTTGCCCCTCGCAATATTCACGTGTGGCTCCCGGACGGCTACTCGGACAAGATGAAATATGATGTGCTCTACATGCATGACGGCCAGATGTTGTTTGATGCCAACACCACCTGGAACAAGCAGGAGTGGGGTGCGGACGAGGTCGCGGGCAGACTGATCCGGGAAGGCAAGGTGCGCGAGTTTATTATAGTCGGTGTGTTCAATGGCGGAGCGTTGCGCCATTGCGAGTACTTCCCGCAAAAACCGATGGAGTCTCTGAGCCAATCCCGGCAAGACGACCTTTACCAGATGCGGAGAGGAGAAGACAATCCTCTGTTCGCGGCGACAGTACAATCAGACAACTATCTCAAATTCCTGGTAAAGGAGCTAAAGCCACATATCGACACAACCTATTCGGTGCGGACCGGAGCGGAGAGTACTTTCATCATGGGCTCCAGCATGGGCGGCCTGATTTCGCTTTATGCGATCAGTGAGTACCCTGGTGTTTTCGGGGGCGCGGCCTGCCTTTCGACCCACTGGCCCGGTGTAATGACAATGGATGACAATCCGGTCCCGGACGCATTCTACGCTTACCTGAGGAACAACCTGCCTTCGCCGGACAATCACAAGATATATTTTGATCTGGGGGATGCCACCCTGGATGCCCTCTATCCGCCGTTGCAAACGGAAGTGGATCAAATCATGAAGTCGAAAGGGTATGGCGGGAAACAATGGGTCACGAGACGGTTTGCGGGCGATGAACATCATGAGAATGCCTGGAGGGCGAGGCTGCATATTCCACTCATATTTCTCCTCGGGGAGGACCAACGGTGAAGAAATCAAATGACTTTGAGGGTCTCAGGACGGAACTTCTCAGCAGGATTGTCGAATCAGGGCCGACGGCGATCCTGGTGGTCGACATGAGTGGAGTCATTGTTCTGAGCAACGCGCAAACAGAAAACTATTTCGGTTACTCCCGCCAGGAGTTGATCGGCAAACAAGTTGAGATACTCATTCCCCGGCGCCTCTGGGTCAGCCATCGCGCTCTTCGAGAAGGTTTCCAGCAAGCACCCGAGTCTAGAGCAATGGGTGTGGGTCGCGATCTATGTGCAGTCAGAAAGGATGGCAGTGACTTCCCCGTCGAAGTCGGGCTTAATCCAATCGACATAGACGGTGATGTCATGGTTCTGACCACCATCGTCGACATAACCAAGCGCAAACAGCTTGAATGCGAACGAGAAAAACTTATCGCAGAGCTGGAAGATGCTCTTGCCAGAATAAAAACACTTAGTGGGTTACTGCCGATCTGCGCAGGATGCAAAAAAATCAGAGATGACAAGGGCTATTGGAACCAAATAGAAGAATATATCACAGAGCACTCTGATGCCATGTTTAGCCACAGCATCTGCCCGGACTGCCAGGTAGAGCTTTATGGTGATTTGTAGCCTGGCACCACGACGTCCGGCCTCCGCATTTAGACATCTCAAAGAAGACAGTGCTTGCGCCGGCCGCCGCAAGCACTCCCTTGCTCCAGCTCATAGAATCTGTCCGTACCGGAAGCGCCCGCCCATCAGTAAACTATGCCAACAACTGGGATACTGTCTCTCCCAACGTCTCCTGTGTGTACGGCTTTTGCAGGAGAGTCACGCCCGGATATTGGGCAGTGTCGATTTCAGCGTGGATGTCGTAGCCGGTGACAAAAATCACCGGGAGTGCCGGTGCGATTTCTCTAATCTGTGCGTACGTATCCGGGCCGCTTAAACCCGGCATGACCACATCGAGTATGACCAGGTCAAGTTTCTCAGTCCTGACATAATCAAGTGCCTGGTGCCCGTTATCGGCTTCCAGAACCGAGTAACCCTGTTTTTGCAGAATGTAGAAAGCCACCTTGCGGACGTTTTCGTTGTCGTCCACCACCAGGATCCTCCCGCCCATGCCATGAGCAGGCGGTTTTTCCGTGCTGGTACCTTCTGATTTTGGGCTCTGCCTCACCGCCGGCAGGTAGACATGAAAGACCGTCCCGTCGCCCGGTTCGCTGCTGACGTCGATGCTGCCTTTATGTTGGTTGACGACACCGTAGACTACCGACAGCCCCAGCCCGGTATTCTTGGTTGCATCCTTGGTCGTAAAAAAAGGATCGAAAATATGCGGCAGAACGTCGCCGCCCATGCCTGTGCCCACATCCGCTACAGATATTTTCACGAAGTTGCCATCCTGCAAGCGCTTACCTTGTCCGGGCGTATCCGGGCCACTCGCTCCTTGGAAAAGCGTTGCGGCTGAATTCGAGTTTTCCGTCGCAATCAGCAGCCTGCCGCCATTCGGCATTGCGTCCCGGGCGTTCACTGACAGATTCATAAATACCTCCTGCAATGCGCCAGGGTCAGCGAGGACATGTTGTAGCCCTGTGTGCAGGCTGGTTTCAATCTTTATGTCATCAGGGACGACGCGCTCCAGCAACTGCACATGGGTCCTGACCACTTCGTTGACGTCTACCAGGCGGGGCGCAGAATCATGTCGCCTGCTGAACGTCAGGAGTTGCCGCACCAGGTCACGCGCCTGCAGCGCGGCATCCTCGACATTCAACAAATCCTTGTAAGTGGCGTCGGTGGGCTTTGCCGCCTGCAGTCCAAACTCCGCGTTGCCGAGAATGACAGTCAGTAGATTGTTGAGATCGTGCGCGATTCCGCCACCCAGTCTCTGGATCGCTTCCATTTTGGTGGAATACAACAAGTGTTTTTGCAGAGACTGCCGGACGGAAATATCCTGAATGTGCAGCAGCAGAGCCAGGGTTTCATCATGGGAGAATTTCTTAGCCCGTACGTCCACCGGCACCTGGCCCTTATGCCGCGCCCCGGTCACTCCTTCGAACTGACCTTGTCCCTTTTTAAACAAATCCTGAAAGTAGCGTAGCTTAAACTGGCCCTCCTCCGGCAGAATGAGTTCAAGGATGCTTTTCTGCAGAAGCATAGCACGACTCGCGCGGTACAGACGGCAGGCGGCCGGATTGGCATCGAGCAGACGTCCGTCCCGGTCGCAAACCAGAATGGCCGCAGGTGAACTCTGGAATAGATTTCGAAACCAGTTCTCATCGCGTCCATCCTGAGCCGCATCTACCCGGGTGGAATCGCTTTGGGATGTCTTTGGTGGAATGTCAGTATGTGGTTCAGCGGGCAGAGCTTCGCTGCCGGCTGCCGGAGAATCAGATTTGAGTTGAGCAAGCTCGGTCTGCAGGCTGTGCTTATCGGAGGTCAGTTGCGCCAGAATCGCGCGATGCACCTGCAACAGCATTTCCGTGCGTCCGGAGCGCCGGCCGAGGGCGGCGAAAGCGTGGGCACTCGCCTTACGGAAGGTGGCTTCAGGAATGTTTTGCCTGGCATCATAAATAATGACGCGCAGGTGCGGGTGCTCTTGCTTCAGTCGTCGCAGCAGGAGCAGGCCGTCGATATCCGGAAGTTCCAGGTTCATTGTTGCGATAGTGGCGTCACGCAGGCCGGCAGCGGCCAGTGCCTCCTGTCCGGACTGGCAGGAAATCGAGCTTATTCCTTCTTGTTGCAGCAGCCCCTCGATGGTTCGCAAGCGGCTAATATCTTCATCGATTAGGATGATGGTGGGTTTAGAGCCGGCGTCCTGGGGCGAGGTCAAGCTTTCCTCCTGAGGGTAAGTTCACCGATTTCGAGGTCGGAATTCAGCTCCCTGGACGTCCATTTCGGCGGGGACAGTTCTAAGATAATCAAATTCTAAAAAAAGTAATGCCTAAAAGCAAGGATATCCCGAACAATTAATTGGCAACTCGTGACTTTATTGCATCTTAAGCTAACAATCCCCGTATCCTGAAGTTGACACGACTCCCATCTGCGTTCTCAAACGTCAACCATACGATTTTTCCCGAATCGGGACAACCTTTTCTTCAGAAGCGTGTCTTAGTAAAAGAACCATATTCATAAAACACAGCCGCGGCACAAACACATTCCATATTCTTAGTCATTTGCTTATGGTGGAAAGAATGAACCTGGCTATTTTACTTTTCGTGATTTTGGCGACCACAGCCGGCAGCATTGCCGGCAACTCGCCAAGCATTGACAAGCGAGTTTATCAGACTCGCCGGATAAACCAACAACCCCTGACATTGGACGGCAAGCTAGAGGATGCCGTGTGGCAGAGTGTGGCGTGGCTTGGGGATTTCACGCAATGGGAGCCAAACGATGGTGCAAAGCCGTCCGAAGAAACCTCCTTCAAAGTGTTGTACGATGACAACAATCTGTACGTTGGTGTACGCGCATACGATAGTGCTCCCGACAAGATTGCGCGCCGGGTTACGCGTCGCGACCGCTTTGACGGCGATTGGGTGGAAATCAACATCGACAGTTACTTTGACCATCGCACCGCTTTTTCATTCACCGTCAATGCTGCCGGCGTCAAGGGCGATGAGGCAATTTCGAATGATGGCGACAACTGGGACGGTGACTGGGATCCAGTCTGGTTCGCGGAGGTGGACGTCGACTCGTTGGGCTGGACCGCGGAACTGCGCATTCCGCTCAGCCAGCTTCGTTTCGGCAATCAGGCCGACCAGGTCTGGGGGATGCAGGTGCAGCGCCGGCTGTTTCGGAAAGATGAGCGATCATTGTGGCAGTACATCCCCAGGAACTCGCCTGGTTGGGTGAGCTACTTTGGTGAGCTGCGCGGACTCAAAAACATCAAGCCCGCGCGCAGGATCGAGGTGCTACCGTACGCGGTCAGCGACGTTCGCCGCCTGCCCAGTGAGGACGGCAATCCATTTGCCACCGGCCGTGAAAGCAATATCTCCGGCGGACTGGATGCCAAGATCGGCCTCGGCAGCGACCTGACCCTGGATGTGGCGGTCAACCCTGATTTTGGACAGGTAGAGGCTGATCCGTCGGAAGTCAATTTGACCGCATTCGAGACCTTCTTCGCCGAAAAGCGGCCTTTCTTTATCGAGGGACAGAGCATTCTCGACTACAGGATTATGGGCGGCGACGGCGGATTTGCGAATGACCGTCTTTTCTACTCGCGCCGCATCGGCAGGACGCCGCAGCACGAACCCGATCTCGGGGATGCTGAATATTCGACCCAACCCGACAACACATCAATTGTGGCAGCCGCAAAGCTGACCGGTAAGACGCAAAGCGGCTGGTCCATCGGCCTGCTCGACGCAGTCACCGAAAAGGAAACCGCGCAAATCGACCTGAATGGCGCCCGGCGGGAAGAGATTGTTGAGCCGCGCACCAACTATCTCATCGGGCGTACACAGAAGGATTTCAACAACGGCAACACCTCTTTTGGCGGAATCTTCACGGCGATGAACCGCGATTTGTCGGTCGACCATCTACAGTTTCTAAACCGGGCCGCTTATTCCGGCGGGTTCGATTTCAGGCACCAGTGGCAGAACAAAACCTACAACCTCAACATCAAAACCGCGGTCAGTCAAATCCGCGGCAGCCGTGAAGCGATCGCCGATGCCCAACAGGCGTCGCAACGCTACTACCAGCGGCCAGATGCCGACTACGTCACGCTGGACACCACGCGCACCTCTCTGTCCGGGCACGGCGGCATGATCAGTGTCGGCCGGGGCGGCAACGGCAAGCTACGTGGCAGCCTCGGCATGATGTGGCGCTCGCCCGGTCTGGAATTGAATGACCTGGGTTTCCTGCGGCAGGCCGACCGTGCCATGCAGTGGAGCTGGCTGGGCTACAACCAAAATACACCCTTCAGCATTTTCCGGAATTTGAGGATGAATTTCAACCAGTGGCGGGGTAGGAACTTCGGTGGGGAGACCGTCTTCGCCGGCGGCAACGTCAACGGCGGCGGCCAGTTCAAGAATCATTGGCGCTTCTGGACCGGCATCGGGCGCGAAGGTAGTTTTCTGTCCACTAGCGAGTTGCGCGGCGGGCCTGCCCTGAAGCAACCTGGCCAGTGGAACTGGTGGTACAATGCTTCATCAGACCAGCGCAAGGCTTTCCAGGTTGGCTTAGGTGGCTCAAACAGTTGGGCGGATCAGGGTGGCTCCAGACGGCACAATTTTCGTTTCTGGCTTAACCTGCGCCCGAAGAATGAAATACAAATCAGGATCAATCCATTTTACACGTTCAGGAAAGACGACCTGCAGTACATTGACACCATTGAAAACAGCGCGGCCCGGGACCGCTTCATCTTCGGCCAGCTCAACCAGAAGACCTTTGGCATCACCATCCGGCTCGATTATAGCATCACCCCGGACCTGTCCGTGCAGTATTACGGCCAGCCGTTCATTTCCGCCGGTAGCTACTCGCAGTTTAAAAGCATCACTAAGCCGCGCGCCAACCAGTACAGCGCCCGCTTCCACCGTTTTGGCGATAGCGAAGTCGTACCGGAAGAGACGGACGGCGATAAGGAACTCCGTTTTCTCTCCGACCCGGAAGGCCCCATAGATGCCACCGTCGGGTTTCCGGATTTTAGTTTCCGGGAGTTTCGCTCCAACTTGGTGGTGCGCTGGGAGTACAAGCCGGGTTCGACCGTGTTTCTGGTCTGGACGCAGGAGCGCACTGGCGACGACGACAATGGCCGCTTCTCTGCCACCGATAGCTTTGACCAATTGTTCAGCGATGACGCGACCAATGTTTTCCTGCTTAAAGTGAGCCGTTGGTTTTCGTTGTAGGGTTTACGACCAGCGCTGTATCGCTTAATACCAGGAGAACTCAAGGTGAAGAGAATCAAATCGATTTTTTGGAATCAAGAAGAAGCCCGGATTAGAGCAGGTTTACGGTTGGCCTTGTACATGGTCCTCTATATTGCACTTGGACAGGGATTGGGGTTTCTACGGGGCATCATTGCTCCCGGTGTCAAACTGAGCAGTGAGGCGCCATTGTGGTTTTTCTTTCTGTTTGCAGGCTTTCTGCTCTCGGCTGCCCTGGTCAGTACATGGCTGGCCGGCAGGTTTCTCGACAGGAGACGTTTTGCAGATTTCGGCCTGTCACTCAACAAAGACTGGTGGCTCGACTTCGGCTTTGGCTTGCTTTTGGGCGCGCTCCTGCTCACCGGGGTCTTCGTTGTTGAATATCTTCTTGGCTGGGTGACCGTAACTCAGCTCTTTCATTCCCTGGATCCGGATTTGCCTTTCGTCCTGCCCCTATTTGTTGTCATCACTGTCTTTGTCAGTGTTGGTATTGAGGAAGAACTGGTCACCAGGGGTTACCTCCTCACCAATCTGTCCGAAGGCCTGAGTCTCATGAGAATTGGTCCCCGGCGCGCAATTATATTTGCCTGGCTTGTTTCATCTGTCATATTCGGACTGTTTCATTTGGACAACCCCAATGCGACCTTTGTCAGCACCTTCAATATCATCCTGGCCGGCATCCTCCTGGGCATGAGTTATGTTCTAACCGGAAAATTGGCAATTCCCATTGGACTGCATATCACCTGGAATCTCTTTCAGGGGAGTGTATTTGGATTTCCCGTGAGTGGCATCACCATGCCTGCAAAGATGGTCACGGTTGTTCAAATCGAACAATCCGGACCGGAGGCATGGACGGGAGGCGCCTTTGGGCCGGAAGCGGGTCTGATAGGCGTAAGCGCAATGTTGACCGGGCTGCTTTTGACTCTCGCATGGATCAGATTCCGGCAGGGCCGCATCGCTCTTCACACGTCGGTGGCCGAGTACACCAGAATCGCCGCGTGGGCTGAATAGTGCTGCGGCGGTGATGAGAGCGAGCAGCGATTCTGGCCCGTCACACAAGGTAGCCAGGCCCCACGTTCCGGCGCGGGAGCCAAACCCGACGACACTCCGGAATCTAATCAAATGTCTTATGATTCCCGCCTACGCAACATCCTGATAACAATACAAAAGGGTATTATTTCAAGTGTTGAGGTCCGCTGCTGTTTCTTTACGGTTCGACAGACGCTGAGCGTCAGCTATGGCGTTCCCCCGCTGGAAGAGTGCGAACGATAGCAATGAGAGTCGGGAGGCTTGCTGAAGCCCCAAAAAAACCGCCCGACAATCCGGGCGGTTTTTGAAAACAAGCTCCTAATCGAGACCTCTTACTCCGCCAACTTCTCCAGCATTTGCTTGGCATTGCGATTGTCTGGATTCAGCTCCAGGGATTTTTTGTAACTCACGATCGCCGCTTCCTTGTCACCGGCCTGCATCTGGACTTCGCCCAGACTGTCGTAGGCGTTGGCGGATTTCGGGTTCATCTCTACGTTCAATTGAAAAATCTTGGTTGCGCCGGCAACATCCTCCTTGCCGAGCAGCTCGTAGCCGATGTTGTTGAGTGGGCCTTCTCTGAAATCATAGGTGAAGCCGCCGTAGTAGCGCTCGCGTAGCTCATGATACTTTGCGATGGCGGCGTCAACCCCGTCTTCGGCAAGCGCTTTGGACAGAACATGCTCGAGCGTTACCGGTTCCTCCTGACCCTGGTGGCAGGTGATGCATTTGACTTCGTGTAGGTGTTCCTTGTTTAATTCTGTCAGGTGTTGATTGTTGATCGCATGTGTCATGCGCATCATGATTCGCGCTGTTTCTTTGGCCTTTTTCTTGTCAGAGATAAAATCAAACGTGCTCAACGGTTGGCCATTTTCGCCGACGTGGCAATAATTGCAGCGCACGCCCAGCGCGTTGACAAAGCTGACCATGGCGGCCCGCAGTTGCCGTGCATCCGAGTCTTTGGGCATCACCTTCAGGTTCTCCGCCTTGTCCGGCCAGCGCCATCGTTGTGCGGATGCGCTGGACACGCAAAACATCAGCACCACGCACGCATAGAAAACAGTCCGGCCGGCATCGAATAATCGTCGCTTACGATTTGGTGTGGTCATAGCTCTCTCCTTTGAGTATTAGTGGATGAATACTTAGCAGTAACAGGCATCGGGGCCTGGTAAGAAACTCGTTCGACTTTGGTCAGAACGCGCCCAGCCGGAATCTCCCCCTCCAGCAGACTGTCGTAGATTCGGAGTTTCCCCGCAGGCAGGCGCTCGGCTCTGCTCGACGCCTGCGCACGCGGCGGGTATTATGTCCGACCTGGACGACGCTTGTTTAATGGGCCTTTACTGGCCTTGCGTCTTAAGGGTGTTTAAAGAATAGGTAAAAAGGTAACAATAAGAGTGATTCTGGACGAACGATTTAATCCGCACTATCATGAACGACAGTTCCCTCAGCAGGCATGGAACTCTGCATTGACAAACCATGAAACACGGACCTGACAGAACTGTGTGTAAAACAGCAATTCACGGTTATACGGGTTAATCTCCAAATAGATTCAGTGAGGGCCTTTTTCCCCGTCTGCCGATTCCCTATTCACCATACATATTCTGCCACCATTCCGGCTCTGCCTTGAGCCAGCGATCAAACCAGGCGAGGATTGACTTTTTCCACAGAATCCGTTTGTTGTACTGTAGAATGTGGTGGTTCTGTCCATCAACTTCGATTAACTCGACCTCCTTGCCGAGGAGCTTGAGAGCGGTGTAGAACTGGATGCTCTCCCCCGGCGGAACGTTGGTGTCCGCGTTGCCGTGCAGGAGCAACGTCGGCGTTTGCACTTTGTCCGCGTGAAACAAGGGGCTTTGATCGACATAGATGTCGGGCCGGTTCCACGGAAAGCTATTTGCGGTGGCGACCGCGCTGTACAGGTAGCCCCAGTAGCCTTCTCCCCAGTAACTGGAAATATCGCTGATGCCGGCATGAGCGACTGCAGCTGCAAACATGTCGGTACGTGTCTGCAGCAGCATGGTCATGAAACCGCCATACGATGCGCCTATGCAGCCGACCCGGTTGCGGTCAACAAACGGGTGGGCGTCCAGAAACTTCCCGACGCCGAGGATTATCTCGTCGGCGACCGTTTTACCCCAGTTGTTGACATGGCGCGCGGAAAAGTCCATGCCGTAGCCGGTAGCGCCGCTGGGTTGTAGAACATAGACAATGTAGCCGTTTGCTGCGTACAGGTTCTTAGGGTATCTGCCGCCAAATGCCCTTTCGGTCGGCACGGTGCCGCTGTAGTAGTAGACGATGCAGGGGTATTGCCGGCCGGCGTCGAATCCTGGTGGGTAGTAGACCCGGCCCTCGATCTTCGTGCCTTCCTGATTGTTGAATGCCCAGCGTCTGACGGCCCCCAATTGCACATGCCGGAACTGCTCGGAGCCGGGGTCGAAAACCAGGTGCGATTCATTCTTGCGGAGATGGTGAGAATAGACGCGCGGTGGCTCGTTCGCGCTCGACCCGAGGTATGCTGCTACCGGCGCAGCGCCGGCAATATCGAACCGTCTGACCACCTCTGCCGCAGCGTTGAAAGGTTTGAAACTGCGCTTTTTGAGATCGTACTGATAGAGACGCTGGTATGAGCCTTCGCTGGCGCGCAGGTAGATACGGTTGTTTCTGTGGCTCCAAATTGCGCCAAGGAGCGCCGGCCTGAAATCACGGGTGAAGTAATCCACTGCGCCAGTGGCGAGGTCGTAAATAAAGCCCTGGGTGTCGTATTCGTTGATTATTTTGCCAGCGGCCACCGGATGATCCAGGCTGGGAAAAGTGGAGCCTCCACCCAAAATCAGCAGGCGGCGGCCATCCGGGGCCCAGTGCGCTTCTCCAAACCAGGAGTAGACGGCAAACAAGGAGTCTATTTCCAGAGTGGTGAGATCCATCAGGAAAAGCTCCGTGCGAATGTACGGCCGGCGGCTGTCATCGATCGCCTCGCGATAGAACAACAGGCTATGCCCATCCGGACTGATAGCGGCCTGGTTGGTGGAGAGGGAACCAGCGGTCAGGCGCCGTTTTCTGCCTTGCGGCAGGTTCACCTGGTAGAGGAAATCTCGTGTGCGCAAGCCGGGTTGGCGGTCGATCATGCCGCGCAGGCGGCGCACACCACTGTCATCTTCCTCAGGCTGAAGGGCCAGCGAATAGATGATCGAAGCCCCGTCCGGCGCCCAGATGTATTCGCTGAGATTTTCCTCGTCCTTCAGCAGGGCGGTGACTTCACCGGTCTCGTCGTCGCCGGACCACAGTGTTGCTTTGTCCTCATTGTGGCTCAGGTAGGCAAAACGATCGCTGCCCTTTGACCATTTGAAACTGCTGATATTCGGCGAGCTCCGGTAGCTCTGCGCGATGACGCCGTCGCGAACACGCCTAATCTCCACCCATGACTCACTAGCATTCGATGGCGGCAAGGTCTGGCGCATTTGTAAAGCGACCAAATCGCCTTTTGGAGAAATCATAACGTCCTGCACCCGTGGCGTATCCAGCAACCGGTGTAGATTCACAGGGTGTTTTGGGTCGATGGTCGCCGAGATATTTCCGGGTGCGGGCTCGGTATCCGCGAGCCGCAGGTTGACGCACCAGTCGCCCGGTTTTCCAGGGTCGGACATCGACTTGATCAGCAATAAGTGCTTACCGGTCTCTAACTCAATTTCCTCTTCCAGTGCCAGCAACTCACCGTTTCCGCTTTCCGTGCCCACCAGACTGCCGTCCAGGTACACCTGGAACGGATGGGCGCTGGATAGCTGCAGTTTGGTTTTGCTCCAGCGGGTCGTATTGAGATAGGTCGCGAGAAAGGAGAGCCGGGACAGATTGCTGTCCGGAGCGGCAATTATGAGGTCACCCACGTCATTGGATTCGATGGGGGACCAGACAAGTTTCTGGTCGACTGACCAGTCCACGACTTGTCCCGCGGCCGGCCACCAGTTTTTGTGGTCTACCTGTTCGAACTTGAGCATTTCCGGCAAGCCAAAGCGGCCGCCATTGATGTCCTTTACCTGGTTGAAAGCCGGCATTCTCTGGGCCACCGGACCCAGGCGCAAACAAGATGAAATGGCGACCTCACTCTCCTGCGCCTGCGACGGACTGACGAGACACAAGATAATGGCTACCAAAAACGGTGTAAGACGCGCGTGCCGCGTTCGGTGGATCTGCATAGAAAACTCCCTGCTATTGGCAAGATAATCTCTGAACAGTGCAGCAGAGATTAGCCTGCGTGGTTCATGAATCATTCGGGTTTTGACTATCGTCTCATTCGGTGGCGCAAGCCGCCAGAGTGCGAAGAACCCCACGCGTACGCTTAGGTTCTCTGCACCCGCTCACTCCCTGGTAGGCAAACCGAGTTCGTGACTTCGTGCTCAGAGTGGCGTCGGAGCAACTGTTTCTGCGCCCGGCAATGTCCGGTCAATAGCTCCCCCAACCACAGCCAAGACGGCCGTCCTGCCCAATGGGAGATCCGTCTGGTGGTGACACAGGTCTTGCCGGACCAAAGTCTCGCGGGTCCTTTTGGAAGTGTTCGGTCTGGGCAACGGCAAACTCCAGGTGCGCCCGCTGACTTCTGTCTTTGATCTTTTTGGCGCTTTGCACCAGCCACGCCTTCAGGTCGGCGACTGCGTGTAAGACGAGTGCACGCACCTGGTTCGACGCGTCCGGGTTTACGCCCAGCGCGAACAGATGATGCAGCACGACCGCATCCGTCACGCGTTGAACTTCTCCGTCTAATCCAGGCTCGCGTTCATTTTTCCAGGTTTCCGCGATCACCCTGTCGACGACTTCCGAGAAGCCGGGATAGCGAGAGCTGCGGGCGTGGTATTCCACCAGGCGCGCTGCCCTTTGCGGATTTAGCAAAAAGCGCAACGTCTGGTTTGCCGCCATCTCCGCGGCTGCCAACGGATCAAATGTCACGCCCGTGCGGACGTTGAAGGTTTCGCGGCTGCGGCCATAACCGTATGCCCGCGGCGGAATCAGATCTAAAATATGCTCCGGAAGGCGCAATACTTCCGGCTGTATGCTTGCGAGTAGCGCGGCCAATGCGCGGCGCTGTCGGTCCGGCGCCACGATCTCCGTTATTTTCTGACCATCCCCGCGTAGCGCATAAGTGTAGTATAAGCCGCCCAAGAGTTTTGAGACTGCGTCGACCTGATAGCGGTGCGACATGTAGAGCGGCGCCAGGGCCTCTTCCAAAGTTGCCAGAGGTGCGCCGACCCGTATCTGTTTTTCGGAAAACTGCTGCAAAGCTTGACTCCTAACCTGCAACAACCTGGTAAGTTCGTCCACCGGGTCAGCGCCGTTGTCCCATAAATGCGCCATGGGATGCGCGCCACCCTCCGGCCGGGCGTCAGAGTCGGAAATAAAAACCAGTCCATCCGCGATATAGTCCCCGATGATTTTTGCAAGCTGTCCGGTCTTGTCGCTACCTTCGGCAAAATCCTGGTAGCCGTATGCGATCGCCACTTTGTCCCACGCACCGACGCCGGTGTCGTACGCTTGTGAGAAATCGAGCGTCCCGTCCTCTCCGGCCGTCACAAAAGGATGCGGGTAGTCCATAACCGAGGCACGATCCGCGACGCTGGCCGCGAAGTTGTGCGCCAGCCCCAGGGTGTGCCCGACCTCGTGCGCGGCCAACTGCCGCAGCCGTGCCAGGGCCATTTCCTGCATGATGGCGGGCTCATCTTCTGCGTTTTCAAACGGACCGAGCAAGCCCTGAGCGATCAGGAAATCCTGCCGGACACGCAGCGAGCCCAGGCTCACATGGCCTTTGATGATCTCTCCGGTCCTGGGATCTGTTACACCGGCGCCGTACGACCAGCCGCGCGTAGACCGGTGCACCCATTGGATTACATTATAACGCACATCCATCGGATCCGCACCCGGCGGCAGCAACTTGACCTGAAACGCATCTTTGAAACCGATCCCCTCGAATGCTTCGCGCCACCATCCGGCTCCCTCCATCAGCGCCGAGCGGATTGGTTCCGGTGCACCCGGATCGACATAGTAGATCAGGGGCCGAACAGCTTCGCTGACTGCTGCGCCGGGATCCTTTTTTTGCAAACGATGCCGGCCTATAAAGCGTTTGACGATGGGTTGCGATATCGCCGTTGCATAGTCCTGGAACCGGATGCCCCAGTAACCCGCGCGCGGATCGGCAGCGCGCATTTTGTAACCGTCATCCGGTAGCTGGATGAACGAATGGTGCTGTCTCACAGTAATGCTTTCAGGCGTCGGCGTCACCTGCCTGACAAAGCCGCCCGGCGCATCGCCGGTGAAGGTCAGGGTGACTTCGACTTCCGTGTTTTTGGGGAAATTGCGCGTGCGCTCCAGATAGAAGGCCGAGCGGCTTGCATCCAGTGCGAAACTACCTTGCTCGGTCAGTTTCAACGTTCCGATGACGTCGTGCGCATCACGGATATAGAAATCGGTGGCATCCACCAGGACGTCTTCATTCTGCTGCGCCGCTACTTCGAATCCCCAAAGAACAGACTGCGCGAACGCCTGCTCCACGGACTTTTTTTCCGCCTGATTCTCGGATACTGCACGGTACCCGTAGTTTGGCTCCACTAAAAGGACCTTCGGGCCGACGCGTTGAAAGTGGACGACCCGCGCATTGCCGATCTGGCCACGGTCAAGCCCGATATCATTGGAGCCGATGCCGGCAGGTAAGGAGTTCATATAGAGAAACTCCTCCTCCCATTTGTCAATTTTAAGCCATATCTTGCCGTCGCCGGCGTCCCAGAAAATATCAAAAAACCCGGGGAGAGGCTGCATCTTTTCGGTTTTTTCACGGATGTCTGGATTGGGCGAGCCCTCGTCCGGGCTTTGGGAAAAGGCAGTTCCGCAAAGCAGGCTCAGGGCGAACAGAGCGACGTATGACCGTTGCATTCAAACCTCCATTGAGATTGACTAAGAAAGGCCGGCATGAGATCGGCCCTCGTGTATTGTGAGATTGCGGCGTGACCTGACGCATATGCAGTCCAGAAAACTAATTAAGCACCACTGAAAAGTCAAGGTAATCTCCGGTCACAGTTGAGCATCCTCCCCGGTAGCCCCGCAGCGACCTCCGGGCGGCTTGTCGATGTCTCCCTTTTCTTTCTCAAAGCCGGGCTGCTGTAAAGATAAACAACACGTTACTTGTTGGAGTAAGTTGGTGTTTTTAGGCTGGTTAAATCGATTGATTGAGAAATCATCCGTTTGACTGTCAGCAATTCTAACATTACAGCAGGCACATGTCGGAAAAAGGAATTCTTGGTAGATGTCGCAAGTGTATTTAAATCAGTTATTTGTGACACGTCTTGAAGGCTTGACAGTAAGTAGATTAAGTGGCATGGTATTTGAACAAAAAGGCGCACTAGCTCCAGGTCTTAATCATCAGAGGAACAAATCATGAAAGCAGTCCTGACTTCTCTCTTGCTTGCGCTATTGGCTGGACCGTTACAAGCAGCCCTGACCTTTACGTATGTCGGTGAGATTACAAAAGCGACGGGCAGCAGCTTGCCTGCAGGGATAGACGTCGGCGACAGTTTTACCATTCAGTGGATTTTCGATGAACTGGCTATTGACGAGCACAGTGGCGGTTTTCCAAGTGATTTCAAAAGCGAGGGCTCGCCGTTCGGAATCCGGGTGGTGATTGATGGGACGGCATTTTCCATGGTTGGGACTCAAATCGAACTGAAAGACGACCACACCTATGAAGTCCAAGGCCTGGACGAAATGACGCCGCTTCAGCTCGGGGATCTTGGCGTCGATGAGCTGGACCTGGACCTGGAGTTTGCCAACGGCTTCTTTGCGGATGAGACCTTGCCGCTAACCGCTTTCAATTTTAGCGATTTTGTAGACACCTTTCTGGAAATACAGGACGATGGTGACTATTTAATCGAGGGCTTTCTCACCGGCGGCGGGCCAACCACGCCCATCCCGGAACCCGCTACCCTGACCCTGTTCGGGATTGGCGCAGCGGGTCTGGCTGCCACGAAATTCAAATCCCGCAAAAAGAAGTCCGCCTGACTCCAAATATCCCCGAGCTTCAAAAAAATCAACGGCGACGCACGTTCATGTCGCCGTTTTTCTGTACACAATCCGCACCGAGGTTGACAATTTCATTTCTTCACTAGCTTGAACTTTCTACAGCAGTCTGCGTAAATTCTCCTGTATCTTCTGTTTTCATCGAAGGCAAAACCTTGCAAATACGACAGCTATCAGTCAGGCAACTGTGGGGAATCACCCTCGGTGTCTGGACGACAGTGGCACTGTTTCACTACATCCAATTCTATCTCGAACACATCGCCGGAAGCCACCATTTCCCCGGGGTGCTGACTCTGGGTGAGTTTGCCATCGACTACTATTCATGGGGATTGATTGCATTCGGAGTTGTTTGGCTGGGCCATAAATGCCGGATTGGACCGGAGCACTGGCGCGTCCCCGTTTTGGTGCACGCCGTAGCGTGTGTGACTGTCGCGTTGCTACACATCGGAATCATAACAACTACGCTCGCAATCCTCAAACCTCATGTCTTTTCGGAACTTGGTTACTCCGACAGATATGCTTATGTTCTCATTCGCCTCTTCTATTTCGAGTGTCTCACTTATGTGGCTGTGTTGGGGCTCAGCTACGGTTTTGAGCACTATGTGAACAAGGTTGTCGCTGCAAGTAACGAAGAGCGCGCCTATACCTCACAACTGCCTGTGAAAATGGGGAATTCGACTGTGTTGCTCAAAGCATCTCAAATCGATTGGCTGCAGGCTGCGGATAACTATGTCAATATCTACGCAGGCATGCAATCCTTTTTGATTAGAGAAAAACTACACGTGCTGGAGCATAAACTTGATCCGAAGGTGTTTCAGCGAATCCATCGCTCGATCATCGTCAATATCTCCCAGGTCAAGGAAATAGGTCGGGGACGAAACGGGAGCCACTCCATTCAACTACAAAACGGGAAAACACTTCCGGTGAGCCGTCGTCGTTGGGAACGAGTGCAACGTTACATCGCCTATCTTTGATTTCACACCATTCACCACAAGTTCCGCTCCGCTGGCCACAAATCATCTGATCTGTAGCCAGTCCTGCGCTACATTAGCTCGTCCAATATTTTTGATGATGTCATCGACAGACATTTAACCAGCAGACTGCGCCACTGTTTTGAGCAGTTGGCATATTAGGCCGACAATACACTGGAATACTTTTCCCCCATAGGAAACCATCTTTTGAAAACAAAAACGAGGATGAAATGACAAAGCACCTGGAAGTGTTTGTAATCATTCTGGCAGCCGCGTCCGCATCGGCCCAGACAATCCCATTTGATTCTGACAGATGGGAAATCAGCGCGAGGGAAAGCAAGATCGAAGACTATTTGGGACGTCAAAGTCTAACCATCAAAGGCGGCCAGGCGATTCTCAAAGTTTCCAACTTCACAAATGGCATCGTAGAATTCGACATTGCCTTCGGCGCCGATCGCGGTTTCATGGGTGGTATCTGGCGTTGGCAAGATGGTAGAAACTACGAGGAGTTCTATTTGAGACCACACCAGTCAGGCAAACCGGATGCGAACCAGTACACGCCGGTATTTAATGGCACATCGGCCTGGCAACTGTATCACGGTTCAGGCTACGGTGTGGCCATAGACTATGAATTTGATGAATGGATGCGTGTCAAAATAGTTGTCTCCGGAAAGAGTGCAGAAATGTATATCAAAGACATGAGTACACCGCTTCTGTTTACAGGTGATTTGAAGCGAACTGTCGCAGCCGGGCGAGTTGGCGTCAGTGCGGGTAATTTTGCCGCCGCCCATTTTTCAAATTTTAGCTTTGCAGTTGCGGATAATCCAACCTTAAAAGGGAAAGCCGAAACGCGTGAACCTGTACGCGCCGGCACCATTATGTCGTGGTGGGTGTCAAATACATTTAAGGAGAAGAGCCTGGAAAACAAATTTTCGCTCGGTAGACCTGACAAGGAAGATTTGACGTGGAGAAAAATGGACTGTGAGCCATCTGGGATCGTAAATTTTGCACGATTGTCGGAAATTCAAGATGACAAGAACACGGTGTTTGCCAAGGTGATGGTTCTGTCCAGGATCGAGCAGGTTAAGAAACTCAGCTTTGGCTACAGTGACAGAGTCAAGGTGTACTTAAACGATAGGCTGATTTATGGCGGAGATAATGGTTACGGTTCGCGTGACTTTCGTTTTCTTGGTACTATTGGCTACTTTGATGAGGTATATCTTTCTCTGAAGCCTGGCAAGAATAGAGTACTTCTGGCAGTATCTGAGTCGTTCGGTGGCTGGGGTGTGCAAGCCAGGTTCGACGATTTGGACGGTATTGAGATCGAACAGTAGGTCAAAACAGGGAAGGGATGGGTCTTCGACAAAAACGGTATTCTACTACTGTGGTTAATAGTCCTCGGATGTTCCACCCACTCTGGCAGATTTGACCGAGGCGTTTAGGACTAACCACTCACGGAATAATAGCTCCGCTGCGCTGTATCATTAATGTCTCAGAGGTCCGGTCCTCGGATTTTTCTGAATAGCCATGAGATAGAATCCCCATCTTCTAAAAAAAAATCATAACCGGCGCGGACTATGTCCGCAAGGTTGATTCATAAAGATCTGGTCCTTAGATTTCAGATAATTCGATGACCATTCAGGGCGTATATGAATATGAATAAACTTTCTATCACATTTCTTGTACTGGCCGTTACGGTGCTTGCTCAGCTCAGGTGTACCTCCAACCCTGTTGGAACCGATGGAATTGGAAACGGGCAAAGTCGGATTACCGGCAATGTCGCGCTCGACAACGAAAACCAACCCGAACGTGTATTCGTCTGGCTGGAAGAGTTTGACGTTGGTACCTACACAGATAGCCAGGGGAATTTCTCATTAGACCTTCCCTCCGGTCAAAATGAAAAAGTAACCGGGGTTTTCAAACTCTATTTTTTTGTGGCTAACTACAAGCTGGACTTTGAGGAGGTTGCAGTACGTGAGGGCGCGTTTGTCTTTGACCAGGCAGCTCTCGACTCGCAAGGCAGGCTTGGCAGCCCCAAGCATCTCAAACGGTTCCTCTCCATTAATACCACGGTTGAACCCGCTTCAATCAGAGCATTTAGCCTGGATAATATTGATATCAGTCTGACATTGCAAACTGACCCGGTGGTAAGCGATACTGCGACGGTTCTGTTTCCAAAAACGACGGCAGGGTTTCTCGGGCCGGTGTTCTTTCAAAACATTGCTACGCAGGAGCTGTTCGTCTTTGCAACGGTTCCGGTTGAGACTCAGGAGACCGTGCTTGTGGGTTCCACCCCAATCGAGCGTTCCGCCAGTCTGCCTCTTGTTAACTTGAATTTGCCGCCGGCAGAGTATGCCGTGATCCCGTTCATGCATGTTACACATCAGGAAGTCCCGGCACAGCTCCTGACCAGGATTGGCCCCAGTCTGCGGGAGCTAGGGGCGAACTTCTTGCGGACGCCCACTGTGCGCAAGAACGGTTACCTGGAAGTGCGACCTGCCAATTAGTAGAATCTTGGTGAGATTATCCATTAGAGAAAAACCTGAGGAGTCCCGATGCTGAAAGCTTTTACCGGGCATTCGTCCAGAGTGCTCATTCTGCCAATTTCCCTCATTGCTCTGTATGGGTGCGGCGACAGCCCGAATACGGTCGTGGACAGCGGCCAGAATTTCCGCATCGCAGCGGGCGGTCAAGCCACCTACTCGGGTGCGTCAGTTCAAATGAAGGCAACGCTTACAAATCAAGACGGGGTAGAGAAAGATGTGACAGCGGAGGCCATCTGGCAGTCATTACCCGGCATAACGGGTACTATCAATGAGCAAGGGATATTCTCGTCGGTCAACAATCTAACCGGGGTCGAAACGGTCACCGCGGACTATCGTGCCATGACCGCCAGCATTCAGGTTGAGGTGACTCCCCGAGCCGACCTTGTCGGTCTTTGGCCTGTTGTGGCGAATCTGCAGGCCGGTGACGCGCTGCAGTTTCGTTGTGCGGCGACATTTCAGGATGGCGAAGAGGCCTGGGTCACAGAACAAGTGAGTTGGTCGATCGAGCCGGGGCTGGCCGCCAGTATCGGAGAAAATGGCTTGCTGCAGACTCAGGCAGGCGCTGCCGGCGTTGAAAAAGTCAGAGCCAGCTACCATGGCTGGACCGCTGAAAGTGAAGTCGAAATTCAGCCGGTCTATCAGAACCGGTTTGAAATGGTTGCGATTCCAGCGGGCGAGTTTCTCATGGGCGATGCTAATG
The DNA here is from genome assembly GCA_029262055.1 of Candidatus Zhuqueibacterota bacterium. Taxonomy (GTDB): domain Bacteria; phylum Zhuqueibacterota; class Zhuqueibacteria; order Oceanimicrobiales; family Oceanimicrobiaceae; genus JAJDAD01. The sequence continues at coordinate 41,074 of JAJDAD010000042.1, forward strand.
GCCGCGATGATGAGAAACCAGAGCATCGGGTCTTTACGGATGCATTTGAGGTCGGGAAGTTTGAGGTGACCAACAGAGAGTACGCGGCCTTCTTAACTGAGGCTTTGAGGAAACACATTGTTTTGCACGACGGCAATCTCATTATTCAAAACATACCGCCTTACCGTTTTGTCTTTTATACAAAAATACCCGACAATGACCGTGTGCAGCAGTTCTTTCGAGTGGTTCGCGGTGATGGCATCGATGAAGTGACAGTTGAGGCCATTCCCGGGTTTGAAGATCACCCGGTGACATACCTGACCTGGTACGGCGCGTATGCGTTTGCTGAATTCTACGGTCTGCGCTTACCATTTGAAGCAGAGTGGGAGAAGGCTGCCCGTGGTGGACAGCAACTCGAATATGCGACAACTGACGGCACCATTAGCAACGAATTGGCCAATATTGCCGGTCTAGCCGGAAGGGATGCTTACGTAAGGACTGCACCGGTCGGAGCGTTTCCGCCGAACCCGTATGGCGTACACGATATGTCCGGTAATGTGGCTGAATTCATCAGGGATTTCTACGAGCCTGATTATTATGCCAACAGCGCCGCAAGTAATCCGCCCGGACCACATGATATTTGGGATATTTTTAACCGGCGGGAACGACACGACTGGTTGCTTCGCGGCGGTAGTTGGCAGGCGGGCCCTGACCAGGTGCGCTGCGCGAGGCGTTTCCACCTGATAGAGCCGCATGATAACGTCATCATTACGCCGACAGATGGGTTTAGAGTGGCGCGCTCTCTGCCGGATTAGGAATACTTCAGAAGGGTTTGTTCGGAACAAAGCCTGAGAAACAGACAGGGCGGAAGGTCTGAGTCACACACGTATTGCTTTTTCTATTACTGTAGCCCTCGCAATCGTACTAAAACCTGACACGTTTCCGCTCGGGTTTCTTCTTTGGTTTCAAAATGGTGTCGTGTTCGTCGCAATACTCGGTCGGCGCAAGCTCGGCAATGAAGATTTCCTCAATGACCTTGCAGGGACAATTCCCTTTTGCCAAGAGCTTGGAGTCTTCACAAATTTCAACCCGGACGACGCCATCCGGCATGCGGAAATCGACTATGGGGAGATTTAGCGTATCGTGTACTGCTTTCATATACGGCCCCCATATCGGGAGGGCGGCATGCGATCCGGTCTGGCCTTTGCCAAGCGTCAAACTGAAGTCATCGAGTCCCACCCAGACACCTGTGACAACCTGGGGCGAGAACCCCAGGAACCAGGCATCCCCGTAGTCGTCAGTGGTGCCGGTCTTGCCTGCGGCGGGCCGGGTAAAATGCCACATCCAGCGTGCCCGGCCGCCGGTACCGTGGTCGATCACCGTGCGCAACATATCGGTGACAATGTACGCCGTTTCCTTGCGTAAAACCTCCTGACTTCGCGGTCGATTCTGCTCGATGATATTGCCATTCTTGTCCTCAACGCGGAGAATGGCCATGGGCTCGACCAGGACGCCGTTATTGGCGAATGTGCCGTAGGCTGAGGTGATTTCCATGGGTGTCACGCCGGACGCGCCGAGTGCGATGGCATCAACTGCATGCAGCTTGGACTTAATCCCCATCTTGTGTGCATAATCAACAACCAGGCTTGGCTTTTGAATCAGGCTCTGCAGCACGCGCACGGTCACCAGGTTCAGTGACCACTGGAGTCCTTTCCGAAACGTCGTGGGACCACCGACCGACAGGTCAAAATTTCGTGGAGACCAGCGGTCACCGTTTTCCATCATAACCACGACCGGTTGATTCAGGACTTCTTGTGTCGGCGGATAACCGTTGTCAACCGCAACGGTATAAACAAATGGTTTGAAAGTCGACCCTGGCTGGCGGCGGGCCTGGATAGCCCGGTTGAATTTAGATTTTTCAAAATCCTTGCCACCGACAAAGGCGAGAATGCGGCCGTTGGTCGGGTCGATGGAAACCAACGCTACCTGAGCTGAGACTCTGGCCGCGAGAACTGAATCCACAAACGTTGAGTCTTGCAGCAGGGTTTCCATATCATTTTGTTCGCGGAATTCCCTAGTGACCAGGCCGGCCACGCGGTCCTTTTGTTTGTAATAGGCGTTGACATTTTTTTGCAGCGATGCCATGCCTATTTCGACTGCGCGTTCGGCTGCAAATTGGGCACGGGAGTCCAGGGATGTATAAATGGACAAACCATCCGTGTAGAGATTGTAGCCGTACTTGTCCTGCATGATTTGCCGGATGTGTTCTGTGAAGTACGGACCAAGTCCCAACGCGCTCTTGCTTTTTTCCGCTAAGGCAATCGGCGTTTCCAGCAATTCTTCATATTCTTCACGGTTTAAGAAGCCGACATCCTGCATGGCGTAAAGCACCGTGTTTCTCCGGCCTTTGGCGCGCTCCGGATGCCAGCGCGGCGTGTAGCGGGACGGCGCCTTCAAAAGGCCTACCAGGAGAGCGCACTCTTGTACGTCTAAATCTCTGGCGTCTTTGCCAAAATACATGCGTGCGGCCGATTGCGCGCCGTAAGCCCCGTGGCCGAAATTCATGTGGTTCAGGTACATCTCCAGGATTTCGGGCTTGGTGTATGTGCGCTCAATCTGAATGGCGGTGATCAGTTCCCGCAGCTTGCGTGTGTAGGTTTTCTCGAGCGTCAGATACAATTGCCGTGCCAATTGCTGGGTCAGCGTGCTGGCGCCCTGGCGTGTCAGGCTGCCGGAAGCTATGTTCTTCAGGACCGCCCCGAAAAGCCGCCTGATATCCATGCCCCAGTGGCTGTGAAATTTTCGGTCTTCCGTAGCGAGGACTGCCTTGATCAAGAAATCCGGCATTTCCTCAAGCGGCACGAAGCTGCGTTTTTCGATATAGTACTCATGGATGAGCTTGCCGTCTGCGGAGAATACCTTTGACGACAGCTTGGGCTTATAAGACTCCAATTGTTGCAGGGAGGGCAGATCACGCACCAGAAAATAGAACCCGACGGCGACCACCAGCAGGAGGAGTGCCCCGGCTGAGGTGGCCATCATGATCTTATTGCGTGCCCACGAGTCTTTTAAGGATGGCATAACGACTCCGTTTCAAATCTACGATTGCCACTCTCGCACAGTCCGGCGGCAATCCATTCTATCATTCAGGGAAAACCGGGTTGGAAGTTATACTGCCGCTCCCAGAGTAAGTTTCGACAACGCCAAAGCCATTGCTTTAGCCATGCCAGGTCTTTAGTTCCAGCTTTTTGTCGACCAGATGCAGGTAGGTAAAATTCGTGACCCAATCACCCAGATTAATGTAGTATTTCGAGCCGACGTTTTCAAAGAGTGGATCATGTGTGTGTCCCAGGATGACAGCATCGACGCCGTCATCCAGTTTGTGCATAGCGAACTCACGGTATTCCGCCAGATACTTGTTTCCCGGTTTTTCTTTGCTTCGCAGGGAAAAAAAGCGCGCGATGGGAATCCCCAAATCGGGATGCAGGAGCCGGTACAGGAAGATGTTGCTGCCGTTTCTTAATACCCGCTTCAGGAGCCGCATCTGCCACTGGCCAGGCGTCAGGCCGTCGCCGTGCGCCACAAACAATTTCAGGGCGTTGTGCTGCACGATACTGGGGTGGTCGTAGAATTTTATCCCGATTTCCTGCGCCAGGAATTCACCCTGCCACAGGTCGTGGTTTCCGGTAAAGTACCTGACCTCTGTCCCTTCCTCCATAAGCCGGCTGAGCATGGACAGAATCTTGAGATTCACCTTAGGGATTGCACTGCGATATTCAAACCAAAAATCATAGAGATCGCCCACTATGTACAGGACGTCGGCGTTTTGCCGGATCGCCTCGAGAAAGGAGTGCAAGCGTGAGATTTTGAGAGTTTCGATCTCGCCGGAGTGGGCGCCCAGGTGAGCATCGGAGATAAAATAAACACGATCCATCAGGTAATACTATCGATTGGAGTTGAGAAAAGCAACCGAATTGGTCACAAGTCATGGCAACCGGCGCACGCATTTCGGGTCGGGCAATTCTGCGATCCGGCGTGGATAGCAATGGCGCAGCGACCGCTCGCCGATAAGACAGGCGTTTCCCTTGACATTTTATGAAAAGGATGTTATCTTTCGAAGTTTTTTTGCTTACCGTAGCTTTTCCCAAAAAACGTCACGCCACATATAGCTGTTAAAGGAGCAGAGGAGAGCAAATGCAAGCCTTTTTCAACAAGATGAAGGACAGCGTCACAAAGACGCAGGTGTGGAAATCGATGTTTCGCCACGGGTACGAAGACACACCTCGGAACCGCTACCTGCAGGTATTGGACAACGTTTGGCTGCACCTACACCCGACGCGAATTCCACGGCACGGGGCTTACATCCGTTTTACCTGGTGTATGGGTGGCATCACATTTTTGCTCTTTTTGGTTACGGCAGTGACTGGTGTTCTGCTCATGTTTTACTACCGCCCCACCGCAGAGTACGCTTTTAACGATATGAAATATCTGGAGTTTGATGTGCCCTTCGGTATGTTTTTGCGCAACATGCACCGTTGGGCAGCGCACGGAATGGTGATTGCCGTGTGGCTCCACATGTTCCGTGTATTCCTCACGGGTTCCTACAAACCGCCGCGTGAATTCAACTGGGTTGTTGGCGTTATCCTGCTGACCGTAACGCTGCTGCTGAGTTTTACCGGCTATCTTTTGCCCTGGGATCAGCTCTCCATCTGGGCGGTCACTGTGGGCACCAACATGGCCCGGGCGACACCCTTGCTTGGACACGAGGGACCATTCGGACCTGAACTCGGCATGAGGCCTGACAATGATGTCCGTTTTGTCCTGCTGGGCGGTACCCAGGTCGGGCCACCCACACTTCTTAGATTTTATGTTCTTCACTGCATTTTCTTCCCACTATTTTTAGCCGTCTTTATCGCGGTGCATTTTTGGCGGGTACGCAAGGACGGCGGTATTTCCGGTCCCCTCTAATAATGATCGAAGAAAGAAATCTGGCAGAATGAAGCCGTTCCGAACTCCACGATTGCGATGGTTGACTAGCGGCAATTAATCTATCTGAGGATGTCTATGGAAAATCTCGTTCTGATTCTGAGCAAGGCAGACAACATACCCATCGTTATGATGCTCTTGCTTTTCGGTTTTTTTACCTGGCTCTGGTGGCGAGAGGCACAGAAGAACGATGCCCTGATCGGCGCGGGCCGGTATGGGGAACTTCAGGCAGAAGGCAAGGATCGTATTTTCACCTGGCCGTATTTAGTAAGGAATGAATTCCTGGCGGCCATTCTTCTCATGGTCATCCTGACGGTTTGGTCAATTGTCCTGGACGCGCCGCTTGAGGCACCCGCCAATCCTGCCAAAACCCCGAATCCGTCCAAGGCGCCCTGGTATTTTCTCGGCTTGCAGGAAATGTTGGTTTATTTCGATCCGTGGATTGCCGGCGTGATTTTTCCGACGCTGATCATCGTGGGGCTTATGGCGATTCCCTACATGGACCGCAATCCGAAAGGCAACGGCTACTACACCTGGGAGCAGCGCAAGTTCGCGATTTCTACATTTCTGTTTGGCTTTTTTGTTCTCTGGATCATTCTGATCTTTGTGGGTACATTCTTACGCGGGCCTGGATGGAACTTCTTCATGCCCTGGGCAAACTGGGATCCACACAAGGTGGTGGCTATGGTCAATGTCGACCTGCACCAGTACTTTGGTATCAGAAACTCAGTAGTTGCGTTCTTTTTCGGTGGGTTCGTGGTGAGCGCTTATTTCGCAACCGGAGTCATTTATTACTACTGGAAAAAGAACACCGAGTTTGTCAAGAAGCTTGGCGCTGCGCGTTTTGGCGTTATGGCATTTCTCTTTTTGTCCATGATGGGCCTGCCTATCAAAATGGTTTTGCGATGGACACTCAACATTCAATATATCTGGGTAACTCCTTGGTTCAACATTTAAAAGCTATCATTTTCGTGCGTTTAATCTGAGGAGGCCAATGTGCCGAAGCGATCTGAAACTCCTTTAGAAGAAAGAAACTACAGCCACATCTATTTCATCCTGGCCAGCTTGCTGGCCCTGAGTACATTTTGGGCAATTTGGGACATGATCCGGACGCGTGCGCCGTGGCAGCGCTACCAAATGGAGCTAAATGCGCAAGAGACGGACAACGCCATCTCTGAGCTGCAGGCCGCTGAGGCCGATTTTCAGGGAAACTCGGCCGAGCATTATGGCGCGTTGCAGCAAGAAGCCATGGAAGCTAAGGCCATCCTGGAGGGCGAAGAGTACCAACAAGCACAAATCAAGCTTGCCGGGGACGAGAATGCGCTGGAAGATGCGATGCGGAGCTATCGTTTCGCAAAAAGCGAATACGATGCCCTTTGGTATCAGTACAAACATGCCGAGCACGAAGGCCACACCGAAGACGCGGAGAATCTGAGACCGAAGATTGATGCGCTGGCCGCCGAAGTCGATGCGCTTAAGCAAGAATGGGACGAGGCAGAAGCAGCAAAAGCGGCCACGGAAACTCAAATTGCAGATTGTCAAGCGTCTATGACCAGATTGCAGGAAGAGTTGGATGAGTTGCGAACCCCCATTACCGCGGTGGAAGACCGCATCCAGAAAATCGCTGATCGCAAGATTGCCATTCAGCAGTTTGTTCTAAGTGACTTTGTTCAAGGAAATTTCGAGAGTTTTCTCGATCAGGTCGACCGTTGCACCAGTTGTCATGTGAACGCTGATAAGGGTGGCTATGACGATTATGCGGTACCATTTCGCACGCACCCTAACCGGGACGCGCTGCTCAAGACACACCCGATAAACGCGTTCGGCTGCACCCCCTGTCATGAAGGCCAGGGCGAGGCATTGCGCATCCCGCACGCGCACGGCGAGGTGGCACATTGGGAACACCCGCTGCTCAGCAAAGATTTTCTGGAGGGAGGCTGCAACAAATGCCACAGCTCGGAAATGCGAATTGATCATGCTCCCAGACTAACTAAAGCGAAGCGTATGGTCTACGATCTCGCCTGCTATGCCTGCCACGATATTGCCGGCTACGAAAAAATGCGAAAGGCCGGACCGCCCCTCAATGACATCACGAAGAAAATCACGCCGGAGTTCATCTATAGCTGGGTTACGGACACCAGGTCGTTCCGTAAACATACCCGGATGCCCAATCCGCAATTTGCCCCAGACGAAGCAAAAGCCGTTACGGCCTATTTGGTGAATATCGCAAAGGACAGTCGCTATGACGCGCCTCCGGCTCCGTCAGGCGGATCCGCGAAACGCGGAGAGCAACTGGTAGAGAGTGTGGGTTGTAAGGGGTGTCACGTCATTACCGAAAAGGATCGCGAAGTGAGGGTCACGGATGTCAGTTATGACGTTGCCCCGGAGCTGACCAACATCGCCAGCAAAGTTGGGAGGGACTGGTTGTACGCCTGGATTCGCAACCCGAAGCAATATCATCCGGGCACTGCGATGCCTGATCTGCGTTTGACAGTATCTGAGGCACGCGACATCACCGCATACCTGATGACCCGTAAACAATCTGCACCGGCCAGCGTTGCTTTGGCCGGGGTTGACTTAGACTCCCCGGAGTTGATCGCAGAGGGTAAGGCCGTCATCCGGAATTTTGGCTGCCATGGTTGCCATGAAATCGAGGGCATGGAGAAAGAAGGCAAGGTCAGCGTCTCGCTCAACGATTTTGGTGGTAAGACTCATGACGAGCTTTTCTACGGCGATGCGATAGCCAGTGGCACGGTTGCCGCTGACACCTGGGATGCGTGGACCCTGGGAAAAATGAAGAACTCCCGGGAATATGCAACCGAAGCCGTCACCCAGAGAATGCCCAATTACGCATTTGATGACGATGACGCGACTACCATGACAATGCTGCTGAAAAGCTGGGACGGGCGTACGATCGGCGACGATTACCTGCACAAGCCGGGCGCTTTGGGCGATGCATTGGAAAAAGGCCGCCGCCTGGTGCGCCAATATAACTGTGCTGGCTGCCACATTGTTGAAGGCGAGGGTGGATTTATTCGCCCAACCATTGTTGAGGCGTTTGCAAAAGAAGGGAAAAGCGAGGATGCGGCGATTTCTGCGACGCCACCCGATCTGATAGGGGAGGGACGTAAAGTGCAGCCGGACTGGCTCTTTGATTTTCTGAAGAAGCCCGTTACGAAAATACGGCCATGGCTAAGTGTTCGCATGCCGACCTTTGGCTTCAACGACGATGAGGTCAATACACTCATTGCCTACTTTCAGGCACTGGAAGGCATGAATGAACCATTCCTGGAGTTGGACATCGAACTGACCGGCGCCGAGCAACGTGCTGCGGAAAAACTCTATTCCGGGGATTACCTCAGTTGCTTCAGTTGTCACCAGGTCGGCAGCAAGAAACCGGAAGGCCCGCCCGAAGGCTGGGCGCCGGACTTTCTGCTGGCGCCAGACCGGTTGAATCCCGACTGGGTCTTCGACTGGATCATGAATCCACAAGAACTACAACCGGGCACCAAGATGCCTGGCTTTTACCCAGACGTGGCTGAGTCACTTCCCGACATCCTGGGAGGCGATGCTGACAGACACGTCGAAGCTCTGCGTGATTACTTAATGAATATCAGAAAGTTTGCTAACAGACTCTAAACTACGAATCAGGAGGAAAATATGTCCAGGTTGATTTCATGCGTTGCCCCAATCGCTGCATTGGCCTTTTTGTTGGCCTGTGGTGGCGGCGAATCTACCGGCGACAAAGCCATGGCCGACAAACCGGCTGCGACGGCCGGCGGATACAAGATGACCGCAGTCAGTGACGGCGGCAGTATAGAAGGCTGGGTCTCGTTCGCAGGGGCTGCTGCGCCAGCCAAACAAAAGCTGGAAATAACCAAAGACGTCAGTGTTTGCGGCAAAGAAGGCCATTACAGTGAAGCAGTCGTAGTATCCGCCGACCAGGGTCTGGCCAATGTCGTCGTCAAAATAACCAACATCAGCGCCGGCAAAGGTCTGGATACACTCGGCGAAGCGGTTATCGACCAGCAAGGGTGTGTGTTCACACCGCACGTCGTTGTCGTGGGTGCGGGCAGCCAATGTGCAATTCTCAACAGCGACGGTATCCTGCACAATCTGCATACCTATAGCGAGAAAAACAAACCCATGAATGTGGCTCAGCCGGGCTTTAAGAAGAGAATGGTTCAGACTTTTGGCGAGGAGGAAATTATTCGCATCGCCTGTGATGTCCACAATTGGATGGGTGGCTATATAGTCGTAGCCGACCATCCTTACTACGCAGTCACCGACGCTGAGGGCAACTACATGTTGGCGGATGTGCCGGCCGGTACTTACACTCTTGAGTTCTGGCAGGAATCGTTAGGCACCAAAACACAAGAGGTCACAGTGACTGCTGGTGCCGCAAGTGAGGCCAATGCTGAATTCGGTGGTTGATAATGGGTAAAATAGTCGATACTTTCAGGTGTGCTTACCCCGCGTAAGCACACCTTTTTTGTTCTGGAGCAAGTGGTCAGATGTTCCGTAAACTAGCGCTCTTGACGCTAAGCCTCGCCGTTCTTTCCTACCTCGCCTATCGCTGGGTGTCCAGCTTCCCGGAAATGTCGTTGCTGTCCGAACCTGATATCCCGGTTACTGCCGCCAACGGCGAAAAGCTGTTTTGGGGAAAAGGCACCTGTCACGTTTGCCACAAAATCGGAAAGAGGGGGTATGCCTTGCGCGGTCCCAACCTTGGGCATAGCGAAGACGGGCCAATTATCTCCGACCGGGCAGTTCTGCGGGCGGACAGTTTGCGCCTGGCGTCCGGGTTGGATTATCTCGTGCAGACTTTGGCGGAACCGGCGGCTTTTGTGGTCCCGGGTTTCAACAACGAGATGCCGCAAGTGTTCCGCGCACCCATCGCCCTGTTTCCGTCCGAGATAAAAGCGATCATTGCATACTTGTTCAGCCTGGGTGGCGACTCGCTTCAGACCGAAATTGTCTTACCGCGTTCGCTGCTGTCTGAATACGAAACTGCTACCGAGGAGGATGTGTTCGTAAGCCTGGGAAACCCGGAGCCGGGGCGCGAGCTTTTTTTTGACCAAGACGGTCCGGCGGCTTGCGCGAAGTGCCACATTGCCAGCGCTGCCGATAGCCAGGCGGTGGGAACGGCCATTGGCCCGGATCTGGGCGCAATCGCGACCATCAGATCGGCCGCACACATTCATGCCAAGATAGTCAACCCGGACTCAAACATTGTCAGCGGCTACCAGCAAGTGCTGGCCATCACGGCTGCCGGTCTGTATATTACCGGGCTACTAGAAGAAGAAACCGGGGAAGCGCTTATGCTGAGAAACAGCAACAACCAGTTGTTGCGCGTGAGCAGGGACAAGCTGAGAAAAGTCGTCCCGCAGCCGGTATCTATGATGCCGGGCAACTATAAGCAACTCCTGACCGAAGGACAAGTCCATGATTTGGTCGCATTCCTGTTGACTCTGAAAGGAACCGGCGGTTAGAAAGGAGAAGATTAGTAGAGGTTTCATATCCTGAGTTCAAGTAATAAGTGCAACAATTTATTCTATAATACCCTTAACTTGATAAACCCTGGGGTTTATCAAGTTAAGGGAAAAATTGGAGTAGATTGTGCGATACAAGCAACTGACTTTCGAACAACGCGTCGAACTCA